>DASYUM010000344.1:0-15942 GCA_036001225.1 Candidatus Methylomirabilota bacterium | reverse complement strand
CAGCCCGGTAAGGAAGGCGGGAGCGGCCTCCGGTTCTCCTCAATCCTCCTTCAGAAGCTTGACGCCCTCCTCTGTCAGGCGATACCTGCTGACGGCACGCCCAGACTGGTCAAAGATCCGCTCCCGCACCAAAAGCTGCGCCAAGTCGTGGCCCTTCTCCCGCGCGCGTCGGCGCAAGGCCACCATCAGGGGCGGGAGGCTCCGTGCGCCAACACCGAGGTGCTGCGCCAGATCGTCCGAGGAAATCCCATCCGGCGAGTCCACCAAGAGCGCCTGGAGGGCGGTGGTCTTGTCTCCGTCGCCGTTCCCAGCACCGACATGGTCAGATGGTGCCCCAGCCCGGGCCACCCGGCGAGCCTCACGACGCGCCTCCTTCGCGCGTCGCTCCATGAGACGGTCGCGCATGCTGATCGCCTCATCGGGCGTGTCGCACACGAACGAACCGTCGGGCATAACGCGTATCGGCATCGCCCCGCCTCCTTCTGCCGGGAGCCTTTTGTGTTCCCGGCCAGGATAAGCATAGAGCGCCGTGGGCTCACGGTCAAACATTTTGGGGTTTCACGCCGTTCCGGCGTGAGCGTGAGATTACGAGGCTGTGAGGCGAAGGGGTGTTATACTATTTGCCCTTTTCGAAGCCCTGCCCCCTGCGCCCCTGTCGGCCGTGACGATGTTCGCCGTCAGCCACTTCTTGGGCAGCCGTGACCTTTTATGGGCAGGAGGGCCTACTTGGGCAAAGCCCCCCGCACCTGGCAGGGGATCACGTATCGCTCGTGCCAGGCCGGGGCGCCCGAGGTGCGTCGCTTGTTCGACTTCGCGGGAGCGCCGGCCCCGGCGCCAGGGCCGGGGGAGTTGGCCTGGGAGGCACAGGCCGACGGACGACTGGTCGGCGGTGTCCTCGTCGAGCGCCGAGGCGACTTCGGGTTCATCCATGGGCCGGTCGTGGTCGAGCCGCCGTCCGAGGGCGGGCCCATGGAAGTCGCGGCCCACCTGGTCGCCGCGCTCCTGGACGAGGCGACCGGGCTGAAGATGACCACGCTGTTCACCCGACCGCAGGGCCTCGATCGCGTCTGGGTCCGGAGCGGGTTCGTCCCGGTCCCCGAGGCCTTTCTGCCCGACGGCCTGAAGGGCCGCGCGGGCACCGGTCTCCATGCCTGGCGCCGGCCCGGTAGTTACACGATCGCCGCCCCGGACGCCGAGGGGCGCGGTCCCCGTCGGCGCGGGTAAGCCGGCCCGGCCGTCACCGTGCTCGTTGCGTTGGCCGGAGGCACCGGCGCCGCCAAGCTCCTGCGAGGGCTCGCCCGGGTCACGGATCCCGCCCGGTTGCTCATCATCGGCAACACGGGCGACGACCTCGACTGGTGGGGCCTGCACGTCTCGCCCGACCTCGACTCCGTCGCCTACGCGCTCGCCGGGCGGCTCGACCCGGCCCGGGGCTGGGGTCTCGAGGGCGACACCTTTCACTGCCGTGACGCCGTCGCCGACCTCGGGGGCGAGACCTGGTTCAGTCTCGGCGACCGGGACCTCGCCACCCATGTCCGCCGCACGGAGCTGTTGCGGGGCGGGGCCACGCTGTCGGCCGCCACCCGCGTTCTGACGGCAGCGCTCGGCGTCGCGGCCCGGCTCTGTCCCATGTCAGACGACCCGGTCCGGACGCGGCTCCGCACCAGTGCC
Organism: Candidatus Methylomirabilota bacterium; assembly: GCA_036001225.1. Classification (GTDB taxonomy): domain Bacteria; phylum Methylomirabilota; class Methylomirabilia; order Rokubacteriales; family DASRDR01; genus DASYUM01. Next base: position 14,271 of record DASYUM010000344.1, on the reverse strand, counting down.
GGCTGGCTCGGATTCCAGGAGTATTTCGTGCGCGAGAAGGCCGAAGCCGAGGTGTACGAGATCGTCTACGAAGGCGCGGCCGCGGCCCGGCCCGCCCCGGGAATCCTCCCGGCTCTCGCGGAGGCCGAGGCGGTGATCGTCTGCTGCTCGAACCCGCTGACGTCCATCGGGCCGATCCTGGCCGTTCCCGGGATCCGGGCCGGGCTGGAGCGCACCGGGGCGCCAGTGGTGGCGGTGAGCCCGATCGTCGGCGGCGCGCCGGTCAGCGGGCCGGCCGGGAAGTTCCTCGCCGCCCGTGGTCTGCCGGTCTCCGCGCTGAGCATCGCCGACCTCTACGCCCCCTGGCTCGACGTGCTGGTCATCGACCGCCGGGACACCGGGCTCGGGCCCGACCTCGAGCGGCGCGGCGTGCGGCCGGTCCTCGCCGAGACCCTGATGACCGACGGCGCCGCCGAGGTGGCGCTCGCGGGGGCAGCACTGGCGGCGGTGGACCTCGAGCCATGAGGATTGCCGTAGTTCCAGCCAAGGAGTTCGGCACCGCCAAGCAGCGGCTCGTCCGCGCCGTCCCGGCCGAGGGACGTTCCGCTCTGGCCCGGGCGATGCTGGAAGACGTCCTCCAGGCGCTCGCCGGGGCCGGCCTCGATCGCATCCTGGTGGTCACCCCCGACGCCGATGCCGCCGCCCTGGCCGGGCGCCATGGCGCCACCGTGCTCCCCGAGCGCGACGCGGAAGGGCACACCGCCGCCGTCGCGCGCGGCCTCGCCGCCTGCCGCGAGCTGGGCGCGACGGTCATGCTCACGGTGCCCGGCGACCTGCCCTGCTTGACGACCGACGAGGTGCGGGCGATCCTGGCCGCCTCGGGGCCGCCGCCGTCGGCCGTCTTCGTCCCCTCCCGAAGCGGGGTCGGCACCAACGCGGCGTGTCTGGCTCCGCCCGATGCCCTGCCGCTCCGCTTCGGCGAACCGTCGTTCGCCGACCACCTGGCCGCCGCCCGAGCCCGCGGCATCGAGCCGGTGGTCCTGGCACTCCCCGGGGCCGGCCTCGACATCGACGCGCCGGAGGACCTGGAGGCACTGCTCACCCACGGTCCCGACACGCGGGCGGCCCGCGCGTTGCGCGCTCTCGGCTCGGGGGCCGCGACACGGGCGGCACGCCTCACCGTCCTGGGGGTGCGGGGGATTCCCGAAGTGCGGCCGGGTGACGACCTGGGCGCGCTGGTGGTAGCGGCGGCGCAGGCCCAGGGCACGCCGCTCGAAGCCGGCGACGTCCTGGTCGTGAGCCAGAAGGTCGTCTCCAAAGCCGAGGGTCGGCTCGTCCGGCTCGACGCGGTCGCCCCTTCGGCGTTCGCCCGCGAGGTAGCGGGCAACCTGAAGAAGGACCCCCGTCTCGTCGAGCTGATCCTGCGCGAGTCCCGCCGCATCGTGCGGATGGACCGTGGCATCCTGATCACGGAGACCCATCACGGGCAGGTCTGCGCGAACGCCGGGGTGGACCAATCCAACGCGGGCGCGGGCTGGGTGACCCTGCTCCCCGAAGACCCTGACGGCTCGGCGCGCGTGCTGCTCGAGCGGGTCCGCACCCTCCTCGAGCTGGACGTCGCGGTCATCATCGCGGACACCTTCGGTCGGCCCTGGCGCGAGGGGCTGGCCAACGTCGCCATCGGCGTGGCCGGGATGCGCCCGCTGCGGAGCTACCTCGGCGTGCCCGACGCCCACGGATACACGCTCCAGGCGACCATCCTCGCCGTGGCGGATGAGCTGGCAGGGGCGGCCGAGCTCGTGATGGGTAAGCTCGACGGGGTGCCGGTCGCGCTGATCCGCGGGTACGCCTACACGCCGGGTGCCGGCTCGGCGCGCGAGCTGCTGCGCGACCCCTCGCAGGACCTCTTCCGCTGAGGTCGGAGCGGGACCGCCGGCGGACGGTTATCGGCCCGCCGGCAGGAATTCGTTGGGGGCGTCGAAAATCCCGAGCACCACGCAGCCGTTCGGCGACCACGCGCTGTGGACGGAGCCGGGCCGGCGCCAGACGAAGTTGCCCGCCGTGCACACGCCGTCGTCGTCCACCAGGGACCCCTCCAGGACGAAGCTCTGCTCGAGGCCCACGTGGCGATGCGCGGGCAGCTTGGCGCCGGGAGCGAAGCGGGTCAGCGTAGTGCGCCGACCCGAAGGGTCGCTGTAGAGCGTCTTCGTCTCGATGCCCGGATAGGGCGTCGCCTGCCACTCGGCCTTTTCAACGTCGAGGTAGATGGATCGCTCCGTCTCTCGCATGATCATCGCTGCCCCCTTCTCACTGGAGCACGCCGCCGGGCCGAGACCCGAGCAGATCAAGGACGCAGGCCCGAGGGGCGCCGAGGCGTATGCCGCATATGCGCGCCGCCGGACGTCGCGGGGCCTGGGGCCCCGCCGTCCGGGGCGCGCGGTCCCGAATATGCGTGCCGCCGGACGTCGCGGGGCCTGGGGCCCCGCCGTCCGGGGCGCGCGGTCCCGAATATGCGCGCCGCCGGACGTCGCGGGGCTGGGGCCCCGCCGTCCGAGGCGCGCGGTCCCGAATATGCGTGCCGCCGGACGTCGCGGGGCTGGGGGCCCCCGCCGTCCGGGGCGCGCGGTCCCGAATATGCGTGCCGCCGGACGTCGCGGGGCTGGGGCCCCGCCGTCCGGGGCGCGCGGTCCCGAATATGCGCGCCCACGACCGAGGACGCAGGGATGCGACGGGTATCGGCCCGGCGGGGAAAAGCAAGCCCGGGGGCGGAACTGGTGCACCACTTCCGCCCCCAGGGCTTCGTCAGCCGTGCGCAGATTCAACTGCGCGTCCCGGCAGGAGCCGGGATGATGGGTCTTACGCTAGGACACGCGCCATCAAGCAACCAGCCTTGACGGCGCGCCTGGCAGGCCCGGTGGAGTCTCCATCACTGACCTCCTCGATGGTCTCTGCCACGACAGGAGCGGGCGCCACAGCCCCCGTCACCTTATAGTGAACCCCGAAGGCGGCAGGCTGTCAAGCCGCATCTCGGTCCGGGCTGCGGCCCTCGCCCCGGGCGCGCCCCACTCGCTCGAGGGTGATGAAGGCCGGGCGCGTCTCGGCGGCCACCGGCAGCGCGACCACGAGGACCCCGTTGCCGTAGGTGATGGTGGCTGCCCTGCCGTCCACCGCCACCGGGAGCGCCAGGTTGCGGCGGTAGGGGCCGACCGACCACTCGCTGGCCAGCAGGTCCTTGTCGCCCTTCAGCGCGCCGCGCAGCTTGCCGTTCAGGACGAGATACCCGTCGGCCGTGACCTCGACGGTGATGTCCTCGGGGCCGAGGCCGGGCATCGGCGCCGCCACCGACAGCCGCTCGGCGGTGCGATACACCTTGACCGGAATCTGCTGCACTTCCACGCGTTCTTCCATGGTGTCACTCTCCCGTCGCCGCGGTTTCGGCCTGAAGATGCATCAGCCATACCGAGACCACCGACACGCGCTTGACAGCGCCGACCGGCCCTTCCTACACTGGGCGCGTGATCGGCAAGTTCGCGATCGTGCGCGCGTTTCCGGTCTCGGGCGCCGGCCCGTGACCCTGGCGGCCGCCGAACCGGCCGATCGCTTCTACGCCACTGTCCGGAGCCTGGCCCGGTTCTGGATCTGGTTCTTCTTCAAGACGGTCCAGACCCGGCATCCCGAGCGGGCCCCGGATCGGGGTCCGGTCCTGCTCTGCATCAACCACCCGAACAACCTGATCGATTCCCTGCTGGTGGGCGCGGTGGTCCGCCGCAAGGTCCACTACCTGGCGACGGCCGCCCTTTTCCGCCGGCCGCTGCTGGCGCGCTTCCTCCGCCGATGCGGCGCGATCCCGGTCTACCGCAAGCAAGACGACCCCCAGACGATGGATCGGAATGCGGAGATGTTCGCCGCCTGCCTGGAGGCGCTGGCCGACGGCCGTCTCGTCGCCATCTACCCCGAGGGGACGACGCACGCCGAGGCCCGGGTCCAGCGGATCCGGACCGGTGCCGCGCGCATCGCGTTGGCCTACGAGGCGCGGCGGCAGTCCGGGGGCGCGGGAGCCGAACTGGCGGTCATCCCGGTGGGACTCAGCTTCGAGGCTCGGAAGTCGTTCCGCAGCCGCGTGTTGATCGCGTTCGGGCCCCCGGTCCCGGTCGCCCCGCACCTCCTCCAGTACCAGGACGACCCCGCCAAGGCGGTGGATGCGCTCACCACCCGGATCCAGTGGGCGATGGAAAGCCAGGTGATCCACGCCGAGCGCATCGAGGTGAGCGAACTGGTTCGCGCGGTCGACGAGCTGTACGGACAGGAGCTGGTGAGCCGGCTCCAGGCCGAGCGCGGGCTCGAGGCGACCGAGGTGGATCCGCTCCGGCTCGCGCGCACGATCGGCGACGCCGTGACCTACTTCCGAGCCCACGACCCCCAACGGGTCGAGCGCCTCTGGCAGCGCATCCAGGGGTACCGAGCCCTGCTCGCCGAGCATCACATCCGCGACCAGGCCGTCCGGGCGCGGCTGGCGGGTGCGCCGGCCGCCCGCCGACTCCGCGCCTCCGGCGTCGCGCTGATCGGGCTGCCGATCTTCGCCTACGGAGCGGTCGTCAACGCGCTGCCGTATCTCCTGCCCCGCTGGCTCTCCCAGCGGATGGCCCGCAAGGAGACGGACTACGCGACCGTGCGCCTGCTCTCCAGCATCGTCGCCTTTCCGGTCTTCTGGAGCCTGGAGGTGTGGCTGGTCTTGCGCGCCGCCGGCCCGCTGCCGGCGCTGGCTTTCGCGCTCTCGCTCCCGACGAGCGGCCTCGTCGCCTACCACTACCTGGCCGGCTTCGACCGGCTTGGCAGTCGGCTCCGCTTCGGCGCCCTGGCCCTCACCCACCGCCAGGCCGCCGTCCGACTGCTCGCCGAGCGCCAGATCGTGGCGGCCGAGCTGGAGCGGGCCCGCGCCGACTACGTGGCGGCCACCCATCGTCCCCAGGCATGAGTGTTCTTCGGCTCGAGGAGCTCTCCTCCCCAGCGCTCGACGCGCTCGATCGCGCGCGCACGGTGATCCTGCTCCCGGTGAGTCCGCTCGAGGAGCATGGACCCCACCTGCCGCTCGGCGTAGACGCCTTCGCGGCCCGCTACTTCGCCGAGGCGGTGGCCGAGCGCCTGGTGGCCGCGCGCCCCGGCTGGACCGCCGTCCTCGCCCCGACGCTCCACCTCGGCTCCTTCACCTTCCGGGCGACGGGCACGGTGACCGTGCGGGCCCGGGCGGTGCGAGACGTCCTGGTCGACTACGGCAGCTCACTGGCGCAGGTCGGCTTCCGCTACATCCTCGTCGCCAACGGCCACGGCGGGCTCACTCACCTGGTCGCCCTCGACGAGGCGGCCGCCACCGTTTCCCGGCGTCACCGGGTGACCATGGCCTCGTTCACCGGACACATCATGTGGGAGTTCCTGCGCGGCCGCTATCTCGACAAGGTGGAGGCCGCGCTGGGACGGCCGCTGACCACCGTCGAGCGGCAGGCCTTCGCGGAGGACGCCCACGGAGGATGGTGGGAGACCTCACTGATGCTGCAGCTCCGCCCCGATCTCGTGGACGGCGGCTACCGGTCTTTGCCGCCCGCCCGGTACGCGCTGCTCGAACGACTGCGGCCGAACTACCCGCTGCGCGACGGCGGGTCGGGCTACGTGGGCCATCCGGCCCTCGCCGACCCGGCGTACGCCCGGGCGACGCTGGAGGTCCTGCACGGCGAGGCGCTGGCGCTGGTCGAAGCCCTCCTGGACGGCCGCGTCCGTCCCGCCCAGCGGCGCTCCCCGTTCTCCGCGCTCCCCTTCCTGCGCGCCGACTTCTGGCCGTGGGCGCTGGCGGGGGCCGCCGCCGCCGCGCTGGCCGCGGTCGCCGCGCGCTGGATGCTCGCATGATCGTCGCGATCCTGGGCGGGACGGGCAAGGAGGGGACCGGGCTCGCCCTCCGCTGGGCGCGCGCCGGGCATCAGATCCTCATCGGCTCCCGCAGCGCCGAGCGGGCGTGGGATCGGGCGCGCGAGCTGGCCCGCCAGGTTCCCGGCGGCGTCTTCGACGGCCGCACCAACGAGGCGGCGGGGCGCGAGGGCGACCTGGCCGTGGTGACGGTGCCGCACGCCGGCCACCGGGCGCTGCTCGCCGCCTTGCGGCCGGCGCTGGCCGGCAAGATCGTCCTGGAGACGGTCGTCCCGCTCGACTTCGCGGGGCCGCGGCTCTACGCGCCGCCGCCCGAGGGATCGGCCGCCGAAGAAGCCCAGGCGGTCCTCGGGCCCGAGGCCCGCGTGGTGGCCGGGCTCCACGCCCTGGCCGCCCACGAGCTGACCCGCCTCGACCACGAGCTGGACGCCGACGTCCTCATCTGCGGCGACGCGGCCGACGCCAAGGCCACCGCCGCCGACCTGATCGAGGATCTCGGCGTCCGCTGTCTCGACGCGGGCCCGCTCACGATGGCGCCGATCTTGGAGGGCTTGACCGCGGTGATGGTCCGCCTGAACCGCCGCTACCGTTCGAAGGCCGCCGCGCTCCGCATCACGGGCATTGACCCGCGAGAGGCACCAGCGGGGGAACCCGAATGACCGACGCGCCCCTCGTCGTGCGGCCGGAGGCGCTCCGCGCCTTCATCCTCGCTGTGCTCGAGCGCTGGGGCACGCCGGGGCGGATCGCCGCGGTGACCGCCGACCTCATGGTCCGCACCGACCTGCGGGGGGTGGACTCCCACGGCGTCGGGATGCTGCCCAAGTACCACGAGTGGCACCGGGCCGGCTACATCGTGCCGGCGGCCGAGCCGAAGGTCGAGCGGGACGAGGGGCCCACGGCGGCCATCGACGGCCAGCACGTCTCCACGGTCGCCATGGAGCTGGCGATCGCCAAGGCGGGCGAGCACGGCGTCGGCTTCGTCGCCGTCCACAACTCGAACCACTATGGGGCGGCGGCCAACTACTCCATGCTGGCGCTCGCCCACGACATGGTCGGGATCAGCATGACCAACGCCCCCTGGCCGGCCACCGTCCCCACGTTCGGCCGGAGGCCGCTCCTGGGGACGAACCCCTTGTCGGTGGCGGCGCCAGCCAGGCGCGAGTATCCGTTCGTCCTCGACATGGCGACCAGCACCGTCGCCATCGGCAAGCTGACGGTGGCCTCCCGCTGGGCCAAGCCGATCCCGGCCGGCTGGGCCCTCGACGCGAGCGGCCAGCCCACCACCGACCCGAACCTCGCGCTGGCGACCGGCTCCTGACCCCCCTCGGCGGGACGCCCGAGCAGGGGAGCCACAAGGGCTATGGGCTCTCGGTCATGGTGGACATCCTGGCCGGGGTGCTGTCGGGGGCGGCGCATTCCGACGTCCACCGCCGGGCCGGGACGCCGCCGGGGCGGGCGAACGTCGGCCACTTCTTCGGCGCCATCGACATCGCGCGCTTCCGGCCGCTCGACGCCTTCCAGGCCGACCTGGACGACCCGCTGCGCTCGCTCAAGGACTCACCGAAGGCCGCGGGCGCCGAACGGATCTGGGTCGCCGGCGAGCCCGAGTGGGAGTGCGAGCAGCGCCGGCGGCGCGACGGCATCCCCCTCGCCCCCGGCCTCGTCACCCAGCTCCGCGAGGTGGCGGCGGCGAGCGGCGTCCCCTTCACGCCCGGCGCCGGCCGGTAGCGGCCCGGCCGGAGGTTGGCGCGCTCAGCGAGCGTCGCTGGCCAGCTTCCCGTTCACTCCCCAGTGCGTCTTCTCGACGTCCTGGAAGACGATGTGGACCTGGTCGGCGGTCGTCTTGCCGATCCGCACCATGGCCTCGGTGATGGCGGCGGCGATCTCCCGTCGCTGCTGCTCGGTGCGCCCCGCGTACCACTGGATCGTGATGTTCGGCATCGCGCGGCCTCCTCAACTCTTCCGGTCGCGGTTCTGCTGCTCGACCCGGCTGATCGGCCACCCTTCGTGCGAGAGGTCGAACTTGACGCCAGCCAGCGTGTACTTCTTCTCGAAGAAGATCCGCCCGCCGAGCTTGGCCAGGTCCACTTTGGGCGGGGGCTGCGGCGTCGCCCCCGCCCGGCGGACCCGAGCCTCGGCGGCGTCGAGATCCTCCACCTGCACGCCGAAGTGGTCGAGCCCGTACCCGTCGGGATACGGATTCGGGTTCTCCGGGGTGCGCTTCCAGCAGACGATGGCGAGGTTGACGTAGCCGTCGGTCAGGTAGACTTCGCGCGCGACGTCGCTGTCCCCGCGGGCCAGCTCCTCGAGGCCGAGCGCCTGCTTGAACAGCTCGGCGGTGACGAAGGGGTCTTCGGCGGTGATCGCGATGTGCCGGATCCGTCCCATGATGACCTCCGGTCTCAGATCGGATAGGCGAGCAGCCGTTCGAGCGCGACCTCGAGGCGAGTGACGTCCCGGCCGTCACGGCGCAAGCGCCGGTTGCGGAGCCAGCAGGCGACGCGGCCGGTGAGCTGACCCTCCTCCCCCACCTCGCGTGAGAGCCGCATCACCGTCTCCACCCGGCGGCGGCGCCGGGCCACGTAGCTCGCCAGCGCCGTCGCCAGCGGCCTGGACCCGGCCCCGACCGCGGCCAGCTCCTCGGCCAGCACCGCCGCGTCCTCCATCGCCATGCCGGCGCCCTGCCCCATGTTCGGGGTCAGGGCATGGGCCGCGTCTCCCAGCAGCACCGCCCGTCCCCGGACCCACTCCGGCTGGTGGACCTCTTCGATGTCGGTGCACAGGACGTCGTCCGACGAGGCGACCCGCCCCAGCGCGCCCCGAACCCGCGGATCGGTGAACTCCCGGAAGCGCGCCCGCAGCTCGCCGACCTCCCCGACCGCCGCCGCGCTCTCCAGCGACGAGTTGAAGGTCGTCCAGACGTAGAGCTCGGTCACCGAGATGGGGACGAGCCCGACGCGTTGGCCGCAGCCGTAGAACTCGGTGAAGTGCTCGACCCGGTCCGCGTTCTCGACCACCATCCGATGCGAGCGGTAGCCGAGGTAGACGGGCGGCCGGCCCTCGAACAGCGTCTCCCGCACCTGAGAGCGGATCCCGTCGGCGCCGACCAGGAGATCCCCGTCGAAGGTCTCCCCCGTATCGCTGCGGACTCGAACCCGCTCGGTGTCGACGTCGATGGCGGCCACCCGGACGCCGAACCGGACGGTGGCGGGAGGCAGCCCGTCGTGGAGGGCGTGATGGAGGTGGGCGCGGTGGACGAGGGCCCCCACCGCGATCTTTCCGGCCGCGTAGAGGGGACGGTAGTCCCGCCGGGCCAGCCGGCGGCCTCGGGCATCGCAGGTCTCGCGCAAGAGGTACGGCCAGCCGCGGGCGCGCAGGAGGTCGGCCAGACCGTTCTGCTCCAGCACGCGCATCGCGTTGGGGTTCATGATGATGCCGGCCCCCAGGGGGACGAGCTTGGGTGCGCGCTCGAGCACCGTGACCGGCAGGCCGCGCCGGGCCAGCTCGCGGGCCAGCGAGAGGCCACCGATGCCACCGCCGAGCACCAGAGTCTGCGGCGCCATCAGTAGCCCACCGCGGCGCCGTCGTGGCGCGGGTCGCTGGCGCCGGCGAGCGTGCCGGTGGCGGGGTCGAGCCAGACCGCCTGGCCGGCGCCGAAGTAAGCGCCGCCGACCACGGGCCGGTGACCGCGCGCCGCCAGGCCGGCCACGGCCGCCGCCAGGCCCGGCTCGACGTGGAGCCCCCCGGCCTCGTCGAGCGCCCACCGGGGCGCGGCGATGGCGTCCGCGACGGCGAGACCGCCGTCGAGATGGTGCGCGAGCACCTGTTGGAGACCCGGCGTCTGCTGCTGGCCGCCCACGCAGCCGACGGCCAGATAGGGCCGGCCGTCCCGGAGCACGATCGCCGGGCTGAGCGTCGTTCGCGTCCGCTTGTGCGGCTCGAGGACATGGACGCCGACCAGCGAGCCGATCGGATGGGCGGAGGACACCACACCATTGCGGGCGAGGGTGATGGAGGAGCGCGCGGCCATGGCCGACTGCGTCCGACGTCAGCGCCCGCGCGCGATGCCGACGCCGAGGAAGAGGACGACGGCGGCGAGGATGATCAGGAGACGATCGAGCCAGCGCACGCCGCTCAGGGCTAGGGGGGGCGCGACGCCCTCGGCGATCTCCCGGGTTGCGCGCGGCACCAGCGCGAAGTCACGGTGGGCCGCCAGCGCGAACAGCACCATGACGAGCAGGACCTTGGCGATGAGCCAGGGGCTGTCCAGCCGGACATGGCGGAGGTTGTCGAGCCCGGTCATGACCAGGAGGCCGAGGGCGGCCCAGGCCGCCAGGCGGGCTCGGCCCAGGAGGCCCAGGTAGGCCCGCTCGCCCCGAACGAGCGCGGGGACCACGAGGTGGCTCGTGTAGAGGAGCCCGCCGACCCAGACCGCCGCCGCCAGGACGTGGAGCCAGACGACGATGATCCGCTCCACCAGGGCGCTCTACTCGCCGGCGGCGCCGTCGAGAATGGCCGTCAGGACCCGGTCGGTGTCGCTCAGGTCGGCGAAGACGTGGTCGGGGCCGCAGGCCGCGAGATCGGCCACGGTATGACGTCCGGTGGCGACCGCCACGCAGGCCGCGCCGAACGCCCGGCCGCAACCGACGTCGAGCGGCGTGTCCCCTACGATGACCAGGTCGGCCCCCCGGAAGGCGCGCCGGACGAGCGCCTCGGCCCGCCCGGCGGCCACGGCCGGCAGTCGCGTCCGGTCGGCGTCGTCAGAGCCGTACGCCCCCACGCGGAAGCGTGGCCAGAGCCCCGTGCTCCGGAGCTTCAGCCGGGCGCCACCTTCGATGTTGCCGGTGAGCAACCCGACCAGGCAGCGCTCGGTGGCGGCGAGCGCCTCCACGAGAGGCGCGACGCCCGAATAGAGCCTGACGCCCTGCCCGTCGCCGATCTCCCGCTCCAGGTGCTCGAGATAGCGCGCGTAGAAGCCGGGCTCGCCGCCGGCGACGGCAGCCGGCGGCAGGCCGGCGGCCCTCATGAGGTCGCGCACGATCCCGGGATCGGTCTTGCCGTGGAAGTCGTAGCTATCGATCGGCCCCGCCGTCCCGTAGACCTCCAGCAGCGCGCGGTGCATGGCCCGGCGGCCGGCGCCGCTCGCCGACAGAAGCGTGCCGTCGATGTCGAAGAGGACCAGCCGCATCGGCGGGAGGTTACCCGAGGGGGGAAATGGCGCGCAAGCGCTCCACGATCGAGGGCAGCTCGGTCAGGAGCGCCTGGGCATCCTCGGCCCGGGTCCAGCGGCCGAGCGTGACGCAGAGCGAGCCGGCCGCCTCGCGGCGCTCGAGCCCGAGCGCGCTCAGCACGTGGGACGGCTCGCCCGTGCGCGTCGCGCAGGCCGAGCCGCTCGAGGCCGAGATCCCGACCAGGTCGAGGGCCAGGATCAGGCTCTCCCCCTTCACGCCGGCCACCGCCACGCTGACGTGGTGGGGAAGGCGGTCCCGCCGCGGTCCCGTCAGCCGGGCCGGAGGGCACGAGGCGGCCAGGCCGTCGATGAGCTGGTCGCGCAGCGCGCTCAGACGTGCCGTCTCGGCGGCGCCGTCACGCAGAACCAGCTCGGCCGAGACCCCGAGTCCCACGACACCCGCCAGGTTCTCGGTCCCCGAACGCAGCCCATCCTCCTGCCCGCCACCCAGAAGCTGGGGGATCAGCCGCAGGCCCGGCCGCACCCACAGGGCGCCGACCCCGGGCGGTCCGTAGAGATCATTGGCGGCCACGGTGAGGAGGTCGATCCCGTCGGTCTCGACCGCGAGGGGAACCCGCCCCACCGCGCCCACCCCGTCCACGTGAAGCGGCACCCTCGCCGCTCGAGTGACCGCGGCGACCGCACGCCAGGGTTGAAGCGTGCCGATCTCGGCGTTGGCCGCCCCGATGGTGACCAGGCAGGTATCGGTCCGGAGCGCCGCCCGGACCTGGGCCGGCGTGACGCGGCCTTCGGCATCCACGGGCAGAAAGGTCACGTCGAACCCCGCCTTCATGAGATCGCGGCACGGCGTGAGCACCGACGGGTGCTCGATGGCCGTCGTGACCAGGTGACGCCCGCCCCCCCGGAGGGCGGTGCCTTTGATGGCGAGGTTGTTGGCCTCGGTCGCGCCGCTGGTGAACACGACGCCCTCGGCCCGGCCGCCGACCAGCCGGCCGATCTTGGCCCGGGCGGCCGAAAGGGATTCGCGGGCCTCCTGGCCGAGCGCATGCAGCGCGGAGGGGTTGCCGACCCAGCCTTCCAGGAATGGAGTCATCACGGCGAGCACCCGGGGATCCACGGGGGCAAACCCCCCGTAGTCCAGGTAGATCCGGCGTCCGGAGCTGGGCGGCCCCGGCCTATCGGGTCTTTCGGACCAGGAAGCGGTAGATTGAGCCGTCCTTCGTAGCCGCAACGAGCTCGTTTCCGGTCCGCCGGGTCCAGCTCTTCATGTCGGCTTCGCTGGCAGGGTCGTCCGAGAGCATCTCCAGCACCTCACCGACGGCCATAGACCGGATCGCCTCCCGGGTTTTTACGATCGGCATAGGACAAAACAGACCGAGGCAGTCCACGATCCGGTCGACGTGGAGTTGGATCTGCATCGCGGGTCACCCCCACCCTACCCCAGCGGGTCACGAGGTGTCAAGCCAGCCTCGCAACAGCGAAAATTGGCCCGGAAGCGGATCGGCCGCCGGGCCGGCTCGCGGAACTGGCCAAAACAAAGGCGATTGGCCGCGAAGAGTGGCAAGGAATCAACCATTCTGTGGCCCCCGGCGCGAGGTCGGCGAAAGTGAAAAGGCCTTCTTGCCGCTACTTACGGTTCCCGGCAGTGCTTGGTACTCCCGTTGCACCATTGCGCGCGACCGGCCGTGGAGCCGACGAACCATCAGAGGTCGGCGAGGGAGGGCGCGATGCGGACCAAGGCCAGATGGGCAGCGGGCAACCCGGCGCCAGAGGCGTCCCGGCTCAAGGGGGGACCGAATCCTTTTCCCTTGACACCTCGAGGACCCGATGAAACTATGTCGGCCTATGCCGAATTAACCCCAACAAGACTGAGAGACGCGAAGGCGCCACAGGCCTCCCGCGTCGAGGATCACGGAGAAGGATCGAGCATGGCTGAGCGCCGGAGCGGCACCGCCCACGAGGTCCTCACGATTCGGGACGTCGCCGCCTACCTCAAGCTGCCCGTGTCCACGGTCTACCGCCTGGCGGAGCGCCGTGAGCTGCCCGGCCACAAGGTCGGCCGGCAGTGGCGCTTTCACAAGTCGATCCTGGACGACTGGTTCCGGCAGCACGCCGCGACCGTGCGGGTCACCGTCCTGGTCGTGGACGACGAGGACGTGACCCGACAGTTCATCGTGTCGGCGCTCCAGACCGGGCAGCGACAGATCCTCACCGCTGGCAGCGGCGAGGAGGCGCTCGAGATCGCCAAGCAGACCGATGTCGACCTGGTGCTCCTCGACCTCATCATGCCGGGGATGAACGGGGTGGAGACCTTCCGTCAGCTCCACGTGCTCCGGCCCGAGCTGCCGGTGGTCATCGTCACCGGCTATCCTGACACCGACCTGATGACGAAGGCGCTCGAGATCGGCCCGTTCACCATGATCAACAAGCCGATCGACCTCAACCACCTGCAGAAGGTGGTCGACGTCATCGTCGGCGCCTGAGGGCCAGCCCGGCCGCTTCCCGGCTCCGCGTCCTCACCGAGGCCCGGCCGGGCACGCTTGACCGGGCCCTCCCGGCTTGTTATCACAGTGGCATCGGCCGAGGTCCGGTGCCGTCTCTCCCCCGTCTGACCCCGCCGAAAATCTCATCCAGGAGTGGCCCATGGCGAGCGAGCCCGGACTGGTCAAGGGACTGGAGGGGATCGTCGCCGCCACGACCGAGCTCTGTCATCTCGATGGCGCCCAGGGCCGACTCGCCTATCGGGGTTACGACATCGAAGACCTGGCCCGTCACGCCGGCTTCGAGGAGGTGGTCTGGCTCCTCTGGCACGGCGAGCTGCCCCGGGCAACGGAGCTGGAGGGCTTCCGCAAGGAGCTGGCCGACGCGCGGCCGTTGCCGCCGCTCCTCGGGAAGGCGCTGAAGCTCCTGCCCCGTGAGACGCACCCAATGCGCGCGCTCCAGAGCACGATCGCGCTGCTGGGCGCGCTCGATCCCGACGCCGAGGACAACTCGGCCGAGGCCAACCGGCGGAAGTCGATCCGGCTGGTCGCCCAGATGGCGACTCTCACCGCCGCCTTCCACCGCATCCGCCAGGGGAAGCGCCCGGTGCCGCCACGGCCGGAGCTCTCCCACGCGGCCAACTTCCTCTACATGGTCGCCGGGCGGAAGCCGAAGCCCGTGAACGTCCGCGCCTTCGACGCCGC
>DASYUM010000343.1:0-4878 GCA_036001225.1 Candidatus Methylomirabilota bacterium | reverse complement strand
GTCGTGGACCTGTCCCGGACGCCGCCAGCGGAGGTCGAGCGCCGGCTGGACGCCTTCGGTCCCGCCGTCGTGCACGCGTTCCATGCCTTCCGCGGCGCGCCGGTCGCCGCCCGCTTCGCCGGGGCCCGGGGCCTTCCCCTGGTGATCTCGCTGACCGGGACCGACGTCAACATCGACCTCTTCCACGCCGAACGCCGGGCCGCCACGATCGCCGTGGTCCGGGCCGCGCAGGCGATGGTCGCCTTCCACGACAGCCTCCGGGTCAAGCTGGTCGGGGAGGTGCCGGAGACAGCGCCGCGCGTCGAGGTCATCCCCCAGAGCGTGACGCTGGGCGACGAGTCCTATCCACTCGAGGGGCGGGTAGCCCGCCGCCCCGGCGAGGTCCGCTTGCTCCTGCCGGCCGGAATTCGCCGCGTGAAGAACGTCCTCTTCCCGCTGGGCCCGCTCGGGCGGCTGGCGGCGCGCCATCCCCTGCGCCTCCTGGTCGTGGGCCCCATCATCGAGCCGGACGAAGGGGCGCGCCTGCTCGACGCGCTCACCGGGTTGACCTGGGCAGGATATCTCGGCGAAGTGCCCCACGGCCAGATGGCCTCGCTCCTCGACCAGATCGAGGTCGTGATCAACTCGTCGCTCTCCGAGGGCGGCATGGCGAACTCGGTGCTGGAGGCCATGGCCCGGGGGCGGGTGGTGCTCGCCTCCGACATCGAGGGCAACCGCTCGGTGATCGAGGACGGCGCCGACGGGTTGCTGTTCGGCGACGCCGAGAGCTTCGAGCGCCAGGCCGAGCGCCTGGTGCGCGACCCGGCCCTGCGCGCACGGCTCGGCGCCGCCGCCCGGGCCAAGGTCGCGCGCCTCTACCCGCCCGAGCGCGAGATCGAGGCGCACCTGGCGCTGTATCGTCGCCTGCTCGCCGGCTGACCACCGGGCCGATTCCCATCGCGGCGTCGGTCGCGGTCCCGGCTCGCGTGCTACACTGCGGGCATCCGCCGACTGCCGCCGCCAGGAGGATGCGATGCCGCTCAAGAAGCTGAGCCACGTGGTCCTGAAGGTCCAGGACCTCGATCGCTCGGAGGCCTTCTACACGAAGGTGGTCGGCCTGCGGGTGACCGGCCGTCTGCCCGGCCGCATGGTTTTCTTCAGTGTCCCTGGCAACGAGGATTCCCACGACCTGGCGGTCTGGCAGGTCGGCCCCGACGCCGCCCGACCGGAGCCGAAGCAGGTGGGTCTCTTTCACGTGGCCTGGCAGGTGGAGCGCCCGGAAGACCTGGAGCCGTTGTACCGAACGCTGCTCGCGAACGGCGTGAAGGTCCACGGCACCATGGACCACGGCGCCAACCTCTCCGTGTACTTCGAAGATCCCGACGGGAACATGCTCGAGTTCACGTACGAGCGCCCACCGGCGGCCTGGCCGAACGATCGCAATCCCTTCGCCGGCCGCGATCCGCTCCCCTTCGAGGCCGCGGCGCGCTGACGCGCCGCCGACCCGGGGCGCGAGGCCCCTGATGGAGCGGATCCGCTTCGTCGTCCCGTTCCAGACGGTGTTCTACACGCCCCACTACCTCGCGCAGGTGCTCGGGCTGTTCGCCCGCGAAGGCGTCGAGGCCGAGCCGGCGCCGGCCATCGCGCCCACCGGCGTCAGCCGCGCCCTCCTCGCCGGTGAGGCCGACATCGGGCTGTCGGGGCCGATCCGGGCCCTGGGCGCCTTGGATCGAGGTGAGGGGCGGCTCACCTGCGTCGCCGAGATCAACAGCCGGGCCGGCTTCTTCCTCCTCGCGCGGGCGCCGGCCCACGACTTCGCCTGGCGCGACCTGGCGGGGCGGCGGGTGCTCGTCTTCGCCGAGGCGCCGACGCCCCGACTCTGCCTCGAATACCTCCTCGAGCGCCACGGCATCGCACCGAGCGCCGTGGAGCTGGTCGACGACCTGCCTACCGAGCAGGCGGTCGCCCACTTCCTGGCCGGCCGGGCCGAGTATCTGCTCCAGGGTCAGCCGGTCACCGAGCGGTTGCTGGCCGGGGGTCGTGCCCACCTCGCCGCCGCCCTGGGGCCCGCCCTCGGCCGCCTGGCGTTCAGCGCCTATCTCGTCACGCCGCGCTTCCTCACCGAGCGGGCCGACGCGCTGGAGGCGGCGCTGCGGGCGCTCTACCGCGCCCAGCTCTGGCTCCGGCGCCATCCGCCGGAGTCCGTCGCCGAGCAGGTGGCCCCCGCGTTTCCGGGGGAAGAGCCGGCGTTGCTGGCCGCGGCCATCCGACGCTACCTCGCCGGGAAAACGTGGGCGACCGATCCGGTGCTCCGGCGCCAGGGCTTCGACGCGCTTCAGGAAGTGCTGCTCCTCCGCGGCTTCGTGAAACGGAGGCATCCCTACGAGGCGGTCGTGGACACGGCGCGGGCGGAGGCGGCGGTCAAGGCGGTGGGACCGGGGTAGGGCAACGCGCGCGCGCCGCGCTCACGTGATCAGAGCCGTAACCAGAGGAGCTGAGCCATGGACAACCACGCTGCGATCGCTCGCCGCACCCTCCTCACCGGGACGCTGGCCGGCGCCGCCGCCCTCGGCTTTCCGGCTCTCCTGCGGGGGCAGGGGCGGGAGGTCAAGATCGGCCACATCCACCCGCTGTCCGGCTTCCTCGCCTTCGACGGCGGCCTGGTGACCAACGGCCTGACCCTGGCCGTGGAGGAGATCAACGCGGCCGGGGGCATCAGGTCGCTCGGCGGCGCCCGGCTCACGCTCCTCGGCGGCGACACCCAGGGGAAGGTCGAGGTGGGGATGGCCGAGGCCGAGCGCCTGATTCACGACGGCGCGGTGGCGCTCCTCGGCCCCTACCAGAGCCCGGTGGCCTACGCCGTCTCCCAGCTCGCCGAGAAGGAGCGGACCCCGTTCGTGATCACGGTGGCAGTGGCCGACAACGTGACCGAGCGCGGGTTCGAGTACACCTTCCGGGTCCAGCCGAATGCCCGGGCGATGACGGTGCGGAGCCTCGACCACCTCGCCGACCTGGCCAAGGCCACCGGCACGCCGGTGAAGACGATCGCCATGCTGCACGAGGACGGGCTGTTCGGCACCTCGATCGCGGGTCACGTCGAGCGTCACGCGAGGGCCCTGGGCATGGAGCTGGTGCTCAAGGTCGGTTACAACTTCCGGACGCCGGACGTGACGACCGAGATCACCAAGATCAAGGCGGCCAAGCCGGACCTGGTCGTGGTGAGCGGCTACTTCGGCGATGCGATCCTGATCGCCCGCACGGCGACCGAGCACCGGCTGGAAACGCGGGCGGTGGTCGGGATCGCCAACGGCGGCTTCTCCAACCCGAAGTTCCTGGCCGACCAGCCCCAGCTGGCCGACCTCATCGTGGACGGCAACTACTGGCACAACCCGCGGAGCGAGCGCGCCCGCCGGGTCATGGAGGCCTACCAGAAGCGGTTCGGGGCCCCGATGTCGTCGCATTCGGTCCAGTCGTACAGCGCCGTGATGGTGCTTCGCGACGCGCTGGAGCGAGCGGGCAGCGCCGACCGGGCGAAGGTCCGGGAAGCCCTGGTCAAGACGAATCTCGGCGACCACATCCTGCCCCAGGGACCCATCCAGTTCGACAAGACCGGGGAGAACGTCAACGCCCAACCCGTGCTGCTGCAGAACCAGGGCGGGAAGACCGTGGTCGTCGGACCCGCCCAGTTCGCCGAGGCCAAGGCGGTCTTCCCCGTCCCCCGCTGGTCGCGTTCGTAGGGGGGAGAGCGCTGGCTTACGTCCCGGGGGGAGGCAGGCCCGATCCGTTCGCCGAAGGGCGAACGGCGCGGCTTTGCCGCGAGGGCCGTCGGAAGGGGGGCGGAGCCCCCCTCCGAGTATGAAAGCCCTGCTGTGGCAGGCGTGCGTCTCCGGAGTGCTGATGGGCGGCGTCTACGCGCTGGTCGCCCTCGGTCTCACCCTGATCTTCGGGGTCCTCCGCATCATCAACTTCGCCCACGGTACCCTCATGATGCTCGGGATGTACGCGACCTTCTTCCTCTACTCCCTGGCCGGCATCGATCCGTACCTGTCGGTGCTGCTGGTCGGCCCTGCCTTCTTCGTCGTCGGCATGGCGCTGGAACGCGCCGTGATCGAGCCGAACATCGCGGCGCCCGAGTCGAACCAGCTCCTCCTCACCCTCGGCCTCGCCCTGTTCCTGGAGAACGCGGCGCTGGCGCTGTTCAGCCCCGACTACCGGAGCCTCCAGCTCCCCTACGCATCGCGGGCGCTCCGGCTCGGCGACGCGGTGGTCAACCTCCCCCGCCTGATCGCCTTCGCGGGCGCGGTCGCCCTCGCCGTCGGCCTCTGGCTGTTCCTCAAGCACACCGACACCGGCAAGGCCATCCGGGCCGCCGCCGAGGAGCGGGAGGGCGCGCTGCTCATGGGGATCGACATCCGCCGGCTCTACGCGATCGCGTTCGGGCTCGGCTCCGGAGTGGTGGCCATCGCGGGAAGCCTGGTCACGCCGTTCCTCTACGTCGCCCCCGACGTGGGCGACGTGTTCAACATCCTGGCCTTCGTCATCGTCGTCCTCGGCGGCATGGGAAGCTTCGTCGGCGCGCTGGTGGGCGGTGTCCTGGTCGGCCTCGCCGAATCGGTGGGGGCGGCGCTGCTCCCCGGGTCCCTCAAGCAGCTGCCCATCTTCGTCCTCTTCGTCCTCGTCCTCTTCTTCCGTCCCACCGGGCTCGTCGGCCGCCGCCTCTGATGCCGAGGCTGGCCTGGGCCGTGGCCGCCGGGCTGGCGGTGGGCCTGCCCCCGTTCGCGTCGCCCTATGTCGTCCACATCCTCGTCCTCATCCTCTTCTACGCGTACCTGGGCGCCGCCTGGAACATCCTGGGTGGGTACGCCGGCCAGTTCTCCTTCGGGCACGCCGCCTTTTTCG
>DASYUM010000342.1:0-6971 GCA_036001225.1 Candidatus Methylomirabilota bacterium | reverse complement strand
GCGACGACCGATTTCAGCTCGATCTCCACCCCGGCCTTGGCGGCGGCCTGCTTGACGATGGCCTGGGTTTTCTGGCGCGGCGCGTTGATGGAGGTCTGGAAGACCATCTTCAGGCGCTTGCCGTCCTTGGTGCGGATCCCGTCCGGCCCCCGCTTCCAGCCGGCCTCGTCGAGGATCTTGTTGGCCTTCTCGACGTTGAATTCCCACCGGTTGTTCTTCGACTGGAACCGCGACGGAGCGTTCAGGAAGTTGGCGCTGGTCTGCCCCAGTCGCCCGTAAATCTGCTCCTGGATGGATGACCGGTCCACGAGGAGGTTCAGCGCGGACCGGACCGCGGGATCGGTCAGGAAGGGATGGGGCGCCTTGACGCTCGAGCGCTCCCCATCGACCTCTTTCCACGGGTCCGTCTGGTTACACTGGATGTGCTCGATGTTCCCGGCGACCGCGATGTCGACCTTGCCTCGCCCGCCCTGCTCCATCCGCCGGAGGATGTCGTCCTCGACCTGCATGTTCCAGGCGAAGTCGTACTCGCCGGTCTGGATGACGGCGCGCGCGGCCGAGACCGCGTCCCCACCCCCCTTCAGCTCGAGCTGGTCGAAGAACGGCCAGTTGGGGACGTGGTAGTTCGGGTTCAGCTCGGCCCGAATCATGTCACCCGGCTTGAACTCCACGTAGCGGTAGGGGCCGGTGCCGACCGGCTTGAGGTTGGCCGGGGCCTCGCGCGACTTGGCGCCCTTGAATGGCTCGAACAGGTGCTTGGGGACGATCTGCCCGCCGGGCCCGCAGAAGGCGATCGGCCAGAATGGGGTCGGGTTCTTGAACACGATCTTGACGGTGTGGCTGTCGAGCTTGTCGATACGGGCGATGTCCCGATAGAACCCGATGGTCCAGGCCGCGGTCGCCGGGTCGACCGCGTATTCCCAGTTGAAGACGACGTCGTCGGCGGTGAACGGCCGGCCGTCGTGCCACGTCACGCCCCTCTTCAGCCGCCAGGTCACCGACAGGCCATCCTTGGCTACCTGACCGTTCTGGAGGCTCGGAATCTCGGCGGCCAGGTTGGGGACCAGGTTTCCGTCGGGGTCGAACGATGCCAGGGGCTCGTAAAAGACCCGCGAGCCGTCCTGGTCCTTGGTGCCGTTGGCGAAGTGCGGGTTGAGCAGGGTGGGCGCCTGCCACCACAGCACGCGGAGCTGCCCGCCGCCGCCCCGGCGGGTCGGCGTGAAGGTCGGCCGGGTCTGGGCAGTGGCCACGCCCTGGTGGGCCAGCATCTGGCCGACCATGGGCGCGGTCAGCCCCAGGCCGAGCATCAGGCGCGTGAACTGGCGGCGGCTGATCGCGCCGTCCTTGACCCGCTGAATCCACTCTCGTAGTTCGCGCTCGTCCATGTCGGAGCCTCCGCGAGCGAGGGTTCGCGAACGGGGCCGGCGGGATAGGGTGACCCCACCGGCCGGAAAACCTTGATTGGGGCGATCGTAGTCCGCGGCGGCCCCGAGGGTCAAGGGCACGCGCTATCGATGTCAGGGCCGGGCGCCGGCGCAGGCCTCCGGCTTGGCACCCACCCCCGCTGGGTCTCTCCTGCCCTTGACGCAGTCGGTCGGCCCCGAGCGGTCTTACAGTCCGGGTCCGCCTTCGTAGCCGATCAAAAGGTGTTCCGTGACCGGCTGGCCGTTGGCGGTCTTGTACGTGTAAGGGATCCGGATCGACTTGGCCACCCGCCGCGGTCGCCCTTCGAAGTACCACACGTTGGTCTTGCCCTCGATCCTGCTGTCGGCATCGAGGTCATCCGGCAGCTTGTAGTCAGGGCCGTAAACGTTCTCCTTGCGGACGTACTCTTCGAAATCCGAGTACTTCGCCTTCGCCTTGGGCTTCGCCGGCGCCGCCTTCTTTGCCATGTCGTGGTCCTCCTCCCACTTTCCTCGGAGATCAGCCAAGTAGGCCAGGGCCCGGATCGAGGGCACGAAGAAATAACCGCCGCCTCTGACCGACACGAACGATTGAAGCGAGACCGGTATGCACCTTCCGTTAACGCGGAACGTCACCGTCCGCTCCCCGGTCCCGCCTCCGGCCATCGCATCGGGGCCGTCGCCGGAGCAGGGAAAGCTGGCGTTGTCGATCCATCGCCGCTGGACGTGCTCGAACTGATGGGCCAGGCTGGCCTGATAGGCGAGGAACAGCAACCCTCGGTCCTGGCCGTCCTCCTTCAGGGCCCGCGCCGGCAGCCGCGGTCCGTAGGGGATGCCGCGGCGGAGTAATCGATGGCGCCGCACGGCGTCATCCGGCAGATCCAGGGGGTGCGCCTTGCGGACGTGGGCGAACCTCGGGACGCGCTCTCCGTCCGGATCGGCCGCGAACTCGGTGCCTCGCCAGCGCGCCGTCTCGTCACTCTCGTCCCATCCCGGGTCCGCCGACTCCATCCGGTCGCCCAGCTTGGCCCCGCTCGGCCATCGCCCGAACAGCTTGGCCGCGAACTGGGCTGGGCTGAGACCGACCTGGGCAGATCGGCGGCGGGCGGCCTGGCGGAAGGCAGCAACGTGCTGTTGGAGTCGGCGGAAGACGGCGTAGCTGCCGTCTCGAGCCCATGGGGGTCCGGCCACCAACGATTCCCCCCGTTCATCCGGGTAGCCCAGCACGAACTCGCCGGTGGCGATCAGGTCGTCCGGCCGGCCGTACGGATCGGTCGGCCCCCCGAGATCGAACCTCGGCTGCGAGATGCTGTCGCGGAATCCGAAGTGTTCGCGACCGCGGAGGCCGCCGGTGAGCCGCGCGCCGTCGTACCTCGCCAGCTCGCGGATGCCGTGTGCGGCGAGCCGCGCCTGCTGGCGCCTCACCGCGCGGCGCCGGTCGGCGGCCGTCGTGGCCGTGACGAGCAGGAGCGCATGCGCCTCCGTTCGCGCGCTGCCTCCCACCTCCCAGCCGGTCATCGCCGCAGGATCGTCGCCGGTCGCCGTCGCCCGCGCGTACATCCCGGCCCTGAACTCGGCCGGGAAGCGCTCAC
Organism: Candidatus Methylomirabilota bacterium; assembly: GCA_036001225.1. Lineage (GTDB taxonomy): Bacteria > Methylomirabilota > Methylomirabilia > Rokubacteriales > DASRDR01 > DASYUM01. Next base: position 3,976 of record DASYUM010000342.1, on the reverse strand, counting down.
GGTCGGGGGCGCCCAGGCGGGCCAGCCCAGCCCAGGAGAATGCCACGTTGACGAAGGTCGCCCGCGGCGCGCGGAAGTCCTCCCCGCGCCGGCGCCGCTGCGCCTCCCGGAACCTCGTGACCTCGGCGGCCGACGTCACGTCGGACCGGAGCCCGTCGAGCCAGCGCCGCGCCGCCCGGCGGGTCCCGAAGCGCACGAGGAGGAAGGCCTGGTAGTCCGTGCCGAAGCCGGGGGTGATGTTGCCCTGAATCCAGTCGAGCGGCAGCCCCTCCGTCATCGCGTCCTCCCGCGATCCGGCGAGCGACGGAAGCGGGCGCACCGGGTCCGCCCGCGGCCCGTACTATGTCACGCTGGCGGGGCCTTCACAAGGGCGTTGAGGGCGTCCCGCACCGCCTGGGTTCGCCCAGCGTCCCCAGTGCCTCGAAGAGCGCGAGGGCCCGTTCAAGCAGTGCCTTCGCCCCTTCCGGATCTCCGGCGGCACCCTTCAGCTCCGCCTGGGCGACCAGCGCCTTGGCGACCTCGTTCCTCGCCCCGACAGCGTCGAGCGCCCGCACCGCGTCCTCCAGGTAGCGGGCCCCGGCCGCCGGATCCGTGGGCGCCACGCACTCGCCCAAGAGCCGAGCGGCCACGCCCTCCACGAACCGGTAGCCGAACTCGGAGCTGGTAGCATGAACTTCCCCGAGGATCGCGTGCGCCCGGGCCTGGTTGCCCTGACGCAGCCACCCTTCCGCGAGCCACAGGGCGACCACCGAGCGAGTGTAACGCAGATGCGAGCTCTCGAACCAGGCCAGCGCGTCGGCCAGTTCGGCCGTCCCGGTCGCCGCCTTCCCGGCCTTCACCAGCCCGTAGCCATGCATGGCTTTGATCATCGCGGCGTCCAGGGGAATCGGTCCCAGGGCCAGGGCTTCCCCGCAAGCGCGGAGCCCGGAATCGAGGTCGCCTCGCTGGATGTGCGTCGAGCCCGTCCGGTACCATCCGACCACCTTCAACCTAAGGTCGTTCATGGCCTGACCATGCTCCAGGGCCCGGCGGCAGTACCCGAGGCTCCGCTCCCACTCCCCCAAGGCGTTGGCGGTGAAGCTGAGCAGCCACAGTGTGCGGCACGCCCACCACACGTCACCCCGCGAGTTGAAGCTCGCGAGCGCTCGCTCCCCCAGGGTCACCGCCCGCCGCAGATCACCAGCCACGAAATGGGCCTGAGCCAGACAGCCCTCGGCCAATGCGAGGATCCTGTCGAAGCCGTGCGCTTCCGCGATGGCAACCGCCTCTCGGCAGTACGCAATGGCGACGTCGGGTCTCTCCCCTGTGAAGGCGTGGAGAAAGCCCATCCAGTAGTGCCAGGCCGCTCGTAATTGGAGGTCGGCCGACTCCTCCACCAGGTTGCGGATACGCTCGAGCGCCTGGATATGCTCGGCGTGCTGACCGAGGGCGAACTTGACCTCGGCTTGCTTGATGACGGCGTCGATGCGGCGCCCGCGATTGGCCTCGGTGTCCGCCATCGTGGCGAGCCGGGTGAGGGCACTTTCGAAATGGGCGAGGGCCTCGGCGTTGGCCCAGCGGCGCTGGGCCTTCTCGGCCGCCCGGATGGCGTAATCGACTGCCTTCTCGGCTTCCGGCGTCTGCCCGAAGTGGAAGGCGAGGATCTCCACGACCTCGTCGGTGCGGCCCGCGTACAGGGTCTCCAGGGCGCGGCCGGCCGTCGTGTGCCACCGGCGCCGCCGCTCTTCCGCCAGGGTGTCGTACACCACCTCCTGGATCAGCGGGTGCTTGAAGACGTAGAGGGGCTCCTCCAATCCGGATTGCTCGTACAGGAACTCCGAGAGGACCAGCTCCCGCAGATGTCGCCGCGGGTCCCCGGAGCCCTCCCAGATGGCGGCCAGGAGCCCGAGCGAGACCTCCCGGCCGAGGACGGAGGCCGTCTGCAAGAGCTGCCGGGGCAGGACGGGCAGCCGCTCGATGCGCGCGAGCAGCACCTCGTGGATGGTGTCGGGCACCCCCACCACGGTGTCGGTCCCGCCCCGGGCCCCGACCGTCCGCGTCAGCTCCTCGAGGAAGAACGGGTTGCCTTGCGCCTTGGCCAGGATGAGCTGCGCGAGGTGATCGGGAACCTCGCCGCTCGGGAGCGACTGGATCACGGCGAGACTTTCCTGGGGCGACAGCGGGGGCAGCGCGATCTGGGTGACGTAGGACTTCTCCATCCAGGCTGGTCGGTAGCCGGGGCGGTAGGTCGCGATGAACAGAATGGGGACGCCGGCGAAGCTCTCGACCAGGGAGGCCAGATACTCCTCCGAGGTCTTGTCGATCCAGTGAAGATCCTCGACGGCGAGGACGATCGGGCGGCGGCGGCTTCCGTGCAGGCTCATCTGCCGGAGGGTCTCGAAGGTGCGGGCGTTGATCACCTCCGGGCTGAACCCGGCGAGGCCGCTGGTGCCGTCCTTCACGCCGAGCAGGTGCAGGAGATAGGGCGCCCCTTCTTCGGGGTCCATCCCCACCTCCTTGAGCGCGACCCGGACCTTCGCGCGGATCGTCTCCGGGCTGTCCAACTCCGTGATCCCGCAGTTGCCCCGCAGGAGATCCAGCATGGGGAGATAGGCGATGGTATTGCCGTAGGAGACGCAGTGCCCCTCGCGATACGTGATCGGCTGACTGCCGAGGCTCTGACGGAACTCGAACAGCAGGCGGGATTTTCCGATCCCCGCCTCGCCCACGATCCCGACCACCTGGCCCCGTCCCCGGGTGGCCGTCGCGAGCAGGCTCCGCAGCAATTCCAGCTCGCGCTGCCGCCCGACGAAGCGGCCCGGCCGGCGCTCGAAGCCGGTCCCCTCCGGCCGGCCGAGTCGGTAGGCTCGCCCCGCCGGGGCCGCTCCCACGATGGGGAGCAGCTCGAAGCGCCGCTCCAGGAACGGCGCCGCCGGCTCGCTCACCACGATCGCGCCCGGCTCGGCGCCGTCCACGAGTCGGTCGAGGAGCGCCCACGCCGGGTGCTTGGCGTCCTGGTCGATCTCGACGGTCTCCCCCAGCCGGCCAACCGAGAACTGGCCGGCGTGGATCCCGCTCTTCACCGGGACCCCGGTCGCGCGCCCGCCCCAGTCGCGCTCGGCCGCCTTGTGGATCGCCATCGCCGCGTGAGCCGCTCGCCGGGGCGCGTCCTCCACCGGCTCCAGCCCGAAGGCGGCCACGATGCCGCTCGCGCCCAGCTCGGCCACCTGCCCGCCGAAGCTCTGCACCTTCTCGACCAGCACCGCCAGCGCCCGGCTCGGATCGCGCGCGTCGGGCTCGTCGCCGGCCGAGAGGAGAACGACCCGCAGGAGGGCCAGGCGTCGGCGCTCCCACCGCACGGCAGGTCCGGCCGCCGCCGGCTCCGGCGGGGCCGGCGGGGCGGCCGGCGCCGAGACCACCACTACCGGCGGGGGCGCCGGCTGGCGGCGGGGCGCCGGCGCCTCTTGGCGCAGCCCGTGCTTCTCGATGCGGTAGCGCAGCGTGTTGCGCGGAATGCCCAGTCGCGCCGCCGCCCGCGAGATGTTCCAGTTGGTCTGGCGCAGCGCCTCCAGGAGGTGCGCTCGCTCCACGGTTCCCATGGCGTCGTCGAGGGAGACCACCTCGGGGGCCGCGGCGGCCGGCCGCTCGGGACGCCGCGCGGCCGGGAGCGCCAGGGCCTCCGCCGTGACGTCGCGCTCCTCGGACAGGAGCGCCACCCGCTCCATCACGTTGATCAGCTCCCGCACGTTCCCCGGCCACGGGTAGGCCAGCAGCGCTGCCCGCGCCGCCGGCGTCAGGCTCTTGGCTGCCACGTCGTAGTCCCCGCAGGCCCGGGCCAGGAACCGCTCGCCCAGCTGCAGGATGTCCTCCCCCCGCTCCCGCAGCGGCGGCAGCCACACCGTCACCACCGCCAGCCGATGATACAGATCCTCCCGAAACCGCCGCTCCCGCATCGCCGCCACCAGGTCCGTGCTCGTCGCCGTCAGCACCCACGCGT
>DASYUM010000341.1:0-2249 GCA_036001225.1 Candidatus Methylomirabilota bacterium | reverse complement strand
CACCATGAACTTCTGGATCTCCGGCAAGCCATGGGGAGCCGGCGGTCGCCCACGTTCCAACCCGTGACGTCGGCCCCGACGGCATCGATGATCCCGGCGACCTCGTGCCCGGGCACTCGGGGATACTGGATGCCCGGCCAGAGTCCTTCCTTCGTCAGCCGCGGAAGACTAGAGGGCTTCCATGACCCGGGCGCTCGCGCCGCTGGCCGCCGCCGGCCTGGTTGTTTCCTTCGCGGCGTGCCGTGCCCGGCCGTCCGAGTCCGCCGCGCCGCCGGCCGCCCTCGCCGGCCGGCCCGGGGCCGCTTCCGGATCCGACGCCAGCCTGCCCTCGGCCTGGGAGCTCGTCTACGAGCGCGAGGTGGCCGGCAACCTCGATCTGTACGTGATCCCGGCGGGAGGGGGTCCGGAGCGCCGGCTCACGGACCACGCGGCGGGGGACATGCTGGGCCGCTGGAGCCCCGACGGCCGCACCGTCGTCTTCAGCTCCGAGCGCTCGGGCAGCTGGCAGCTCTGGGAGGTCCCGGGGGAAGGTGGTTCACCGCGGCGACTGCGCACGAACGCCGCGCGCGAGTTCCAGTCCGACCCCTCGCCGGACGGCCGGCAGATCGCCTTCCTCTCGAACCTCGAAGGCCCGGAGTGCCTCTTCGTGATGGACCGCGGGACGGGAACCACCCGCCGGCTCGTCCGCCACGGGGACCAGTCGATCCTGGGGAACCCCCACTGGAGCCCCGACGGAAGGCTCATCACCTTCTCGTCGAACTGGAGGCTGGGCCACCAGATCTACGTGGTCGACGCGGCCACGGGGGAGGAGCGGCGTATCTCGGGGCTGACCTCGGGAGGGTGTGAGCCACGCTTCAGCCGTGACAGCCGGAAGGTGGTCTACGTGAGCCGGGGTCACCTGCGGCCCACGAGCCGCCTGGTCGAGCACGACCTCCAGAGCGGAGACGAGAAGGCCCTCGTGTCCTGGCCGGCGCTGAACTACGACCCCGTGTATTCGCCGGACGGGTCCGAGCTCGCCTTCGCCTCGAACATCACCGGAGACTGGGTGATCTACCGCCAGCGGCTCGCGGACGGGCAGGCCTGGAGGGTGACGTTCGCGCCGGGGGCCGCCCGCGCCCCCGACTACCGGCCTTAACGCTCCCCCGGGAGGAATCGCCGCGAGGTCAGATACTCGTCCTTCGGGAAGAGGTCGGTGTTGATGTCGGTCAGGGAGGTCCGGTCGTGGTCGGGGCCGATCACGACCGGCCCCCGGAGGACCGCCCTCTCCAGGAGCTGCGCGACATCGATGCCGCCCTCCAGGTAGTGGGCGATCGTCCAGGGGTCCTGGAGCCGCGCCTGGAGCGCGACCCGGTCGAAGACGATCGGCTGGTTGCTCCCGACCAGGGTATCGGCGAACACGAGCACGTGGGGGAAGGCCCTGACGAACGTGTTCCGGACGCGCGCGGTGGGGGACCAGGTCACGCCGAAGCCCCCCGGCTTGAGGCGCTCCCGCAGGAGCTGGAAATACTCGAGCGAGTACAGGTTGCCGACGTAGGGGGTCCCGGGCCGCAGGGCGTCGGCTTCGATCACGTCGAAGCGTTCCGTGGTCCGCATCAGGAACGCGCGGCCGTCGGTGAACCGGTACTCCACCCGCCCGTCCGTGATGGTCGCCCCGAGGCCGGGATAGCGGCGCTCGCGGGCGAGGACCTCCAGGGTGCGGAGCTGGGGCGCCACGATCTCCAGACACACGATCCGCCGGGTCTCGGCGCGCCCGGAGATGCCGAAGAGCGTGTCCCCCGAGCCGAGGCCGATCACCGCCACCGACTCCGGGCTCGGGTGGAGCATGGCGGGCAGCGCGCCCAGGAACGTGTGGTATCCGCCGTAGGGGAGCTGGCTCTGGCCGAGGCCGTCCACGTACACGACGGTGTGCCGCTCGCCGCCCGTCTCTTCGTCCTTCAAGACCGAGAGCCCCGAGCCGTCCTCGGCGAACAGGATCCGGTCGGGGATGGTGCCGTGGAGGCTGGCCCAGAGGGCGGGCGCCGTGGGGGCGGCCAGCAGGGCGAGACCGACGACGAGGAGCCCGGCCGCGAGTGCTACGCGCCGCGGCGTGGCCTCCCGCCACCGCAGGCGGCAGAACACGAGGAGGAACACGCCCGCGAGGGCGACCAGCAGCCGCAGGGTGCCCGCGGAGCCGAGGGCGCGCAGGAGCAGCAGCCCGGTGAGGCCGGCCCCCAGGGTCGAGCCGACGATGTTCGCGGCCTGGAGCCATC
>DASYUM010000340.1:0-36130 GCA_036001225.1 Candidatus Methylomirabilota bacterium | reverse complement strand
GCAGTTCTTCCGGCGGGTCACGCTCCCCTTGCTCATGCGGACCATCCTCTTCGTGGTGATCGCCGACACGACGATCAACTTCCTCCTCTTCGCGCCGGTCTACGTCATGACCCAGGGCGGGCCGTCCGACGCGACCACCGTCCTCATGTTCGAGATCTACCGGAACGCCTTCGTGTACTTCCGGCTCGGCTACGCGAGCGCCGTCTCCACCGTGCTGCTGGCGGTGATGCTGGTGGTGGTGGTCGTGCAGTTCCGGCTGCTGCGGGCCCGCTTCGAGTACTGATGGGCCGCCGTCGGTGGCGGTGGTGGCTGCTGTACCTGGCCCTGGTGGCGATCGCGCTGGCCAGCGTGCTGCCGTTCTTGTGGACCCTGGGCGCCGCCTTCCGTGAGAACGCCGAGATCTTCCGCTACGTCCGGCCGCTGTCGGTGTGGACCTTCGTGCCGCGGCGGCCGACGCTGGCCGGCTTTGCCTACATCTTCGGCGAGGACCGGTTCGGTCGCTACATGGCCAACAGCTTCCTGGTCGGGCTGGCGGTCACCGTGGCCGGGCTGTTCGTCAACTCCCTGGCCGGATTCGGCTTCGCCCGCTTCCGCTTCCCGGGCCGCGACCCGCTCTTCGTCGCCGTCCTGGTCACGTTCATGGTGCCGCTGGAGATCATCGTGATCCCGCTCTACATCGTGGTCCGCGGCCTGGGGTGGGTCGATTCCTACTGGGCGCTGATCGTGCCGGCCATCGCCGACGCCTTCTCGATCTTCCTGCTTCGCCAGTTCTTCCAGGAACTGCCGCAAGAGCTGATCGACGCCGCTCGCATCGACGGCTGTGGCTGGTTCGCCCTCTACTGGCGGATCGCGCTCCCGCTGGTCAAGCCGGCGCTGGTGACGGCCGGCCTGCTGACCTTCATCCGGCAGTGGGACGCCTTCTTCTGGCCGCTGGTGGCGACGTCGTCACCCGAGTACACGGTGGTGCAGGTGGCGCTCAACAAGTACATCACCGAGCTGGTCACGTTCTGGGATCGGCTGCTGGCGGCATCGGTGGCGGCCAGCCTGCCGGTGCTGCTGCTCTACTTCCTGCTCCAGCGGTATTACGTCCAGGGGGTCTCGACCACCGGCCTCCGCATGTGACTCGAGCTAGGAGCCTGTCGGGAAGACTGCACGCGGCTCGGTGGCCCAATCGCCGGGGGCGGGTGGTCCGCTCCGAGCGCGGGCTTTGCCCGCGCCCCTCTTTTTTCCCGGGGAGGCCTCGGAGGGGTGGTCCGCCACCCCTCCGAAGGAACTAGCGGCCGTACTGGGTCGGGAAGCCGCTGAAGAGATCGATCCCCCAGGACCGGGGGCTGGTGTCGAGGACCGGGTCCCCGATCGGCGGGCCACCCAGGCGGGTGTTGGCCGCCGAGGGGACGGTATCGCCCCGCGGCACCGAGGCACAGGCGGTCGCCAGCAGGGCGACCACCGACCAGGCTACGAGCCGGGCCGTGATACGCATGGGAAGCACCCCCTCACCGTGTAGATGCGTCCGAACCCGCCGCGGATTCGCCGCGCGGTCACCCCCCGTCCAGCACCTCGCGGACCTTCCACCCCAGGCTCTCCGCCGTGAACGGTTTGTGGAGCAACGCGGCCCGGGCCTCGGACACGCCATGCCGCACGAGCGTGTCGTCGGTGTAGCCCGACGTGTAGAGCACTTTCAAGTCAGGATCTCGCTGCTGGAGATGCCGGGCCAGCTCGCTGCCGCTCATCTCGGGCATCACGACGTCCGTCAGGAGGAGGTGAATCCGGCCCCGATGCCGCTGCACCACTCCGAGCGCCTCCGGGCCATCGGCAGCGAGCACCACCGAATAGCCTTCGCTTTCGAGGATCTCACGGGCCAGTTCCCGCACCTCCTCTTCGTCTTCCACCAGCAGCACGGTCTCCGATCCCCGCCGACGGCGACTGCCCGTGGCCAGGTCCCCGACCGGTCCCGCCTCCGCGACCCGGGGCAGGTAGACCCGGAACGTGGCGCCCCGGGCCGGCTGGCTATCGACGGTGATGCTGCCGCCACTCTGCCTGACGATGCCGTAGACGGTGGACAGCCCGAGTCCGGTCCCCTTGCCAGCCTCCTTCGTCGTGAAGAAGGGCTCGAAGATCCGGGCCCGGGTCTCGGCATCCATGCCGATCCCGGTGTCGGTCACGGCCAGCATCACGTGAGGCCCGGGGGTGAGGCCCCTGTCTCGCGCCGCCGACTCGTCCAGCTCCACGTTGGCAGTCTCCAGGGTGAGCCGGCCGCCGTTCGGCATCGCGTCCCGCGCGTTGACGGCCAGGTTCAGGATGACCTGCTCCAACTGGGGGAGGTCGGCCTTCACCCGGGCCAGCCTCGGATCGAGAACCGTGACGATCCGGATGTCCTCTCCGATCAGTCGGCGCAGCATCTTCCCGGCCCCGGAGACGATCGTGTTCAGGTCGAGGACCTGGGGCTGAAGCACCTGCTTGCGGCTGAAGGCCAGGAGCTGTTGGGTGAGCGCAGCCGCCCGGGCGGCGGTGGTCTGGACCAGCTCGGCATGGCGGCGCAGCGGATCCTCGGGTGCCAGGCGCTCGGCGAGGAGTCCGCTGCGGCCAAGGATCACGGTCAATAGGTTGTTGAAGTCATGGGCGACTCCGCCCGCCAGCAGCCCGACGGCCTCCATCTTCTGGGCCTGGAGCAGCTGCTCCGACTGGCGCTCCAGGTCCTGCGTGCGGGCGGCGACGTCGGCCTCGAGCTTTTTGGCCTGGGCCAGGAGCGTCTGCTCCTGGATCTCGCGTCCGTAGACCTGCCGCACCAACGGCAGGAGCACCGCGTACAGGGCCAGGGCTCCGGCCAGGGAAATACCCCAGATCACCAGCCGTCCCCGGCTGATGGTCGTGAGGAGCCGAACCGGCCGCTTGTAGACTTCGACGACGCCGATGACCTCACCGGTGTTCTTCGCGAAGATCGGGACATAGATCTCGGCGAGCGTCGGGAACTTTCCGCGCTCGAAGAGATGCTCGGTCCCCCGCAGGCTCTTGACCTCGACGGCAACCTTTCCCTCGAGGGCGATCTGTAACTCCTGGTTGTCCAGGAACCGCCGCCCGATCAGTTGCGGTTCGTCCGACCACAGCACCGCCGCCCGACGATCCCACACCTTCAGCCGTACGACTTCCGGCAGGCCGGCAAAGAGGCGGGAGATCTCGGCACCCCATCGCGCTTGAGCGGAGGGGTCCAGGCCGGCTGTGAACAAGGCCTCGAGGCCGAGCAGCTCGACGGAGCGTCGGGTGAAGGCGGCCGTGTTCTCCCATTCCCACTCGGATACGGCGTGGGTCAGCAGGTAGGAAAGCGCGAAGCCCATGACGAGGGCAAGCGTGACGACGCAGACCAGGCAGAGGATGGCGAACCGGGTCACGAGGGCCAGCTTCACGGACTCCCACCCGGTCGCCAATGCGGTACGAACGGTCAATTTCGCCCTTTCATCGGAGGGATATCGCGCAAGCCGCAGGCCGGCGCGCCGAAGGCGGCCGGGACGCGCGGACCACCATATAACACGGAGCCTGGCGAGCTGGTTCCACCGAGGCCGGCCAGAAAGTTGAGGCGGCCTAGCCCCGAACCCGCTCACCTTTGGGATCCCACAGGGGCTCGGCCACCACGGCGCCGTCTACCCAGTCGCCGAAAATCTCGACCGCCACCGGGGTGCCCGGCTCGGCCAGTCCGGTCGGCAGATAGGTGTAGGCGATGCTCCGCTCGACGGTGTAGCCGTACCCGCCGCTGGTCACCCGGCCCACCACGCGCCCTTCGGCTCGGACGGGCTCGCCGCCGAGGGCGACCGCGTGGGGATCGGCGAGGGTGAGGCAGGCCAGCCGTCGCCGGACCCCCTCCGCCTTCTGGCGGACCAGCGCCGGGCGGCCGATGAACTCGCCCTTGCCGAGGCGAACGGCGAAGCCGAGGCCGGCTTCGTAGGGCGTGTCGTCGGGGGTGATGTCGGCGCTCCAGTAGCGGTAGCCCTTCTCGAGCCGGAGCGAGTCGATGGCTCGATACCCGGCGGCGACCATCCCGTGGGGTTGACCGGCGGCCCACAGCGTGTCCCACAGCTCGCACCCGTACTCCATCGGCGCGTACAGCTCCCAGCCCAGCTCCCCGACGTAGGTGACGCGGACGGCCAGCACCGGGGCGCGTCCGACCGCCAGCTCCCGGGCGGTCAGGTAGGCGAACGCTGCGGCAGAGACGTCGGCGTCCGTCGCCCCGGCCAGGACGTCGCGGGCCCGGGGGCCGAAGAGACCGAGGCAGGCGTAGGCGCCGGTCACGTCGGTCAGCGCGACCGAGCCGTCGCGCGGCAGGTGCCCGGCGATCCAGCCGCGGTCGTGGGTGCCGAAGGCGGAACCGGTGACGATCCGAAAGCGGTCGGGCGCGAGCCGCGTCACCGTGAAGTCGCACTCGATCCCGCCCCGGGCGTTGAGCATCGAGGTGTAGGTCACCGACCCCACCGGCTTGTCCACGTCGTTGTCGGTGAGCCGCTGGAGGAGCGCCAGCGCGCCGGGGCCCACGACGTCGAGCTTGGCGAAAGAGGTCTCGTCGAAGAGCGCCACCCGCTCCCGGGTGGCAACGTGCTCGGCCTCGATCGCCGGCGACCAGAAACGGCCGGCGAAGCCCCGGGGCCGCAGCGCCTCCCGCCCGGCGCCGGCGTTGGCCTCGAGCCAGTTGGGCCGCTCCCAGCCCGCCTTCTCGCCGAAGACGGCGCCCTGCTCGGCCAGGCGCCCGTGGACGGGCGACAGCCGCAGCCGCCGTCCGGTCTCGCGCTCCTGGTTCGGATAGCGGATGTCGTAGTAGGTGCCGTAGACCTCGCGCGCCCGCTCGGTGACGAGCCGCCGCGAGCGGTACTGGGCCCCGAATCGTCGGAGGTCCATGTGCCAGAGGTCGAGGCTCGGATCGCCATCCACGATCCAGTCGGCGACGATGCGGCCGGCCCCGCCGGCCCCGGCGATCCCGTGGGCGCAGAAGCCGGCGGCCACGAAGAAGCCGGCCACCTCAGGGGCCTCGCCCAGGATGAACTCGCCGTCGGGGGTGAAGGCCTCGGGCCCGTGGATCAGGCGGACGATCTCGGCGCCGGCCAGAGCCGGGATGCGGCGGATCGCGTTCTCCATCAGCGGCGCGAACTGCTCCCAGTCGGGGGGCAGGAGCCGGTTGTTGAAGTCGGCGGGGATCCCGTCCAGACCCCACGGCACCGGGTCGCGCTCCCAGCCGCCGACGACGAGGCCCCCCACCTCCTCCCGGAAGTAGTCGAGGAGGTCGGGGTCGCGCAGGGTGGGCACCCGCGGGTGGACGCCGTCGAGCGCCTTGGTCGTGAGGTACTGGTGGCGGATCGGAACGAGCGGGACCGTGACCCCGACCATCCGGCCGATCTCGGGCGCCCACATGCCGGCCGCGTTGACCACGACCTCGGTGCGAATCGGGCCCCGATCGGTCTGGACCTCGTGGACGCGGCCGTCGCGGACCGTGATCCCGGTCACCCGCACGCCGGTCCGGAGCGCGGCGCCGCGGCGGCGGGCGCCCTCGGCCAGCGCGGCGGTCAGCCCCCCCGGGTCGAGGTGGCCGTCGGTCGGAAGGTAGACGGCGCCGTGGAGCCCGTCGGTCGAGATGACAGGGAAGAGCCTCGCGGCTTCCGCCGGGCTCACCACCTCCAGGGGGAGGCCGAACGTCTTCGCCCAGCCCGCCTGGCGGCGCAGCTCGACCATGCGCTCGGCCGAGGAGGCCAGGCGGAGACTCCCGACCTCGTGCCAGCCGGGGTCACGCCCGGTCTCGCCACCGAGCCGCCGGTACAGCTCGACGCTCCACATCATGAGGCGCGTGAGCGCGACGGACGCCCGGAGCTGGCCGACGAGGCCGGCGGCGTGGAAGGTGGCGCCGCTGGTCAGCTCGGCGCGCTCGAGGAGGACGACCTCGCGCCAGCCGCGGGCGGTCAGGTGGTAGGCGACGGAGCAGCCGGCCACCCCGCCGCCAACGACGACCGCCCGCGCGTGCTCCGCCACGGGCTCAGACTGTAGCACACGGCTGGCCGTGTGGCGGGAGAGCCGGCTTGGAAAGTGGGCGGCCGGAAGCGGGCGTCAGGCGGCCTGAGACGGAGCGGCCGGCCCGCGCGGGTGCTCTCGCGCCGAGCCCGGCTGAGCCTCGGCCGCGCCCGCCTGGGCCAGCGCCTCGGCGGCGGCCGCGTAGAGCGCCGCCTCGGCCTCCCTCACCTGGCGCGCGAGCCGGCCGTCCGGGAGCCGCTCCAGCACCCGCACCAGGGCCCCCTCGAGGTAGACCGGCTCGATGCCGCCGGCCCAGTAGACCACGTCCTCGAGCTTGCTCTGGGTCGTCTCGCGATCGCCGACGAGGGGCTCACCTCCGCTGAGGGGGAAGAAGACGAACCAGCCTTCCCACAGGCCGCCGGGCTGTTGGCCCGCGTAGGCCCGCGCGACGTACAGTATCCCGTCAGCTAGCTCGACCGGCGTGCTGTACTGGTGGACGAAGTGGATCATGGCTGCACCTCGGGCTGCGGAGGATCTGCAAACACAATACCGGCCGACTGGGACCCTCCGGGGGGCGGACCGGCTCAGGCCTCGAGGATCGCCTCGGCGTCGATGGTGATGAAGACGTCGTCCCCCACGACGACGCCGCCGTCCTGCATGTCCGCGTTCCAGCTCACCCCGAAGTCGTGCCGGTTGATGCGGGCGGTGGCGGTGAAGCCGGCCCGGGTGTCGTCGAAGGGCGAACGCCCCTGGCCGAGGTAGCGGACGTCGAGCGCCACCGGCCGGGTCACCCCCCGGATGGTCAGGTCGCCGGTGACCCGGTACTCGTTCCGGGCGGTCGGCTCGACCCTGGTGCTCCGGAAGGTGAGCTTCGGGTGCTGGGTGACGTCGAGGAAGTCGGCGCTCCGCAGGTGCTCGTCCCGCTCGGCCTCACCGGTCCAGAGCGTGGCGGCGTCGAACGCGACCTCGGCCGCGGCGCGCTCGGGATGCTCGGGGTCGAAGTCAAGGGTGCCGGCGATGTTCTTGAAGTGGCCGCGGACGTAGGTGATCATCATGTGCCGCACGGAGAACTCGGCGGCCGTGTGGACGTCCTGGATGGCCCAGCGCGCCATGCTCACCCCCTGCCGGCGAACCGCCGGGCCATTTCACGCCGGCTCGGCTGCGGTGTCTTGCGAGTGACGGAAACTGGCGCGGCGCGCCACCCGGAGGAATCGCCATGCCGCATCCGCTGGTCACGCAGCTCCGCTTCACCCGGAGCGAATGGCTCCGGGGCCTGGAGCCGGTCACCGACGAAGAGGCGCGGCGCCACCTGAGGCCGATGAACAGCATCAGCTGGATGATCGGCCACCTGGCCTGGCAGGAGCAGCTCTACTGGCTCACCCGCGCCCAGGGCCGAACGCTCCTTCCCGAGGTCGAGCGGTTCGGCTTCGGTCAGCCGATGTCCACCCCACCGCTCGACGAGGCGTGGCGGGCCTGGCGGGCCATCACCGCGGCGGCCGACCCGTTCCTCGACACGCTCACCCCCGAGCGGCTGCTCACCCATTACCAGGTGGACGGGAAGCCCCACCGCGAGAGCATCGGCACCCAGCTGCAGCGCGTGATCTATCACTACTGGTTCCACCTCGGCGAGGCCCAGGCGGTCCGTCAGCTGCTCGGGCACACCGACCTGCCCGACTTCGTGGGGGAGATCTCGAAGGCGCCCTACGGCCCGGAGGCGTCGGCCGGGTCGGCCGGCCACCACGGGTAGCGAGGGTATCGGCCCGGGCCGATTCACGAGCCGAGCAGGCCGACGTCGAGCTGACGGGCCGGGGCGGGCGCGGCGGCGGGGCGCGGCGCGGGCGCCGGCGCGCGCTCGACCTTCTGGAGGGCCGGCAGCACCTCGCGGGCGAACAGCCGCATGTTCCGCTCGGCCTCCTCGTAGGGCATCCCGGCGTAGCTGAACACGCCGACGAAGCTGTCGTTGCCGACCCGCTCCCGGACCTCCAGGATCTTCGCGTAGCACTGCTCGGGCGTCCCCCAGACCTGGAGGCTCATGAAGAAGTCGCTGACCTTCTCGTTCCCGTAGGTCTGGATCTTCTCGGCCATCTTGCCGTAGTACTCGTAGCCCTTCGTCTTCCCGAGGTGGTCGCTCCCGAAGTTGTAGTGATCGAGGACGGTCTGGAAGTAGCCGCCGATGTAGCGACGGGCCATGGCCTGCGCCCGGTCGGGATCGGGGTCGCAGAACGTCCAGCCGGCCGCGATCGGCGGCGGCGCCTCGGCGTGGTTGACCTCACGGTAGATCGTCCGGTAGGCGTCCAGCTCCTTGGCCACTTCCGGCCACGGCTTCTGGGGGATGATGAGGATCCCCACCCCCAGCTCGGCCATGATCCGGGCCGACTCCGGGGACACCGCGGCGGCGTAGGTCCGCCCCCGGAACGACTTGAACGGGGCCGGCCGGATGGCGGCCCGGGGTTGCTTGACGTAGCTCCCCTCGTACTCGCAGTAGCCCTGCTCGAGCCCGCGGAGGAGCATCTCGGCGCTCTCCACGAACCGTCCTCGCGACTCCTCCATCGGGAGGCGGAAGCCGTCGAACTCGACCTTGCCGGCGCCGCGGCCGAGGCCGAGGATCAACCGCCCGCCCGAGAGCGCGTCGAGCATCGCCACCTCTTCGGCCACCCGCATCGGGTCGTGCCAGGGCAGGACCACCACCATCGAGCCGAGCTGGAGCCGCTCGGTACGGCCGGCCATGTAGGACAGGAACTGGATGACGTCGGGGCACATGGTGTAGTCGGTGAAGTGGTGCTCGACGCCCCAGATAGACTCGAAGCCGAGCGGCTCGGCCTGGTCGGCCAGCCGGAGCTCCTCCCGGTAAACGTCGTAGTCGCGGCGGGCGCGCTTCGGGTTCTGAAAGATGGTGGCCATCCCGACGTGCATGGCAGCTTCCTCCCCGGCGTCAGAGCGTCTGCTTGTAGATACTTCGGAGGGGGGCAGAGAGCCCCCCTCCGAGCCCTCCCCCCGATAAAGTTGCGCGGGCGAAGCCCGCGCTCGGAGCGCTTCGGTCAGCGCGGCGTGGTAGGGCGACGGCGTGCGTGGTCATTTGCTCACAACGTCTGCTTGTAGATGATGCCGGCCTTCATGATGAGCTGGAGGTTGTCGAGGGCCTGGAAGATACGCAGGTCCTGGAGCGGGTTCCCCTTCACCACGAGGAGGTCGGCATACTTCCCGGGCTCCACGGTCCCGATGCGGTCCTCCATCCGGAAGATCTCGGCGTTGATCCGCGTCGCCGACCACAGGACCTCCATCGGGGCCATGACCTGGCCTTTCAGTTCGAGCTCGACCGCCCGGTAGGCCTGCATGTCGCCCAGGAGGTCGGAGCCGGAGCCGATCTGGACCCCCGCCCGGTAGGCGTGGGTGAGCCCCTCCACGCTCTTCTCCCGGGCCAGATTGATCTTGGCGATCTGGTGATCGGACATCCCGTAGGCCTTGCCCTCGCGGGCGATCACCTCGTAGGTGGTCATGGTCGGCACCAGGTAGGCACCAGCCTCCCGCATCGCCTGCGCGGCCGCGGGGTCCAGCAGGTTGCCGTGCTCGATCGTCCGAACGCCGGCCGCCACCGCGGCCCGGACGGCCGCGCTCGAGTAGGCATGGGCCAGGACGTACTTGCCGACCGCCCGCGCTTCCTCCACCGCCGCTCGCATCTCGTCGAGCGTGTACTGGGTGGTGTCCAGCTCGTCGGCCGGCGACATCGCGCCGCCGGAGGCCATGATCTTGACCTGGTCCACGTCGCGCCGGAGCTGCTCGCGGGCGGCCTTGCGCACCTCGTCCACGCCGTCGGCGATGACGCCGACCATCCCCAGGCAGGCGTCGATCGGCGCGATCCACTCCGCCCGCCGGCGCTTGTCGCCGTGGCCGCCGGTCTGCGACAGCACGCGGCCCGAGACGAGCAGGCGCGGGCCCGGATAGAGCCCGGACGCGACCGCCTCCCGGAAGCCGTAGTCGGCGCCGCCCGCGTCGCGGACGGTGGTGAAGCCCTGCCCGAGCGCCTGCTCGATCCGTCGCAGGCTCTTGGCCGCGATGAGGCTCGGCGGATGGAGCCGGTGTTGCTCGGCGGTATTCCCCTCCACCGCGCAGACGTGGACGTGGGCATCGGTGAGCCCCGGCATGAGCGTCCGCCCCCGGCAGTCGAGGGTCGTCACCCGGCCCGGCAGCGGTCCCGGCCGGCCGGACCGGATCACCTCCTTGATGCGTTCCCCCTCCACCACGACGGCCGCGCCCTCGACCGGCTCGCCGCCCGCGCAGTCGATCAGGAAGGCGTTGGTGAGGACGGTGAGCGAGCCGGCCATCACGGAAGCCGGAGCCGGAGGAGCCGGCGGGCGTTCCCCTCGTAGATCTTCGTCTTCTCGTCCGCGCTCGCGCGCATGCGCTCCATGGCCGCGATCGTCTCCCGGATGAACCCGGGGCCCTTCTCGGGGTCGAACGGCATGTCGGTGCCGAACAGGACGTGCTCGGCCCCGAAGAAGGCGAGCCCGCACTCCATGGCCGGATGGGCGCCGAAGACGGCGGTGTCGCCGTAGAACATCTTGTAATAGTCGAGCGGCCGGCGCTTCAGCCGCCGGAGCGCCTGGGCGTCGTCCGGGTCGTCGCTGCGACTGCCGAGCTGGGCGAGGCCGTGACCGATGCGCCCCTCGAAGTACGGCGCCATGCCGCCCAGGTGGTGGGTGATGATCACCAGCTCGGGGAAGCGGTCGAAGAGCCCCGAGAAGACGAGCCGGCCCATCGCGATCGTCGTCTCGTAGGGCCAGCCGAACGCCCACCAGAGATCGTACTTCGAGCGACGCTCGGTCGGGTAGTCGGCGAACGAGGCGGGACGCGCGGGGTGGATCCAGATCGGCCGCTGATGGGCGGCCATCCGCTCGAAGATCGGCTGGAAGGCCGGCTCGTCGAGCGGACGGCCGTTGACGTTGGAGAAGATCTGGACGCCGGCCGCGTCGAGCTGACGGATGGCCCGCTCGAGCTCCTGGACCGCCGCGTCGGGGTTGTTCATCGCCAGCGAGGCGACGAAGTTCGGGAACCGATCGGGGTGCTTGGCGACCAGATCGGCCATGCCGTCGTTGGCCAGACGGGCCAGGTCAGGGCTGACGTCGGGGCCCGCCAGCGCCTCGATCGGCGGCGAGGCCAGGGTCAGGACCTGCACGTACCCGTCGTAGCGGTCCATGATTCGGAACCGCAAGTCGAGGTCCACCAGGACCGGGACGCCCCGGATCCGCTTCTGCATGTAGTGATCGCCGGCGGTCACCCGCAGCATCCGCTCGAAGAACGCCTTGGGGAAGATGTGGGGAAAGACGTCGATCTTCATGCTCGCTCCATGGTGGCGCGCGCCGCGGCCGCCCCCGGCGGCCGGGCGTTCCACTCCCACAGGACAAAGAGGAGCCCGACGGCGAGGCCGAACAGCCCGGCGCCGAGCCACAGGCCTCCCGCCGGCAACCCGAACAGGAGGAGGCCCGCCAGCCCGGCCAGGGCCCGCTTGGCCGGGCCCAGCGGGCCGAAGAGATAGCCCACGCAGGCGATGGCGACCAGCCAGACCCCGATCGCCGCCGTGACCACCGCCAGCACGATGGCGCCGACGCCCCCCACCAGGAGGAGCGCCGGTTGGAACGCGAACACGAAGGGGACCACGTAGGCCACGCTGGCCAGCCGCATCCCGGTCCAGCCCGTCTTCCAGAAATCGGCACGGGCGATGGCGGCCGCGGTATAGGTCGGCAGGCAGTCGGGCGGCGTGATCAGGGAGATCATGCCGAAGTAAAAGAGGAAGAGGTGGGCGGCCAGCGGCAGGATGCCCACCTGGACGAGGGCAGGCGCCACCAGCACGGCCAGCGTGACGTAGACCACGGTGGTGGGCAGCGGCAGCCCGAGAAACAGGCAGCCGAGGGCGGTCAGCACCAGGAGCAGGAAGGCATGGCCCCCCGACACCGTCACCAGGAGCATCGAGATCTTGAAGACGAAGCCGGAGAAGTTGAGGGTGCCGATGACGATGCCGGCCAGGGCGGTGATGGCGACGATGTCGAGCATCGTCCGGCCGGTGGCCTCGATGCTGGTGAGGATCGTGGCCAGGCGGGGCCGGGTCTCCTTCCGGAGGGTCCCCGCCGCGAACGTCGCGACGACGGCCGCCATGCCGGCCGGCCCCGCCTCCCAGCCGGCCACCATCAGCGTGTAGATCAGGAGGCCGAGCGGGATCAGGAACACCCAGCCCTGCCGCATCACGGCCCCGAACTTCGGCAACTGGGCGGCGGGGAGCCCGGCCAGCCCCCCTTTGGCCGCTTCCAGGTCCACCTGGGTGAACAGCGCCAGGTAGTAGAGACAGGCCGGGATGGCGGCGGCCAGGGCCACCTGGCCGTACGAGATCCCGAGAAACTCGGCGATCAGGAACGCCGCCGCGCCCATGACCGGCGGCATGATCTGCCCGCCGGTCGAGGCCACCGCCTCGATGGCCGCCGCCAGGTGGGCGGGGTAGCCGGTCCGCTTCATCAGGGGAATGCTGAAGGCGCCGTTCACCGCGACGTTGGCGACCGCGCTCCCGGACACGGTGCCGAAAAGGGCCGACGAGACCACCGACACCTTGGCCGCACCGCCCCGGAATCGCCCCATCGCCACCAGCGCCAGGTCCATGAGGAAGCGGTCCCCCCGGACCGTGTAGAGCGCGTGGCCGAAGAAGATGAAGGCCACCAGCACGCTGGCCGCCACGTTGAGCGGCAGTCCGAAGAGGCCGCTGTTGTCGAGATAGAGGTAGGTGGCCAGCCGCGGCCAGGACGCCCCCTTGGCGTGAAGGAGCCCGGGGAACCAGTCGGCGAACCGGGCGTAGAGGACCAGGGCCAGCGCCACCCAGGCCAGCGTGCCCCCGGCCAGCCGGCGCGTCGCCTCGAGGACCAGGAGCACGGCGGTGCCCCCGAGGAGCGCGCGCTCGGCAGACAGGACGCCCAGCCGGTAGGCGATCGTCGGGTACAGCACCGCGACGTAGCCGCCGACGGCGAGCCCGCCTATCGCCAGGACCCAGTCGTACCAGGGAATCCGCCCCTCGGCTTCGTCCCGGCGGGCGTGGACGGCGAGGAACGTGCTGGCCAGGGCCAGTCCGAGGAAGAGGCCCAGGAACTGCTCGTTGAAGAAGGCCCACGACAGCTGGTGGTGGAGCTGGGTGGCCCACAGCGCGCCGACCACGGTCAGCGCGCCGAGGAGGCCCCGGACCAGCCCCGCCGGCGCGCCGCTCAGCGTCCGGAACTTCGACGGGGGAACGTACTCGTCGGTCAGACGCGTTGCCCTCGGTATCGTCGCCGGGCCGGGCACCGGTCAGGGGTTCAGCGAGAGGAGCCGTTGCTGGATCTGGTCGAGCGCGGCCGTCCAGACCCCCTGCTCCTGGAAGAAGCGGATCGCCCCCGGGTGGTAGGGGATCGTCACCTCTGCGGCCACGGTCCGCTCGCGCGTCCATTCCTGGAAGATGGGGTGGAGGGGGAGCAGTTTGGCCGCCCCGTCCCAGACCGCCCGGACGGTCGCCTCGACCACCGGCTCGGGCACCGTCTTGCCGGCGGCGAGGTAGAGGTCGTAGGCGATGACGCAGGTGTCCTCCACCACGCCCGTCGCCGTGCCCGCCTTGACCATCCGCGAGTAGTACCCGGGCACGGCCTTGCGGAGCCGCGCCTCCCCCTCCGGCGAGCAGTCGATGGAGAGGTGGCGTACGCCGACGGCGACGTCGGCTTCCTTGACCTTGGCGCCGCCGAGCGCGAACGCGCTGACGTCGGCCCGGCCCTGGACGAGGGCCTCCAGCCCTTCGTTGACGGCCGGCACCGGGACCACCCTGACGTCGTTCCAGGTGAGCCCGCCGCTGGCCAGGAGGCCGAACATGTTGTACCAGACCGCCAGGTGGGCCGGGTACTCGCCGGTCACCCGCTTGCCCTTCACCTCCTGGATGGTCCGGATCGGGGAGTCCTTCCGGACCAGGAGGCCGATCAGCAGCGGGGAGCCGCGCATCGCCAGCCGGAGGTTCGGCGCGTGGGGGTACGGATTGCGCCCTCCGATCTTGAAGCTCGGCCCGCGATGAGCGAGCGCCATGTCCACCGCGTTGACGACGCCGAACTCCATTTCGCCGGAATTCAGAAGCGGGATGAACGTGCTGGAGCCCGAGTAGGGCTGGACCGACATCCGTACCTTGCCGGCCTCGCTCACCACCTTGGCCAGGCCGCTGCCCACCGCGTAGAAGACCGTCCCCGGCGGGTTGGTGCCGATGCTGACGGCGGGCGACTGAGCGGCGGCCCGCCCGGCGAGCCCGAGCAGGGTCGCGACGACGAGGCCGAGCCGCGACCCCCGGCACGCGCGCATCAGAGCCGAAAGAGGCGGCGGGCGTTGCCCGACCGGATCTGCTCCTTCTCCGCCGCCGGGATCGGGAGCGCGTCGATCCGGGCGGCGCAGCCCTTCATGTCCCCGATGACGTGGGGGTAGTCGCTCCCGTAGAGGAGCTGGCCCGGTCCGGCCAGCTGGTAGGCCAGGTGCAGCGCGTGCTCGTCGAAGGTGACGGTGTCGTAGTAGAGCCGCTTGAGGTACTCGGACGGCGGCTTGGGGATCCCGCCCTGGCGGGCTTCGGGGATGAAGCGATAGCAGATGTCGAGCCGGCCGGCCAGGTAGGGAAGGGTGGCGCCGGCGTGGCCGACGATGAGCGGCCAGTCCGGGTAGCGCTCGAACACGCCGGCCAGGATCAGGCGGGTGACGGCCAGCGTGGTGTCGAACATGAAGCCGAGCGACGGCACCAGCCCGTACTGGTTCATGCCCATCGGCTCGGCGCCCGGCGGGACCGTGGGGTGCAGCAGCACCGGCAGGCGCCGCGCGTTCAGCGCCGCCCACACCGGCTCGAACCGCGGGTCGTCCAGCGGCGTCTCGTTCACGTTGGCCAGGACGATGAACCCGATCATCCCGAGCTGGTCGACCGCCCGCTCCAGCTCCTTGAGCGCGAGGTCCACGTCCTGCATCGGCAGGCTCCCCAGCCCTCGGAAGCGGCTCGGCCAGCGGGCGCAGACGTCGGCCAGGTGGTCGTTCATCGCCCGCACGACCTGCTCGGCGTGCTTGCCCTCAGCCCAGTAGCAGTTGGGGCAGGTATAGGAGAGGAGCTCGAGCTCGACCCCGACCTCGTCCATGGCCGAGAGCCGCATTTCGGGATCGAACATCGCGTCGGTCAGGCCGAGGAAGCGCGCGCCCTTCCGGAGGACGATGGTCCGTCCCTCGGGATCCTTGTGGATCTGATAGCGATGCCCGCCGTAGGCGGCCAGGAGATCGACCCAGGCCTGAGAGAGGATGTGGTTGTGGACGTCGATCAGGGCCATGCCTTCGCTCCTTTCCTGGCCTCAGAGGGCGAGCACGTCCTCACCGACGACGATGCGGCCGGCGAAGTGGCGCGGGGGGGCGCCCGCCAGGAAGCGCTCGCCGCCGTGGGCGAGGAGCGTGGCCGGCCCGCGGCGTCGCGGGTTCGGGGGCGGGCAGCCGGTGCCGAGCAGGGTGACGTCCACCGCGGGAATCGCTCTCCGCCACCGCTACCACATCTGGCGGGCGTGGCGCAAGCCGGAGCGCGGACCGACCCTTGACCGCGCCCGTCGCTTTGACAATAGTAGGGGGACCCGGAGAGCTGGGTTGTTCGAATACGCACTGTCCCGCGTCTTTTGGCTCATCCCGACCCTCCTGGCCATGGCCCTCGTGACCTTCCTGGTGATGCACGCGACGCCGGGAAGTCCCCTGGACCCCGTGGCGGAAGGCGCCAACCCCTTGCCGCTGGAAGCCCAGAAGAACCTGGCCGCCGCCTACGGGCTCGACAAACCGCTGTGGGAGCAGTTCCTGATCTTCGTCGGCAAGGCCGTCCGGGGCGATTTCGGCGCGTCGTTCATCTACAAAACCCGCACGGTTGGCGAGATCATCCGGGCGACCTTCCCCGTGTCGCTGTTCCTGGGCACCCTGGCCTTCGCGCTGGCCGTGGTCGGCGGGCTCACGCTCGGCATCCTGGCCGCCGTCCACCAGAATCGGGCCTGGGACTACGTGTCGGTGACCCTGGCCACCTTCGGCGTCGCGGTGCCGAACTTCGTCCTGGCCGTGTTCGCCATCATCCTCTTCTCGTTCGTGCTGCCCCTCTTCCCGACCGGCGGCTGGGACTCGCCGCGGAACTGGGTCCTGCCGACCGTGACGCTGGCCCTCGGTCCGATGGGGATCGTCGCCCGCTACACGCGAGCCAGCATGCTGGACGTGATTCGGGCGGACTTCACCTTGACCGCCCGCTCCAAGGGGCTGGCCGAGACGCCGGTGATCTTCAAGCACGCGCTGAAGAACGCCCTCATCCCGGTGGTCACGCTCCTCGGCCCCTTGTTCGCCGCCATCGGCACCGGCTCCTTCTTCGTCGAGGCCATCTTCCGCGTCCCCGGCATGGGCCGCTTCTTCGTGGAGTCGATGACGGGGCGCGACTACCCGATGATCATGGCTGTTGTGCTGACCTACGGCGCGTTCCTGGCCGTCATGAACCTGGTGGTCGATTTCATCTATGGCACTCTCGACCCCCGCATCCGGTACTAGCGTCGCCGCCGAGGCCGTCCTGCTCGGCGTCCGGCCGGTGGCCGAGCGGGCCCGTTCGTCGAGCCTCTGGCGGGACGCGGCCCGCCGTCTGCTTCGCAATCGCCTGGCCGTGCTCGGCGGCGCGGTCGTGGTCGTCCTCTGCCTGCTGGCCATCTTCGCCGACGTCCTCGCGCCCTACGCTTACACGAAGACCAACTTCGGCCGGCTCACCGAGCCGCCCTCGCGGGACTATCCGATGGGAACCGACCAGCTCGGCCGCGACATGCTCTCCCGGATAATCTACGGAGCGCGCGTCTCTATGCTCGTTGGGCTGGGCGCTCAGGTCATCGTGGTCTGCCTCGGCGTGCCGATCGGAGCCCTGTCGGGCTGGTTCGGCGGCCGCGTCGACCTCTACCTCATGCGGTTCGTGGACGTGATGTACGCGTTCCCGAACCTCCTGTTCGTCATCCTGGTCATGTCCATGCTCGGCGCCGGGCTCTTCAACATCTTCATCGCCATCGGGCTGACCGGCTGGGTCGGCATCGCCCGCCAGACGCGGGCCCAGGTGCTAGCGATCAAGGAGAAGGAGTTCGTCGAGGGGGCCCGCGGCCTGGGGGCGGGGTTCGTTCGCCTTCTAGGACGCCATGTCCTGCCCAACGCCCTGACCCCGATCGTCGTCGCGGTCACCTTCGGCATTCCCCAGGCGATCTTCACCGAGGCCGCGTTGTCGTTCATCGGGGTGGGCATCAATCCCCCGACTCCCTCCTGGGGGCAGATGGTGGGCGAGGGGCAGCAGTACCTCCGGACCTACTGGCACCTGTGTGTCTTCCCCTCGATCGCCATCGCCGTCACGATGCTGTCGTTCACGTTCCTCGGTGACGGCGTCCGGGATGCACTCGACCCCAAGCTGAAATAGGAGATCGCGATGGCCTCCGAGCACCGCGTCCTCGTCGACCGCATCCGCGGAGCCGCCACCGACGTCCGCCGGGCCGCCGAGGCCGTGAAGGCCGGCCGCGAGGCCACGGGCCCCCGTCCCGGGGAATGGTCGGCGCGGGAAACGCTCGTCCACCTGCGCAACGTCGTGATGATGGCCTACGGGCTGCGCATCCGGCGGCTGGTCTACGAGGAGAACCCGACCTTCGCCGACTACGACGAGGCCTCGCATCGCGCGGCGACCATGGCGCACGGGACGACCGTGGCCCAGCTGGTGGGGATGATCGTCGCCGAGCACGAGCAGCTCGCCGGGCTGCTGGCCGAGCTGCCCGACGACCGGTGGAGCCGGAAAGGCCGGCACCCCGAGCTGGGGGAGATGAGCATCGAGTTCCTGGCCCGCCGGGTCGCCGAGCATGCCGAGGAACACGCGCGGCAGATCCGCGAGACCGCCGCGGCTGTCTCGTAGTCGCGAACACACCACGCGGCCCACGGGGGCACCAAGGAGGTCACCATGAGGCTCCGGTCGATTCCCGACGAACAGTTCGACCTGCTCGCGACGCGCCTGGCCGGCGCCGGCGTCGGCCGCCGAGACTTCCTGCGGGTTGCCGCCGGGCTGGCGACGATGGGCGTGGCGGGCTTCAACGCTCGGCCGGCCGCGTCGGCGCCCAAGCTGGCACCCGGCGAGAAGCTGGCCAAGGATCAGGTTTTCCGGTACGGGGGTGGTGGCCTCTACCAGTACGAGCCGGCCAGCCACGACTTCAACAAGGACCTCTACTGCAACGGAGCCGTCGCCCTGTGGGCCGGGCTCATGAAGTTCAACGCCAGCTTCCAGGCGGTGCCGTACGTGGCGAGCAGGGTCGCGCCCAACCAGGACGGCTCGGTGTGGACCTTCACGATCCGCAAGGACTCCAAGTGGTCCGACGGAAGCCCGTGCACGGCGCGCGACTTCGAATACTCCTGGAAGCGCCAGCTCGATCCAGCCTCCAAGGCGCCGTATGCCGCCTTCCTCTACGACCTCAAGAACGGCCAAGCGTTCAACAAGGGACAGATCACCGACGCCGCCCAGGTCGGCGTCCGCGCCAAGGACGACTGGACCCTGGAGGTCACGCTGGAAGGCCCGCGGGGGTACTTTCCGGTCCTGTCCGCCTACCTCGCTGCCCTCCCCGGGCACAAGTCCTCGATCGAGAAGCACGGCGACAAGTGGACCGAGCCGGGAAACATCGTCTCCAATGGCCCGTTCCTCCTGGAGGCTTGGGACCACAACAAGCAGCTGGTGCTCCGGAAGAATCCCCACTTCTTCGACGCCAAGAACATCACCCTGGAGAAGGTGATCATCCCGATCATCGGCGTCCAGGCCGGGGCCTTGCCCTACGAGAACAACGAGATCGACCTCACCGCGCTCCAGGCGGCTGACCTCAAGCGGCTCCAGGCCGATCCCCGGACGTCCAAGGAGGTCTTTCGCTACCCGTTCCCCGGGACCTGGTACCTGACGCCCCAGGTGACCAAGCCCCCCTTCGACAACCTGAAGGTCCGTCAGGCGCTGGCCCACGCCGTGGACCGGGAATCGGTGGCCAAGGTCGCCCAGGGCTTGTCGGTCCCGGCCCACACCATGATCCCGCCCGGGTTCCCCGGCTTCTTCGACGACCGGAAGATCCGGGACCTCCAGCGCTTCGACGCCAAGCTCGCGATGTCGATGCTCAAGGGCACCCCGTACGAAGGGGGCAAGAACTGGCCGAGGATTGTGCTCTCGATGCGGGACGAGGCGCTCCAGTCGAAGCCCATGGCCGAGGCCGTCCAGGCCGTGCTGCTCGAGAATCTGAACATGAAGACGGAACTGGAGGTGCTGGAACCGCGCGTCTTCCGCGAGCGGCTGTGGAAGCAGGACCTCCAGCTCGTGTGGATCCGCTGGTTCATGGACTATCCCGATCCCCACAACGAGTATTTCGACACCTTCTACAGCAACAAGCCGACCGGGAAGCGCCAGGCCTGGTCGAATGAAGGGTTCGACAAAGAGCTGGAGGCCGGACGCGACACCCGCGATGAGAAGAAGCGGCTGGCCAACTACCTCAAGGCGGAGGAGATCCTCCAGGGCGATGTCGGATACGTGCCGGTCGCCTGGGTGGTCCGCTACGGCGCGGCCAAGCTCTGGGTGCGTGGCCTTGAGAAGAACAAGGCGGGGGAGCCGGTCATCGAGGGCAACATCTACGTGGACATGCTCTCCCACGTCTACGTGCTCGAGCACAGCTGAGGAGGTGACGCGCCGGGAGCTGCTCGACGTTCTCCGCGCGACACCCGGCCGGGTGGCGGAGCTGGCTCGAGGCCTGTCCCCGGGTCAGCTCGCCCAGCCGGCCGCCGAGGGGGAATGGTCGATGGGGCAAATCGTCGACCATCTCCTCCGCGGCGAGCGGGACGTGATCCTCCCCCGCTTCCGCCGCATGCAGCGCGAAGAAGCACCGGTCTTCCCGTCGTCGGCGGCGGACCGAACCGGCTTCGCCGCCGTACCCAAGTCGAGCGACTTCACCGCCGACCTCGCGGCCTTTCGCCGGGTTCGGGGCGAGACCCTGGCCTTCCTGGGCCAGCTGAGCGAGGCCGAGTGGCGGCGACTCGGCAGCACGCCCACCCGCGGCACCCTCAGCATCGAGGCCTACGCCCGTTACCTCGCCGACCACGATCGCGAACACCTGGCCCAGATGGAAGCCGCTCGGATCTGGGTACTCGGGTAGCATTCCGGGGGACCCGCGATGGCGGCCACCGAGCTCCTCTTCAACCCGCTCCTGGCCGAGTTCCACGCAAACCCCTATCCCTTCTATCATCGGCTCCGCCGGGAAGATCCCGTCCACCACTCCACCCTGGGCCCGTGGGTCCTCACCCGCTACGACGACGTCGAGTTGGTGCTCCGCGACTCGCGATTCGGGCGGGCGGGGTTCACGCCGTTCCTGGACACCGACGAAGACCGGCTGCCGCCCTCGATGCTCTTCCGGGATCCGCCGGATCACACCCGCCTCCGCTCGCTGGTGAGCCGCGCGTTCACGCCCCGGGTGATCGAGGCGATGCGGGCCCACATCCAGGAGATCGTCGATCGGCTGCTCGAGCGGGTGCGGGCCGCGGGCGCCATGGATCTCATCGCCGACCTCGCCTATCCGCTGCCGGTCACCGTCATCTGCGAGATGCTCGGCGTCCCGGTCGAGGACCAGGCGCGCATCCAGCAGTGGTCGACCGACGTGGCCCGCAGCCTGGACGCCATCGGGATGACGGCCGACCCCCAGGTCGCCGAGCGCGGCCGGATCGGCCGCCGGGCACTCGCCGACTACTTCCGCGCGCTCCTGCCCGAGCGCCGGCGGCACCCGCGCGAGGACCTGCTCAGCTCGCTGATCGCGGCCGAGGAGCGCGGCGATCGACTGACCGAGGGAGAGCTGCTGACCACCTGTATCCTGCTGTTCGTGGCCGGCCACGAGACGACCGTCAACCTCATCGGCAACGGCGTCCTGGCGCTGCTTCGCCACCCGGATCAGCTCGCGAGGCTCCGGGAGAACCCCGGGCTCATCACGAGCGCGGTGGAAGAGCTTCTCCGCTACGACAGCCCGGTGCAGCGGACCGGGCGCATCCCGACGGCGGACGTCGAGATCGACGGCCGGACGATCCCCAAGGGCAGCATGGTCGTGGCCGCGATCGGCGGCGCCAACCGGGACCCCGCCCATTTCCCGGAGCCCGATCGGCTCGACCTCGGCCGGCCGGACAACCGGCACCTCGCGTTCGGCTTCGGCATCCACTTCTGCCTGGGCGCGGCGCTGGCCCGCGTCGAGGGGCAGGTCGCCATCGGCACGCTCCTCGACCGCCTGCCCGGCCTCGCCCTCGCCACCGACACCCCCGAGTGGCGCGAGTCGTCGGTCCTCCGGGGCTTGAAGGCGCTGCCGGTCCGGTTCTGACGCGCGTCGCCGACTGCCTGCCCCGACGGGCCGGAGAGCAGGTGGACGGGCGTGTCGCGCACGGTCAGCCGCCTCACCCCGTTCACGGGCGCCATCACGTCACCGGTCCGCCCACGACCCCGCGACGGCGGAGGTCGGCGATGACCCCGACCGGATAGCCGAGCTCCTCCAGCACCGCGTCGGTGTGCTGGCCGAGCGTCGGTGGCGGCCCGGGGTCGCGGACCGGGGTGTCCGCGAAGACCAGAGGCTGGCCCATCAGCCGGAGCGGCCCCACCTCCGGGTGCTCGTAGTCGTGGACCAGGTCGTGGTGGCGGACGGCGGGATCGTCGAGGAACGTCGTCAATGGCTGGACCGGGGCCGCCGGGATGTCGTGAGTGGCCAGCACCTCCAGCCAGTGGGCGCGCGGCTTGCTGGCGAACGTGTCGATGAAGAGCGGGAGCAGGGCATTTCGGTTCTGGACGCGCAGCAGCCAGGAGGCGAAGCGCGGATCGTCGGCCAGCGGCTCGAGGCCGAGCGCCGCGCAGAGCTTCCCCCAGAACGCCTGGTTGCCACAGGCGAGGAACAGCCACTCGCCGTCGGCCGCCTGGTAGAGGCGATAGGTCGGGTTGTCGAAGCGGAGGTTCGGCTTGTCCGGGTACTGGACCACCGTCCCGGACTGGAGGGCGAAGACCGCGTGGAGGAGCGAGGTCTCCACCCGCTGGCCGCGTCCGGTGCGCTCCCGGACGAAGAGGGCGGCCAGGATGGCCTGGGTGGCGAGCGCGGCCGCGTAGTAGTCGGTGACCGGAATCCGGATGTACTGGGGCGGTCCGCCGAACCCCTGGAGGTCCATCAACCCCGCCAGGGCCTGGAGCACGGGATCGAACCCGGGCCGGCCGGCCGAGGGACCGGTGGAGCCGAAGGCGGTCACCGCGCAGTAGACGAGCCGGGGATTGATCGCCGACAGCCGCGCCCCGCCGAGACCCAGCCGCTCGGCCACCCCGGGGCGCATGTTCTCCATGACCACGTCGGCCCCCGCCGCCAGCCGCTCCACGATCGCGCGCCCTTCCGGAGCCTTGAGGTCCACCGCGATCGAGCGCTTGCCGCGGTTCCAGCCGTAGAAGCCCGGCAGCTCGCGGAAGGAGTCGCCCCGGAGCGATTCCACCTTGATGACGGCGGCGCCCATGTCGGCCAGCATCATGGCGGCGTAGGAGCCGGCGATGTAGCTGGTGAGATCGACGACGCGGATGCCGTCGAGAGGCGGCGGGGCGGCCAGCATGGACACGCGGGCGCTAGCTCAGTCGGAGCGAACAGCGCGGCCCGGCTGGCGTTGCTCCAGCCGGGCCGCCTCCAGACGGCGCGTCCTCAGGGCCCGAGCGGTTAGTAGCCGCCCGCGTAGATCAGATAGCCGTAGTACCGCGAGCCGATGGGAAGGCCCGGGTCGCCGGTGAAACCGTAGAAGAGATGTGTCGCAAGGTAAAGCTGCGCGTCGGTACGGAGCTTCGCGATGATCCCGGCCGGCGAGAGCCCGGCCCCGGCGCACCCTCCAAACGCTACTGATCTGGCCAGGCACAGCGCGACCGTGCCCGCCACGTGGGGCGAGGCCATGCTCGTCCCCGAGATCGTGTTGTAGCCCCCGCTCTTCCAGGTCGAGAAGATACAGACGCCGGGCGCGGCGATCGTGTGAGCGGCGTCGAGGCTCGCGGGCGTCGTGTAGTTGCTGAAGTCGGCGGCGGTGTCGTCCACGTCCGCCCGGCAGGTCGCGGCGGCGCCACCGCTGGGGATGCCGTTGAAGTCGGCCATCGCCGTCACGGTGAGCACCTCGTTGTAGGCGGCCGGCACGAAGCCGCTGAAGTTCACGTTGTCGTTCCCGGCCGCGACGACATAGGTGATCCCGGCCGCCACCGAGCCGCAGATCGCCTTGTGGAGCGCGTCCGAGTTGGTGTTGCCGCAGTTGCCATCGTCGGCGCCGCCGCCGCCCAGGCTCATGTTCGCCACTTTGATCCCGAGACCGGCGGCGTTGGCCGTCACCCAGTTGATGCCACAGATCACGCTGGACCACGACCCGGACCCGGCATTGTTCAGGACCCGCACGGCATAGAGGGGCGTGCCGGGAGCGACGCCGACCACCCCGCTGCCATTGTCTCGCGCGCCCACCGTGCCGGCCACGTGTGACCCGTGACCGTTACCGTCCGAGTAGCTGGGACCGTTCTGGCAGTTCTTGCCCCCCGCGACATTGAGGTCGGGGTGGCCGACGTCGATACCCGTGTCGATGATCGCCACCGGCACGCCGATACTCCCCGAGCCGTTGCCCGCCAGCGTGCTGCTCTGATCCGCGTCGATCCGGTTCACCCCGGTCGACAGGGTCTGGGCGACCGCCGAGACGGGTCGGTCGTCGGAGACGAACAGGACGCGCGGGTCGGCCAGGATGAGCGGCAGGCGGGCGGCCGGAATCGCCGCGGCGTAGCCCTTGAGGGCCGACTCGTAGACGTGCGAAACGGCGAGGGCATGGGCGTTCGCGTGCTCGCGGGCGACGGCCAGCGCGTCGACGTCGTCGTGCAGGACGACGATGAACCGGGCGGGCGGGCCGGCCGGCTGGGCGAAGGCGGTGGCCGGGACGCCCGAGAGCGTGAAGGCGCAGAGCAACACGGCGAGCAGCCGCGCGCCGCGGCAATGAATCATCTGATCCCTCCTAGGTGTTTTCCTCGAACTCCCCCGTAGGGGCGGCGACACAGTGGCCGTGACTCTACCACAAGCCGAGGCCGTTGTCGTCGTTCGCCCTCCCTCGTCGTCACGGTCACGAGACTGGGCAAGTCGCGTGCCACTAGGGAGGTGAGCAAGGTCACGAGGTTAGCCTGGGCTGGTTCCTCGCGAGTGGTGGTGGTGTCGAGCTTTTCGGCGGTGGCCGGCAGGCCGGCGGTGGCGTCCGGTCGCGGCGTCAGCCCGCGACGCGGCGGACGATCAGCTCGCGGTGGTAGTCGGTGTCCCCGTACATGGCCTCGAGGGCCTTGGCGCGCTTGACGTAGAGGTGGAGGTCGTACTCCCAGGTGAAGCCGATCCCCCCGTGGACCTGGATCGCCTCCCCGCAGACCTTGCGGGCTCCGTCGCCGACGTAGGCCTTCGCGATCGACGCGGCCACCGCCGCGTCCTCGGCCCCGGCGTCCAGGGCCCATGCCGCATAATAGGTGGCCGCGTGGGCGTTCTCGACCTCCAGCAGCATCTCGGCGCACTTGTGGCGGATCGCCTGGAAGGCACCGATCGGCTGGCCGAACTGCTCGCGCACCTTCGCGTAGCCGACCGCCATGTCCAGGCATCGGCGGGCGGCGCCCAGCATCTCGGCGGCGGCCCCCACGGCGGCCCGCTGGAGGAGCCAGTCGAGGAGCCCCGGCCCCTGCCCGGGCGCACCGAGCAGCGCAGCGGTCGGAGCCGGGGTGTGGTCGAAGCGGACGGTCGCCCACCGGGTGCCCAGGTCCATGGCCGGGAGCGGCGTGAAGCTCAGCCCGGGCGCGCCAGGGTCGACCAGGAAGAGCGCGACGCCCGGCGCCGTCCGCGCCGGGATCAGCAGGACGTCGGCGACGTGAGCCCAGGGCACGAACGCCTTCTCGCCGGTCAGCGCGAACCCGCCGTCCGCCGGCTCGGCCCGCAGACCGACCGCCTCCGGGGCCCAGTCGAGGTCGTGGTCGAGGAACGCCACCGTCGCTCGCGCGCCGCCGGTCGCGATGGCCGGCAGCCAGCGGGCCTGCTGGGCATCGGTGCCCGCGCGCCCGATCGCAAGCCCGGCCAGGACGGTCGGGAAGTAGGGGCCGGGACAGGCGGTCCGCCCCAGCTCGTCGAGGACGATCGCCGTCTCCACCATGCCGAGGCCGCTCCCTCCGTGAGCCTCGGGCAGGGCGAGGCCGAGCCAGCCCAGGCGGGCCATCTCCTTCCACAGCGACTCGCTCTCGCCGCGCGGGTCGTCCATGAGGCTCCGGACGAACGAGGCGGGGCAGTGCTGGTCGAGGAAGGCGCGGGCCGCGTTCTTGAGGAGTTGCTGGTCAGAGCTGAACGCAAAATCCACGGCTCCTCCTAGGCGGAACGGCGCGGAGGCGCGTCAGGCGGAGACGCCGGCTCGGTCATCGCTGGGCAGAATCGGCATCCCCTGGTCTTCGGGCCCACAGTCCTCTCCCTTCTTGTTCCAGCGGAGCCAGATCCCGGTCTCCTGTCCGTCGCGGTAGTCGCCTTCTCGGTCCTTCTGGCCGAGCTCGTGCCAGAACGTCCAGCGACCCTGCCGCACGCCGTTCCGGTAGCCGCCTTCGTCGCGCTTGGGGCCGAGGGAATACCACCGGATCCATCGCCCGTCCTCCCGACCGGCCCGGAACTCACCCTCCTCTTTCTTCTGGCCCCGCCCGTACCAGAGCCCGTTCCCGTGCCAGAACGTCCAGTGGCCGGATTTGTCGCCTTCGACGAACTGGCCCTCGATCTTCAGCCGGCCGTCGGGATACCAGGCGCGGTACGGGCCGTGCCGGATCCGGCTGCCATCCCGGCCGACCCGCTCGCACCATTCTTCCCGGCCGGCCGGGGGTCGCGCGTCGGCCGCCGTCGTCCCCGCCGGGCACGTGATCCCGGCGTCCACGGCGGGAAGCCCGAACAGGCTGGCGATGCCGAGGACCGAGCCGCCGACGACGAGGCCGACCACGCGGCCGCGGGTCACCCCGGCTGCTCCCTCGCCGGGTTGCGGACGTGCGCCACCGCCAGCAGCACCGCGTTCAACCAGATCACGCCGAGGGCGAGACCGGCGATCACGTCGCTCAACCAGTGGGCGTCGAGGACGACCCGCGAGATCCCGGCGCCGGCCGCCACGGCGCCCGCTCCGGCATAGACACCGCGCCGGACGAGGGCGGGCGCCCCCGCCGCGATGCTCCAGGCCAGGAGCCCGCAGCCCACGACGGCCACCAGCGCGTGCGCGCTGGGGAACCCGTAGCCCGAGATGGCATACAGCGTCCGCCCGTGGCCGGGTCGCGGGATCCCGAACGTGAGCTTGAGCCCCGCCGACACGAGCCAGGCGCTCAGGGTGCCGCCAGCGACCACCAGGGCGTCGCGTCGCCGGTTGACGGCGACGAGCCCGAGGGCGCCGATGATCAGCCCGCCGGCCAGGCCGGGTCCCGTGAGCTTGCTGACGACCGACGCCAGCGCCCGCGCGAGCGGATGGGAGCGAGCCCAGTGCATCGTCTCCCGCACGACCAGGTCGAGGCGCAGGAGGAGCTCGTGGGGCTCCCCGTCCAGGACGTCCTCGGCCGCGATGATGAAGATGCTCGCCGCCACGCCCATGACCAGGGCCCGTCGGACGCCCCGGCGGCGAAGCAGCTCGCGGGCCTGCCGGGCGGCGCGGGAGCGGTGATCCACGGCGGCCCACAGGATGGTGGCGCCGGCCAGGCCCAGCGCGCCGATACACACGTTCTCCACGGCCTCGTACCAGGCCGGGAACGGCTCGATCACCGAGGGCACCCGCCGATCACGGCTGGCTCTTCAGTCGGTCAGCCCGGACTTCCTTGGGCAATCCGAGGACCCGCTCGCCGATCACGTTCTTCTGGATCTCGGACGACCCCGCGTAGATGGTGCCCGCCCGGGACCAGAGGAAGGCGTGGGCCCAGGTGCCCGGCTCGCCGGACGACGTGTCCACCTCGAGGAACTCGTGGGGGACGCCGGCCGTCAGCTGGCCCCAGGGCCCCAGGATCTCCTGGGCCAGCTCGTGGTAACGCTTCTCGAACTCGCTGTAGGAAAGCTTGGTGATGGAGGAGGCGGGGCCGGGCGCCTCCCCCTTTTCGAGCGCCGACAGGACGCGGAGCGCCGCGTAGCGCTGGACTTCCTGCTCGGCGTAGATGCGGCCGAGCCGGGCCCGGA
This sequence comes from Candidatus Methylomirabilota bacterium, assembly GCA_036001225.1. Classification (GTDB taxonomy): domain Bacteria; phylum Methylomirabilota; class Methylomirabilia; order Rokubacteriales; family DASRDR01; genus DASYUM01. Next base: position 8,882 of record DASYUM010000340.1, on the reverse strand, counting down.
CCCGCGGGTCGTCGAGCAGTGGCCGGCCGCCGCGGGTCAGGGTGCGGGCGGCTTCCACGAGCTGGCCGAAGGCGGCCTGGTAGCGCGTCACGCGGGCCAGCGAGTTCCCGCCCCGCTCGTAGGAGAGCGTGGTCTGCGCGATTTCCCACCCCTGGCCGAGCCGCCCGATCAGGTCGGCCTTCTCGACGCGGGCGTCGGTCAGGAAGACCTCCGAGAAGTGGGCGCTCCCGGTGATCTGCCGGAGCGGGCGCACGTCGACGCCGCGCTGGCGCATCGAGATCAGGAAGCACGAGATGCCCTTGTGCTTGGGCACCCCGGAGTCGGTACGGACGAGCAACAGTCCCCAGTCGGCGACGGCGCCGCCGCTGGTCCAGATCTTCTGCCCGTTGACCGCGACGTGATCGCCGCGGTCTTCGGCCCGGGTGCGGAGGCTGGCCAGGTCGGAGCCGGCGTTCGGCTCCGAGTAGAGCTGGCACCAGAGCTCCTCGGCAGTGAGGATCTTCTTCAGGTACCGCTGCTTCTGAGCCTCGGTGCCGTGAACGATGATGGTCGGCCCCACGATCGCGATGCCGAGGCCGTTCATGGGCGGCGGCGCGTTGACCCGGGCCAGCTCGTCGGCGGCGATGGCCTGCTGCATCGGCGTCGCTCCCCGGCCGCCGTACTCGCGGGGCCAGCCCATGCCGATCAGGCCCGCCTCGTAGAGCTTCTGGTGCCAGGCCTTGCGCTCGGCGAAGCTCTTCAGCTCGCCGCGGGGCAGGTTCGTTTCCAGCCAGCGCCGGGTCGCGTCGCGGAAGGTGAGGTCTTCGGGCGCCAGATGGAGGTCCATGATGTCCCTCCTACCGCTGGTCCTGTTATCGCTGATACCTGGCCGGCAGCCGCATCTTGGCGAAGAACTGCGGGCGCGGCATCCGCCCAACCGGCACCTCGATCAGGACCGGCCGGTCCATCTCGATCGCCTCCCGCACGAGGTTCCCCACGTCGGCGGGCTCCTTCGTGCGGAGACCGACCACGCCGAAGGACTCGGCGAACTTCACGAAGTCGGGGTTGTAGAGCTCGCTGGCGAATTTCCCGCCCCAGGCCTCGTCCAGGTCGCGGGCCACGTTCCCGAACGCGTTGTCGGTGAAGACGACGACCACCACGTTGATCCCGTACTGCACGGCGGTGGCCAGCTCCTGGGCGTTGTAGAGGAACCCGCCGTCGCCCACCAACGCCACCACCGCCCGCTCGGGGTGGGCCACCTTGGCCCCGAGGGCGGTCGGGAAGGCGAAGCCGAGGTTCCCCGAGTAGGAGGAGTTGAGGTAGGTCCGCGGCTGGTAGACGGGCCAGAACGGCCGGGTGTGGTAGCCGACCTGGGTCACGTCGGGGACTACGATGCCGTCCTCCGGGATCGCGGCTCGCAGGCTGCGCAGGATCGCGGCCGGCGGCTCGGTCTCCGCTGCGAGGGCAGCCATTCGCGCCCGGACGGCCTCCCGCTCCGCTTTGCGGGACGGCCGCGGGGGCGATGCCGCCTGCAGGCGGACCAGGAGCGCCTGCAGGGTGGCCCGGACGTCGCCGACGAGGCCGAGGGTCTTCGGGTGGTTGCGGCCGATCTCCTCCGGGTCGATGTCGATCTGGATCACCGGCTGTTCGTCCGCCAGCGCCGCCACCGCCAGCCGCGTCCCCACGGCCAGGACGACGTCCGCCCCGTCCACGTAGGGGCGGAGGGGGCTCTCGCGCCACAGGCCGGCGCCGAGCGAGAGGTCGCTCGCATCGCTGACGGCCCCCTTCCCTTCGCCGGAGGTGACGACCCCGGCCTGGAGGTGGTCGGCGACCGCGGCCAGGATCGCGTGGGCACCGGCGGCGTGGACCCCACCTCCCGCGTAGATCAGCGGGCGTTCGGCGGCCACCAGCCGCTCGGCGGCGGCGTCCACGGCGCCGGCATCGGCCGCCGGCCGGACCGCCTCGCTCGGAGCCGGCAGCTCGACCTCGGCCTCTTGCTCCAGTGTGTCGGGCGGAAGCTCGATCGCCACCGGCCGCGGCCGTCCGGTCCTGAGCTGGGTGAACGCCTCCCGGACCGCTCGCGGGACGTCGGCGACCTCGAGGACGCTCGCCCGCCACTTGGTCACCGTGCGGATCGCCTCGAGCTGGTCGTCGACTTCGTGCAGCACTCCGACCTTCCGACCGATGTAGGTCTTGGGGACCTGGCCGACGAGGAGGAGCACCGGGGAGGACGCCGCGTAGGCCGTGCTGAGGGCCGCCCCCGCGTTGTAGAGCCCCGGCCCGGGCACCACCAGGGCCACCCCGACCCGGCCACCAGCCCGGGCGTAGCCGTCGGCCATGTAAGCGGTGGCCTGCTCGTGGCGGGTGGTGATGAAGCGGATCCCCGGCTCGTCGCGGAAGGCGGCGATCGCGCCGTAGAGCTGGACGCCGGGGAGGCCGAAAACGACCCGGACCCCCTCCCGGACGAGCGACTTCGCCAGCGCCTCGCCACCGGTCATACGCGCCCCCTTGAGGCCGGGACGTCCGCGAGGCCGCAGCCCGAGCGCGTCACGGCCGAGATGACCTTCGCGTTCGCGCGCCTCGGACGGCGGGGCCCAGCCCCGCGACGTCCTGCGGCGCGCCGTCGGGTTCGCGCGCCTCGTCGCGCCCCCCAGCCCCGCGACGTCCTGCGGCGCGCCGTCATCGGCATCTTAGCCGATCGGGGTGAACCGGGGGAGGGTGACTTCGGGGGTCACGTCCTCGAAGGCGACCTGCACCGGCATCCCGATCCGCACCGCCGCCGGATCGCCGCCGACCACATTCGTCAGGAGCTGCACGCCCTCCTCCAGCTCGACCCAGGCCACGACGTAGGGGAGCTCGTCCCGGAACCCGGGGGCCTGGCTCCGATGGGTCACGGTGAAGGTGTACACGGTGCCACGGCCCGCGCTCGGCTGCCAGTCGAGGTCGGGGCTCCAGCAACTCGCGCAGACGCCCCGGGGGTAGTGCTGGCGCGCCCCGCAGGCGCGGCAGCGCTGGATCAACAGCTGGCGGCGGCGGCAACCCTCCCAAAACGGTCGGGACTCGGGGGTGATCTCGGGCAACGGCTTGGCATAGGGGCTCATCACGGCCGCCCCAGCACCAGCGTGGCCCCCGAGTGCCGGCTACCGAGGGCGCCGCCGGTGCCGTGGACCAGCGCCAGCCGGCAGTCGGCGACCTGGCGGGCGTCGGCCTCGCCGCGGAGCTGGTGCACGGCCTCGATGACCAGGAAGATGCCGCGCATGCCCGGGTGGTTCGACGAGAGCCCGCCCCCGTCGGTGTTGATCGGCAGTGGCCCCCCCAGCTCGAGTCGCCCACCCTCGACGAAGGGTCCGCCCTCGCCCTTCTTGCAGAAGCCGAGATCCTCCAGCGTCACCAGCACCGTGATGGTGAACGAATCGTAGATCATCGCCAGGTCCAGGTCGTCGTGCCGCACCCCGGCCTCGCCGAGCGCCCGCGGCCCGGTCTGAGCGGCCGCCGAGACCAGGTAGTCCCGGCGGCCGGCCGCGGTGTGGGCCACGGCCTCGGCGGCGCCGAGGATGGCGACCGCCGGCTTCCGGAGGTGGCGGGCGAGGTCGGGATGGACGACGACCACGGCTCCGCCGCCGTCGGTGATCACGCAGCAGTCGAGCAGGTGGAGCGGCGAGGAGATCATCGGGGAGGCGAGGACGTCGTCCACCGTGATCGGATCGCGGTAGAGCGCCTGCGGGTTCAGGCCGGCGTGGCGGCGGCAGGCGACCGCGATGGCGGCGAGCTGGGCGCCGCTGGTTCCGTAGACGTGCATGTGGCGCTGCGCGACGAGCGCGTACAGGCCCACCGTGGAGGTCCCGTAGATCGCCTCGAACTGGTCCAGGTAATCGCCGGCAGCCCGGCCCCGGGTCCCGACCGCGATCCCCTGGGAGCGGGCCGTGCTCCCGTAGGTGACGAGGGCCACCCGGCAGCGACCCTCGGCGATCGCCGCCGCCGCGTGGTGGACGTGGGCGACGAACGACGCCCCCCCGATGGTGGTCCCGTCCACGTAGCGGGGATGGAGGTTCAGGTAGTCGAGGATCGGCAGCGGGCCCAGCCCGCCCGCGCCGGCGGCGGTGAAGTAGCCGTCCACGTCGGCGCGGGTGAGCCCGGCATCCGCCAGCGCGGCGCGCGCGGAGAGCGCCTGGATCTCCAGCGCGCTCTTCGCCGTCTTGCGCTCGGGGAACTCGTAGACCCCGGCGATGAGAGCGGGAGGCATCGCGCGCAGGATTCTAGCACGGCTCCGGCGTCTTGACTGGTGCCGGCCAGCGGGCCAGAGTGCACGCCATGGCTTTGGGACGCGCCGACCGGCCCGAGCGGGTCGGCTGGTACTTCTACGACTGGGCGAACTCGGCCTTCAGCACCACCGTGGTCACCGTCTTCATGGGCCCCTACCTGACCACGGTGACCAAGGCGGCCGCCGATCCGGATGGCTTCGTGCGGCCGCTGGGCATCGCGATCTACGCGGGCTCGTTCTTTCCCTACGTGGTCTCGCTCTCGGTCCTCCTCCAGGTGTTTCTCCTGCCACTGCTGGGGGCCATCTCCGACTACTCCCGGGGCAAGAAGCCGCTGCTCGGCTTCTTCGCCTTCCTGGGGGCGGCGGCCACCGCCGGCCTCTACTTCCTCCACGGCACCAACTACCTGCTGGGCGGCCTGCTGTTCCTGGTCGCCAACCTGAGCTTCGGCGCCTCGGTCGTCGTCTACAACGCCTTCCTTCCCGAGATCGCCGGCCCCGACCAGCGGGATGCCGTCTCCTCCATGGGATGGGCGCTCGGCTACCTGGGCGGCGGGCTTCTGCTGGCGCTGAACCTGCTCATGTTCGCCAACGCGGAGCGGCTCGGGCTGACGGCGGCCGACGCCGCCCGCGTGAGCCTGGCCTCGGCCGGCGTCTGGTGGGGGGTGTTCACCCTGATCCCGATGCTCACGCTGAAGACGCGGCAGGCCATCAAGCCGTTGCCGCCCGGGGAGTCCTATCTCTCGGCCGGCTTCCGACAGCTCGGCCACACGCTGCGGACGGCTCGCAACTACCCCCACACCCTCCTCTTCCTGGTCGCCTTCCTCTGCTACAACGACGGCGTGCAGACGGTGATCAACATGTCCTCCCAGTTCGGTCAGGAGGAGCTGGGCCTCCCCCTCGCCACCCTGACCCAGATCATCCTGATGGTGCAGTTCGTGGCCTTCTTCGGGGCGCTGCTCTTCAATCAGGTGGCGAAGGTCCTCGGGAGCAAGCGCGCCATCATGCTGAGCCTCGTGATCTGGACCGGCACCGTGGTCTACGCCTACGCGCTCCTCCAGACCCGCGGGCAGTTCTTCGTCCTCGGCGCCGTGATCGCGATCGTGCTGGGAGGGAGTCAGGCGCTCAGCCGCTCGGTCTATTCGCTCATGATCCCCCGGGGCCGGGAGGCCGAGTACTTCAGCCTCTACGAGGTGAGTGAGCGGGGGACGAGCTGGCTGGGGCCACTCCTGTTCGGGCTGGCGCTCCAGTTCAGCGGCAGCTACCGGGTCGCCATTCTGTCGGTGGTCGTCTTCTTCGTGGCCGGGTTGGCGTTGCTGGCGAGGGTGAACGTCCGGAAGGCCGCGATCGAGGCCGGGAATCCGCCGCCGTCGAGAACTTGAGGTAGCGCCAGGAGGGCGGCGGGGGCCGCCGCTCCTGGCCCGTGGGGTCCGGCGACAGGCGGCCGATCAGGCGGCCCGGCGCGCCTTGGACTTCAGCTCTTCGGCCCGGGCCTCCATCCGCTCGCCCAGCGCTTCCAACTCCTCCTTGCCGAGCCGCCGGGCGGACTTGAACATTTCCTCCTCTTCCTCTTTCGCGTGGTGCTCGACGAGCTCGTGGAAGACGGTCATCTTGGCCACGAACCGCTCGTCCTCGGGATCGACCTTGGGCAGATCCGCGATCACCAGGTCCACCACGTGGTGCTCCTCGAGGGCCTCCAGCACCATCTCCTCGGCCTTCTGGGTCCCGAGTCCGCGGACGGCCGGGTAGAAGAACTCTTCCTCGATCTTCGAGTGGACCTTGATCTCCCCGACGATCTGCTCCATGAGCTGGCGCCGGCTCTCGGGGTCCTCGGCGTCCTCGACCTCCTCGAACAGGTCCATCACTTCCTTGTGCTGCTGTTTGAGCAGGTCCGTCGCTTTCATGGGTGTACCTCCTCCGGCCCCCCGGAGCAAGAACAGTGCCGGGCAGTGGGCCTCGCGTGGGTTACCTCCGGCGCCAGGCCTGTGTCCGCTGCTCCAACCAGCGGGCCAGCCCGACGTGAAGGGTCCGGACACCCACGTTCGTGTAGAAGATCATCATCGCCATGGCGGCCGCCGCCGCCGTCTGTCCCGCGTCGTCCATGTCGAGGACGGCGATCGATGCCAGCTCGGTACCAGGTCCCCACAGGAAGACGACGGCCGAAACCGTCGTCATGGCGTTGACGAAGAGGTAAGATGCCGACGTCGAGGATGGCCGGGAGGCACACCGGGACCGTCACTCGCCAGAACGTCCGGTAGAAGGGCTGCTTGAGTGACGCCGAGACGGCCTCGAACTCGGGGTCCATCTGCCGGAAGGCGGTGACGGCGGTCAGGTGGGCGACCGTGTAGAAGTGCGCGATCGTGTTGACGACCAGGATCGCCATCGTCCGGTAGAGGGGGTTGAGCGGGTTGTCGGGGTCGTTGAAGAAGAAGATGTAGGCGAGGCCGAGGACGAGCCCCGGCACCGCCATCGGCATCATGGCCAGGAACTGGAAGAGCGCGCGGCCGCTCGGCATGCCACGCGCCTTCTCGACCAGGTAGGCTCCCACGAAGACGATCACGGTGCCGGCCAGCGCGACGTAGGCCGACATGCGGATCGAGTTCCCGTAGGCCGCCCACCCGACGGTGCCCCGCCGCTCGAAGTCGTAGTGGAAGAGGGTGAGACTCAGGTTGTAGGGGTAGAAGCGCACCAGAGCGGCGAACTGGGAGACGGCCATCATCCCGACCAGGAACACCGCGACCAGACAGCAGTAAGCGAACATCGTCCCGTCGAACAGGCGCTGGGGCCGGGGCTCGTAGGGCACGGCCCGCGCGGACATGAGCGCGACCTGGCGGCGGCGCGCGACGCAGTCGGCCGCGAAGGCGAAGGCCGCCGGGATCAACAGCACCACGCTCACGACCGCGCCCATCTCGAACTTCGATTGCCCGATCACCTGCTTGTAGACGTCGGTGGCCAGCACGTTGTACTGGCCGCCGATGACCTTGGGCGCCCCGAAGTCGGTGATGACCATGGTGAAGACGACGAAGGTGGCGCTGATCAGCCCGTAGCGGGCATCGGGCGGCGGCCTCGGCCACTAGCGACCTCCGGCCGCGGGCTCGTGGCTCAGTGGGTGCCTCGGCCTTCCTCGAGTAAGCGGGCGGCCCGGGCCGTATTGTAGATCCCGCAGCTGCAGAACTTCGCCAGGTAGCGGGCGGCCTCCCCGGGCGTCCGCCGACCCTCCCGCACCCAGTCCCGCATCTTGCGGGCCAGGTTGGCCGAGACCATCCCGTGGCCACACATCGTGTAGAGCTCGAGCGTCCGCCGGTCGGGGAGGAGGTCGGTGCGGCCGAACCGGAACGGCAGCGAGTACTCGACGCTGTGTCGGGTGAGACCGACGCGGCCGGCGACCTCCCGGGCCGCTTCGGTCACCGCGCTGATGTTGACGCACATCCCGAGTTCGGCCGCCTTGACGTCGCGCAGGAACGCCTCCAGCTTGGCCGGGCTGTCGAAGACGGCGGCCGCCACCGTGTAGCCGTCAATCCCGTCCACGACAGACCGAAAGTCGGGCGCCGTGTGGGGGAACCAGTGGTTGAGAGGGTTCACGGCCGGTCGGCCGCGAAAGGCGCCGCCCCGCTTGGCGTCCCCGACGTTGACCGGATCGTGGCGGAGGGCCAGCTCCAGGAAGCGCTTGAGCGCGGCGTGCAGTTGGCGTCGTTGTGCCCCTTGGCCGGCATGGCGAAGATGATGTAGTCGTCGCGGAGATCACCGGACGAGGGAGACGTTCCGCACTCCGGTCAGCCGGAGCAGGCCCTGAAACACCAGAAGGCTGGTGATCACGACGGCCATGATGCACGTCGAGAAGGCGGCCGCCTGGCTCATCTGACCGGCTTCGTCCAGAAGGAGCACCGAGACCGCGGCGACCTGGGTCGCCGCCGTGTAGAGGAAGATCAGGGCCGAGAGGGTCACCATGCTCCGCATGAAGAAGAAGACGCCGACGCTGACGACAGCGGGCCAGATGATCGGCAGCGTGACGCGGCCGAGCGTCCGCAGGTAGCCGGCGCCGAGCGTCGCCGAGGCTTCGTCGAACGTCCGGCTGACCTGCTTGACGGCCGTCGTCGCGACCAGGAAGCCCTGGGCGTGGTAGTGGTACACGTTGCAGATCGCCAGGATCAGCACCGTGTCGTAGATGAGATAGACGGGGTTGGCGGGATTGTTGAAGGCCAGAATGTAGCCGAGACCGAGGACCATGCCGGGCACCGCCGCTGGCACGATGGCCAGGAAGTAGAGGAAGCGCGTCACGAGCCCCTGGAAGCGGTGGAGCGCCCAGGCGGCCGCGACGACGACCACGACGCCGATGGCCGCGGCCATCAGGGAGGCTTCGATGCTCGTCCAGAGCGGGGTGATCCCGTTCTGGACGTCGAACCGGTAGTGGTGGAGGGTCGGGGTCATCCGATACGGCCACAGGCGAACGAGGCTTGCGGCGATCACGGTGACGACGATCGTGAGGATCGCGAGCGAGACGAGGGCCACGTAGAGCAGCCAGGCCGTGTCCCGCCGGCGGCTGGGGCGGACGACCAAGGGCACGAACTGAGCGGCCAGCGACGCGTGCTGGCGGCGCGCGATCGCCTTCTCCACGATGACGGCGACGGCCGCGGGGAGGAGAAGG
>DASYUM010000339.1:0-68963 GCA_036001225.1 Candidatus Methylomirabilota bacterium | reverse complement strand
TATGCTCGTTACTTGGCCCCGCACCTGCGGTCGTCGTCCGATTTTGCTCCAATTCGTTGGAACGGCACTAGGGGGCCCCGAGGACCCAGGCCGGCGGCCAGCGGGCCGCACCCTGCCACTGGGCCGGGCGCCTCTCAGGCGATGGTAGACGACGGCTATCCCGCGACGCAACGGTGATTGCAATGGCCGCGCGCGTTCCGGGGGAGGCCGTCCCGGGCCGGCCGCCTCGCTGGCCTCGACCCGCCGCGAGGCTCAACGGCGAGAGCGGCCGAGTGCAGGGCGTGCGCGACTCACCGGCCGAGCTTCGGCCAGGCTCGGCAATTGGTATGATGGGGGCCGGAATCATCCCCGGAATCGCGAACTGAGCACCGGTGCCTCGTTCACCCACGCGGAGGTCCTCATGAGCACAGCGAAACTGGTTCTCGACGGACGGGAGTACGAGTTTCCCCTCGTCATCGGCTCCGAGGGTGAAGTGGGGATCGACATCACGACCCTGCGCGCCAGGACCGGAGCCATCACCCTCGATCCGGGCTATGCGAACACCGGAGCCTGCCAGAGCGCGATCACCTTCATCGACGGCGAGAGGGGGATCCTGCGCTACCGCGGTTATCCCATCGAGGAGCTCGCCCAGTCGGCCTCGTTCGTCGAAGTCTGCTATCTGCTGATCTACGGCCACCTTCCGAGCACGCCGGAACTGGCCGACTTTTACTACAAGCTGACGCATCACACGCTGATTCACGAGGACATGAAGAAATTCTTCGAGGGGTACCCCGCCCGCGGGCACCCGATGGCGATCCTGTCCGCAATCGCGGTCTCGCTGGCGACCTACTACCCCGATGTCGACACGGATATCGACCTCAACATCATTCGGCTGCTGGCCAAGGCCAAGACCATCGCCGCCTTTTCCTACAAAAAGTCCATTGGGCAGCCTTATATCTATCCCCGGAACGACCTGAGCTACGTGGCGGACTTCCTCCACATGATGTTCGCGGTCCCGGCCGAGCCCTATGAGGTGTCGCTCGCCTTCGAGCGCGCCTTGAACCTGCTCCTGATCCTCCATGCCGACCACGAGCAGAACTGTAGCACCTCCGCCGTCCGGATGGTGGGCAGCAGTCGCGCCAACCTGTTCGCCTGCATCGCGACCGGCATCTGCGCCCTGTGGGGACCACTCCATGGGGGGGCGAACCAGGCGGTCATCGAAATGCTGGAAACGATTCGAGCCGACGGCGGCAACTACCGGAAGTACGTCGACCTGGCCAAGGACAAACACTCGAGCTTCCGCCTCATGGGCTTCGGCCACCGCGTCTACAAGAACTTCGATCCTCGCGCCAAGATCCTGAAGGCCACGGCCGACCAAATCCTCGGTCAGCTGGGCATCCGGGATCCGCTGCTGGAAATCGCCAAGAGCCTGGAGGAGGTCGCCCTCAAGGACGAGTTCTTCATCGAACGGAAGCTCTACCCGAACGTGGATTTCTACAGCGGCATCATCTACCGGGCCATGGGGATTCCCATCGACATGTTCCCCGTCATGTTCGCCCTGGGCCGGCTGCCGGGCTGGATCGCCCACTGGAGGGAAATGTCGGTGGACCCGAGCAGCCGGATCCACCGCCCCCGACAAATCTACGTGGGTGAGCGGGAACGGCGCTTCGTGCCGCTGGACCAGCGGTAGGGCTCAGCCGAGGACTACATCGAGCACCACGTCAGCCCCCCGGCGCGGCGTTTTCGTGTGGAGTACCGGAGGGAACATTCCCATTGACGGACAGCCGGCCCCGCCGTACCTTGACGCCATGTATTTCAAGCAGATCCTGAATGAGGATTGCGGCTGTTCGTCCTACATCGTGGCCTCGCGCGCCTCCCACGAGTGCGCCGTCGTCGACTCGGGGCTGGACATCCAACCCTATCTGGACGTCATGGAAGACCGCGGGATGACGTTGCGCTACATCATCGACACTCACCTGCACGCCGACCACGTGTCGGGCAGCCGCCGCCTTTCGGGCGAGACCGGTGTGCCGGTCTCGCTGCACGAGGCAGCCGACGTGCAGTACTCCTTCGAGAAGCTGCACGACCGGCAGAAGCTCGAGCTCGGCCCGGTGGTGCTGGAGGTGCTGCACACGCCCGGCCATCGCCCGGAGTCGGTGTCACTCCTCATCACCAACCCGCCGCGTAGCCCGCTGCCGTCGATGGTGTTGACGGGCGACTGCCTCTTCGTGGGCGATGTCGGTCGGCCGGACTTCGGCGGGCCCGATGCCGCCGAGCAGCAGTACGACAGCAACCGGCGGCTGCTCGGTCTCGAGGATTATGTGGAGGTGTTTCCGGCGCACTTCGAAGGCTCGTGCGGGCGTGGCATGTGTGGCCGGCCAAGCTCGACCATCGGCTTCGAGCGGCGCTTCAATCCGATGCTGCTGCTGCCCACTAAGGAAGACTTCGTCCGCGAGTTGATCTCCTCACGTCCAGCCAGGCCGCTGAACATGGAGGCCATCATCGCCACCAACCGGGGCGCGGCGCCGATGAGCTGGGCGATGCTGCGCCATCCGCTGGCGCACGTGCCGGACGTGACCTTCGATCAGGCGCGGCCGAAGATCGACGGCGGCGAGTGGTGGCTGCTCGACGTGCGCGAGGACGAGGAATGGCAGCGCATGCACATCCCGGGCGCGCACCACATCCCGCAGTCAGAGCTGGCCACGCGGCTGTCGGAGATTCCCAGTAGCTGCGTGCCACTGGTGGTCTGCCACAGCGGCGTGCGCTCGCGCCGGGCGGGGCAGTTCCTCAAACAGGCCGACTTTCCCCTGGTCTACAGTCTGGCCGGCGGCACCGCCGGCTGGCACCGGGCGGGCCTGCCGGTGGTCAGCGGCGACACGTCGCAGACCAGCATCCGGCTGACGGAGATCGTCGGCCTGCACTGATCACAGGGGCTCGATTCCGCATCCCCACCGGGCTCATCGCCGCGCCCCCACCAGCCGCTGCGGTCCGTCCGCCCCGGTAGACATCCCATTGCTCGACGCGTCGCCGGCCTCGGTCAGGGCTCGTTCGAGCCGGGCCCGGTCTGCGCCCCGCGCGGGGCCGCCCGGACCGGGGTCGCCGGGAGGGCGGCGACCCCGAGCGGCCGGGTTGCCCGGGGGAACACGGCGTAGAAAACGCTACCCTGGCCGGGAATACTCCGGACGCCGACCCGGCCGCCCTGGGCCTCGACGAGCCGCTTGGTCAGCGCGAGACCGAGTCCGGTCCCCTCGTGCCGCTTCGCCGGTCCCGCGTCGAGCTGCTGGAACTCGACGAAGAGTCGCCCGAGATCCTCCGGGCGGATGCCGATCCCGGTGTCCTCCACCTCCAGGCGCACGGCGTCCGCGCCCTCGGGCGCGGCGCGAAGCGCCACCCGCCCGCCCTCGGGGGTGAACTTGATGGCGTTCGAGGCGTAGTTGTAGAGCACCTGCTTCAGCTTGGCCGGGTCCAGGATCACCGAGCCGATCGCCGGGTCGACGGCCGTCTCCAGCCGGATCTGCTTGCGGGTCGCCAATCCCCGGAGGACGTCCCGGACCTCGTCGGTCAGCCGCGCCAGGTCCACCGGCTCGGGGTGAAATTCCAGGCTTCCCGACTCGACCTTGGCGAGATCGAGGACATCGTTGATGAGCTGGAGCAGATGCCGGGAGCTGACCAGGATGTCGCCGAGGAACTCCTTCTGCTCGTCCGAGGCCGGGCCCACTTTGTCATCGTGGATCAGCTCGGTGAAGCCGATGATGGCATTGAGTGGCGTCCGCAGCTCGTGCGACATGTTCGCCAGGAATTCGCTCTTGGCCCGGGTGGCCCGATCGGCCTCCGCTTCGGCGCGGCGCCGCTCGCCGACCTCCTGCTCGAGTTGTTCGTTGGCGGCGCTCAACTCGCGCGTGCGCTCGCGCACCCGCTGCTCGAGTTCCTCCGCCTGCCCCTTGACCCGCTCGTAGAGGCGCGCCTGCGCGATTGCGATGGCGAGCTGGGCCGCCGCCTCTTGCGCGATGCTGACCTGCTCGGGGGGGAAGGTGGCCGACGCTCCGCCGAAGCTCAACCCTCCGATGAGCTCGCCCCCGGCGATCATGGGCACCACCATGTACACGTGGACGCCCGAGGCGAGCAGGGCCTCCGCGTCGGCGCTGGGGGGCAGCGACGCGACGTCGATCACCTGCAGCTCCCCGCGCCGCAAGGCCTCCACATCGCCCATCAGCGCCAGCGGGAAGCGGACGCCGGGCCCGAGGTGCATGCGGCGGCGCCCGGCCGCCGCCAGCCACTCCACTTCGCCGGTGGCCAGGTCGAACAGGTTCACGATGGCGCGCGGGACCCCCAGCAGGTCCCGCAAGCGCCGCAGTACCGCCTCGGCGATCTCGACGGGCGGCCGGGCTGCGATGATGGCCCGGTCGATCTCGTGCAGGATGCTGAGTCGCTCGGTGGACTTGGCGAGGGCCTCCTGCGTCTGCCGCTCGAGCGTGACGTCGCGCAGGAAGCCCGTGAACATCGGGGGCCCGTCCGATGGCAGCCGGGTGATGGTGAGCTCGACGGGAAACTCCGTGCCATCCGCGCGGAGGGCGGGCAGCTGCAGGCGCTGGCCGATGACCGGGCCGTGGCCCGTCGTCAGGTACCCGGCGAGGCCCTGCCGGTGCCGGTCCCGCAAGGCGGGTGGGATCAGGAGCTCGGCCATCTCGCGCCCCAGCACCTCGGTCCGCCGGTAGCCGAAGATCCGCTCGGCGGCGCGATTGAACTCCGTGATCCGCCCCTGGTGATCGATGGTCACGACGGCGTCGAGCGCCCCCTCGAGGCTGGCCGCCGTGCGGGCCTCGCTCTCGCGCCGCGCCGCGTCCGCTCGGTTGAGCGACGCCGCGCTGGACCAGGCCAGGATGGCGAAGACGGCCAGGATCGCCGTCACCAGCAGCGACAACCCGAGCTCCATCCCGTAGAGCCCTGCCCGTTCGCCCTCCAGCTGGAGCCATCCCAAGGCCAGGGGCACCCCGAGGGCGGCGGGCAGGAGGCGACGGGCCATCAGCCCACCCGGCGCGTCGCTCGTCACCGTCGCCATCAAGCCGCGGTCCGGGCGCGCGCAGAGGATGCCGGCGGCGAGCAGAAGGAGCGTCCCGGCCGTGTGCAGCGCCATCTGCGTGTACGAGGCGATGCCGAAGAGGGCCGTGGCGCTGTAGAGGTACCCGACCAGCGAGATGGCGGCCACGGTCCCCCCGGCCAGGGCCAGGAGCTGCGCGGGATACCGGCCGCCGCGCGTCTCCACGTCCACGCCGAGCAAGGCCAGACCCAGCAGGAAGAAGGCCAGGGCCGTGTTCACGCCCATGCGGCCCGGGAAGGGCGCCCGCAGCCCGCCCGGTGTGTCCGCGACGAGGAGCTGGTCGATGCCGAGGTTCCGGCCGGTCGCGTACTCGGCGAGGGTCAGGAGGGCGATCAGGGTGGCCGTCAGGGCACAGCCCTGGGCGAGGTGGCGCGCCCATCGTCCCCGCCTCGGGGGCGCGAGCAGCGCCAGCGACAGGCCGGCCAGGATGAACGCGATCGCCGTATTCGCCTTCATGGTGGCCAGGTTCGGGAGGACGCTCTTCAGGGGCCTGACGTCGAGGATCCAGCCGGCGAGCACGGCCGTGCCGACGAGTGCCGTCGCGATGCCGGCGACCCGTGAGGCGAGTGGCAACACCGAGCGGACTCGGGGACTGGTCTCCTGGGTCACGGAGAAGACGATTTTACCGCTGGGCGCGGCCAAGCCGCGAAGACATTCAGAAGACTGGCCGATCCTTCGCGTGCCGGCAGGAGGGCTGAGACGAACCGCTACGAGGCGGGGGCGACGCGCGGGGGCCGGCAGGAGAGCAGCTCGCTGAGCCCGCGATAGCCCAGCTCGCGGAGTCCGCGGTGGGTGGGCGCGGGCCCGCCCCCCGCGGCGGCGATCTCCTCGCGGAGGGCGGCGGCGAACGCCCCCAGAAACGGCGCCCCGTTGGCCGCCAGCTCGTCGAACTGCGGGAGCATTCGCTCCAGCTCGTCCCGGCGCCGGAGCAAGGCGCAGGCCAGCGCGAGCTGGATCCGGCACGGATCCCACACCTCTTGCCGGTCCCACAGGCGGGCCTTGGGAGCGTACGCCGCCCGCGCGTCCTCTTCCGACCAGGGCGCGCCGGCCAGGATGCGGGGCACCATGAGGCTGCTCGCCTGCACGCTGACCGACTGCGGCACCATGCGGGAGACGAGCTGCACCGCCTGCTCGGACAACCCCCGTCCGGCCAAGACGTCCGCGACCGCTCCCTGCGCGACGACGGCCGCTCCCAGCAGGCACCAGCTGGCCTCGGGATGCCGCGCCACGAGATCGGCGACGCGCAACCCCGTCTGCGAAAGGCCCGGCCACTCCCCGCGGCCGAGCTGGACGAGCGCCTGCGCCGCCAGCGCGTGGGCCTGAGTGTGGGGGCTCTGCTGCTCGCTGATCTGCAGGAGACGGTCGGTCACCGCCTCGGCGGTGGCGAGGTCACCCAGGTGGAAGAGGAGGAGCGCGCGATAGGTGAGCGCCTCCGGCTCGTTGATCCTCGCTCCCGCCGCCAGGAGCCGGTCGAAGACCCGCTCGAAGAGCGAGCGCGCCTGCCCGAGGTCGCCGGCGATGAACTGTGCCAGCGCGAGGCGATGGAACGCCTCGGCATGCGGCGTGGGATCGGCCGCCCGCTCCACGATCGCCAGCGCCTCCGCGCTCGCCCCGGCGTCGCGGGAGAAGACGGCGCGCTGGGTGAGCAGCCGCGCCAGCGCGACCTCGTCGCCGCTCTCCCGCGCGACCCGCTCGCCCTCCGCCATCAGCCGGAGCACTTCCTGGTCGTCGGGCAGCCGGCGGAAATACCCGAAGTTGAAGGCGGGGATCTCCAGGAGGTCGGCGTAGAGCCCGGCCGGCGGTGTGAGCCCTCCGCGGTCATAGCACTCCAGCGCGCGGAGTCGATGCTCCCACGCCTGCTCGCCCTGGGCGTTCCGGGCGTGGACGAGCCCGATCATCGCTTCCACTCGGCCGAGGTCCCGGGCGCCCGCGGCGAGCTTCCCCGCGCGATCGAGGACGCCGAGCGCTTCCTCGTGGGCGAGGCGATCGATGAGGCGGCCGGCCGCGGCCAGGTGCGCCTCGATGGCCTCGGCGCGCATCGCCGATCGCTGCCCGGCGTCCTCCCACACCCAATCGGCATCCGGCGGCCGCAGCGCCTCCCACCAGTGCTGGGCCAGGACCTCGGCCTCGTCCTGGTGCACACCTTCCTGGGCGTACCGCGCGTGGAGCCGCATCCGTTCGGCGACCGGCAGCCGGCTGTACGCGATGTCGTGCACGAGCGCGTGGTGGAAGCGGTAGCCTTGCCGCACGGGCTGCACGAAGCGGAGGTGGGCGAGCCGGCCGAGGCTCCCCGCCACTTCCATCGGCTCGCGCTCGGCGAGCAGCGCGGCGTCTCGGATCGCGAAGGCTTCGCCGACCACGGCCGCCCGCTGCAGGAGCTCGCGCTCGGGAGGGGGCAACTCGTCGAGGCGGGCGGCGATGGCACCGTGGATCGTGATCGGAAGGTCCCGCCCGGCCGCGCGGGGCGCGCGGGCCAGCTCGATGATGAACAGCGGGTTCCCCTCCGCCCGCGCGACGGCGCGCGCATCGGGGGCCCCCGCGCTGCGGGCGAGGGCCAACGCCGACGGCGCGTCGAGCGGCTCGAGCTCGATGACGAGGCCGTCGCCCGGGCGCAGGTGCGCGCTCTCCGCGAACTCGGGGCGGGCCGTGGCCAGCGTGAACAGCGGGATGCGCTCGCCGAAGGTGACCCGATCGACGAGGCGGAGGAAGCTCGGATCGGCCCAGTGCACGTCCTCCAGGTGCAAGAGGACCGGTCGCTCACGGGCCAGGCTCGCCAGGTACCGGCGCCACCCGGCCACGAACTCCTCCTGGACGTCGCGCGGGACGTGAGCGAGGAGCTTCTGATCGACGCTCAGGCCGGCGCTGTGGCAGAGCACCGAGGCGACGTGGGTGGCATCCTCGGCCTCCGGGAGGAGCGCGCGGAGCCGGGACGCCACGGCGCCGGGGTCGAGCTCCGCGTCGCCGGTGACCTCGGCGAGATCGCTGGCCAGGAGCTGGTGGAGCGGAGGGCGCGCCGTCGGCTCGGCGCTCGGGCGGCAGCGGGCCTGGAGGACGCGGACGGTCGGCCCGAGGCGGCGGAGGAACTCCTCGACCAGACGCGTCTTGCCCTGGCCGGGAGGGCCGATGATCAGCCCGCGGCCGGCGGCCCCGGCCCGGGTGCGCTCGAACGCCGTGCGCAGGCGCTCGAGCTCCGCATCCCGGCCGACGAAGGGCAGCGCGGTGCTGGGCGCTCCCGTGGTGCGCACCAGGCGCCAGGCCACGACCTCGCCGATGCCCTTGAGGGCCAGCGGGCCCGCCGGCTCGAACTCGGCTGACGCGGCCATCGCATCGTGACAGACCGGGCCGACGAGGATCTCGCCCGAGTGGGCGCCCTGCTGGAGGCGCGCGGCGACGTTGACGCAGGCGCCGACGGCCATCCGCTGGCGCTCGCGGCTGGTCGCCTCGAGGTCGACGAGGGCCTCGCCCGTCTCCACGCCGACCCGCAGCGCGATCTCCGCGTCGCGGGGCCGCGAGCGGATCCGCTCCGCGCAGGCCTCGGCGGCCCGCAGCGCGCGCCAGGGATCGTCGGCGTGGGCGATCGGCGCGCCGAAGAGCGCGAACATGGCGTCCCCGATGAACTTCTCGACGACGCCGCCCCGTTCCTCGACGATCGCGCTCAGCTCGGCGAAGGCGCCGGTGAGCAGGCGTTGCATGCGTTCCGGTCCGAGCGCGATGGTGAGGTCGGTCGAGCCGACGATGTCGATGAAGAGGCACGTCACGATCCGGCGTTCGGTGCGGGGGCCTCTCACGCGCGGATTGCTCCCTTCCCGAGACTGCCCTCGAGGGCCGGTGGGCCCTGCCGACTAAGCCTGCCGAGTAAGATAGATGATCTGGTCCTGCGTCGCCAGGCGGAAGCCGGGCGGGCGACCCGGGTCGTCACCCGGGGGAAATCAGCCGGAAATCCGCGCTCTCGGGGGACAATGGTGCCGGTGAGACACATCGGCACCGTGAGAAGGCAGCTCATTCCGCCGCTCACTGTCCTGGTGCTCGCTTCCGGCTGCGGTCGCTTCGGCGTGGACCAGCGCGACGAGCATGCCATGACCGCGCTGATGCGGGCGGCGCGCGATGGCAACCTGGCCGAGACTCGGCGTCTCGTCTCGAACGGGGCCGACGTCAACGCGGAAATTCCGACCCGCGATCTCCGCGAGCTCATCGCGTTCATCAGCTGGATGCAGCAGCTGCCGCATTGGGACATCGGATACCGGCCGCTCCACTATGCGGCCCAGGGTGGGAACACCGACCTCGCCCGCCTCCTGATCGAGAAGGGAGCGAGGGTCGGCCACGTGGCGCGAGGCGGCGAGACCGCGCTCGATGTCGCCGTCACGCGCTCGAAGGTGCCGATGGCCACGCTGCTGATCGACTCCGGCGCGCGCCCCGGCGACCGGCAGCTGTCCTTCGCCGTCGGATTGGGCACGCCCGAGATGGCGCGGCTCCTGATCGAGCGTGGGGCGAGCGTCAACCCCTCGCCGCCGGCCGTCTCTTACGTCATCATGGCCGCCCGGCGCGGCCATCCCGCCATGCTGGAGTTACTCATCGACGCGGGGGCCGACGTGAAGGCGCAGGATCAGAACGGATGGTCGGCCCTGCGCTGGGCGCGTCACCTGGAAGCGCGGCGCCGGCCGCACGAGGCGAGCTTGGCGCCGATCATCGCCCGGCTCGAAGTCGCCGGCGCCCGCGACGATACCGGTGCCAAAGCCGCGGCACTCTTCGATGCCGTCCTGGGCAGGGACGCCGCGGCGGTGCGCCGGGCGCTCGCCGCCGGCGCCGACCCCAACGCCAAGGACGATCGCGGCGTACCGCCGCTGATCTATGCCGGGAATCTCGGCCAGGCCGAGATCGTCGCCGCCCTCGTCGACGCCGGCGCCGAGGTGAATGCCAGCCCGCAGAACGACACCACGCCGCTCATCGCGGCGGTCACCGGCGGCAGCCGTGAAGCCGTGGAGAAGCTGCTCGCCGCCGGCGCCCGGGTCGACCAGCCGGACCGCCTCCAGCGCACCGCGCTGCAGGCGGCCAGTAACTGGGGTCGCAACGAGATCGCTGCACTGCTGCTCGAGTCAGCGGCCCCGGCCGATCCCCGCGCGCTTGCCATCGCCGCGCTGCGCGGAAATGCCGACCAGGTCCGTGGGCTGTTGTCGCGGGGCGCGGACGCCAATGCCGACCGCGGCCACGCGCTGGCGGAGGCGGCCCGCGGATGCCAGCGGCGCGACAATACCGAGGTCATCCGTCTGCTGCTCGAAGGCGGCGCCCGGCCGATGGCGGACGATACCGGCTATACCGCCCTCCACCGCGCCGCCGGCCTGTGCCCGGTCGAAGCGGTGCGGCTGCTGCTCGCGCGCGGCGCCGATCCCAACGCCCGCGACCTGAACCGGGTGACCCCGCTGATCAGCGCCGCGACCATGGGCCGGCTGGAAAACGTCCGCGCCTTGATCGCCGCCCGCGCCGACGTCAACGTGCGCGACGGCGACGGCAAGTCCGTCCTCGACTACGCCGCCCGCTCCCCCGAGGTGCAGGAGGAACTGCGCCGCGCCGGAGCCAGATAGGACTAGTGCGGGTCCAATTAACGTCGCCTTAGCGTCGTCCTCGGTCGTCGGCGGCCCTCACATTCGGGTGTCGCGCCACGGACGGCGGGGCCCCAGCCCCGCGACGTCCTGCGGCGCGCGTGTGCGGCATACGCCTCGGGCCGCCTCCTCCCTGCGTCCTCGCTATGCTCGTTACTTGGCCCCGCACCTGCGGTCGTCGTCCGATTTTGGGATTCAGGGCTGCCAGCCGTCGTAGAGGGGGTGGTCGGCGGGGATCGGCAAGGAGACCGGCTGCCGCGTCCGGGCCGAGTGGTAGAGCGCCGTGATCAGCTCGATGGCCGCCCGGGCGTCGGCCAGCGTCACCGGAAGCTCGGTCCCCGACTGCAGGGCCTGGTGGAACCGGGAGAACTGGCCGGCGAAGCGTTCCGGCCGGGGCACGAACCCGCGCAGGACCCCCTCGATCCGCGCGTCGATCGCCGGCGAGTCGCCCGTGAACGTCCACGGATCGCTCGAGTTGCGGTACGGCTCGGTGTTGCTCTCGGCGCTCAGGTTCTCGAAGCAGAAGCGGTGCCGGCTGATCTCGGCCGGCGAGCCGGTGGTCACCGAGAGAGAGCAGAGTGACCCGTCCATCATCTCGAGCGAGGCCGAGACGCAGTCCTCGGATTCCATCGGGTTCACCAGCGTGGCCATGTGGGCGGACACGCTGCGCGCCCGCCCGAGCACGTGATACACCAGGTCGTGGGCGTGGATGGCGTGGCTGACCAGCGCCCCGCCCAGCTCGGTGGCCCACTTGGCCCGCCAGGGGACCGCGTAGTAGGCGGCGCGCCGGCGCCAGGCCGTCTCCACCGTCGTCAGATAGGCGCGGCCAGCCACGCCCTGCTCCACCAGCCGCTTCAGCTTCTGGAGCCCGTGGCCGAAACGGTACTGGAAGATCGGCATCACGCGGCGGCCCGACTGCTTCTCGGCGGCGATCACTCGATCCACCTGCGCGAGCGAGGCGGGCAGGGGCTTCTCGCAGATCACGTGCCGGCCGGCGTCCAGACCCTGGAGCGTCTGCTCGTAGTGCAGATAGGGCGGCGTGCAGAGGTCGATGACGTCGACGTCGTCCAGCCGGCACATCTCGCGAAAATCCGTCAGGACGCGCGGGATCGCGTTCGCCTCGGCCACCAGGCCCGCCCCCTCCGCGACGTCGCACAGGGCCACGACCTCGAACTGCTCGGGCAGGCTTCGATACCCCTCGAGGTGCTGCTTGCCGGCGGCGCCGCCCCCGACGAGGGCCACTCGTATCCGGTCGCCCATCGTGCCTCCGGTTGCTCCGCGGATCAGCGAAGGTGCCCGAGCCGCACCGCCTTGGCCTCGGCTTCCAGCGCCAGTTGGGAAGCCAGGAAGCAGTGGGCCTGGGTCATGGCGGTCTCGGTCCGGTTGACGACATCGGCGACGAGTTGCCGACCGTAGGGCAGATCGCCGCCGCTGCCGCCCTCGTAGTGCATCCCCGCCCGGTCAACCCGGAACAGGTGATTCCCCCCCGGACGTCCGGTGACGTCCACGTACTTCCGAAGCTCGATGTAACCCTCCGTGCCGAGGATCACCAGGCGGCCGTCGCCCCACGTGCTCAGCCCGTCGGGGGTGTACCAGTCCACCCGCACGTAGCCGGTTCCCCCGTCGCCGCGCAGCAGCATCTCGCCGAAATCCTCCAGCTCCGGCCACTGCGGGAACTTCCAGTTGGCCACCTGGGCCGCCACCACCTCGGCCCGGGTCGAGCCGGTGAAGAAGAGAAACTGATCCGCCTGGTGTGACGCGATGTCGGTGAGGATGCCGCCGTACTGGGCCCGCTTGAAGAACCACGGCGGGCGGCTCGCCGCGTTGATCCGGTGCGGGCCCAGACCGACGGTCTGGACGACCTGGCCGATGGCGCCGCTCCGGATCAACTCGCCGGCCCGGACCGTGGCCGGGTTCTCGAACCGCTCGCTGAAGCACACCGAGAAGATGCGGCGGGTCTCGGCCTGGACCCGGCGCGCCTCGGCCAGCTGCTCCAGCGTGGTGAAGGCCGGCTTGTCGCTCATGTAGTCTTTGCCGTGGCGCATGGCTTCCACGCCCAGCGGAGCGCGCTCGCAGGGGATGGCCGCACTGACGACGAGGTGGATGCTCGGATCCTCCAGGATCTCCCGCCGGTCGCCCACCGGCTTGGCCTGCGGATGCCGGCTGCCGAACTGGGCGGCCAGGTCGGGCTCCTCGGCGAAGAAGGAGGCCAGCTCGGCCCCCGCCCGGAGCAGCAGGTTGGTCTGGCCGTAGATGTGGTTGTGGTTGACGCCGATGACCGAGAACCGTACCGGGGGCGCCATGGAGTCCCGGCCTATCCTTTCATCCCGGTGGTGCTGATGCCCTGGACCAGGTACCGCTGGAAGACGATGAAGACGACGAACACCGGGACCAGCGACAGCGCCGACATGGCGAAGATGGCGCCCCAGTCGGTCGCCGCCGACGGATCCGCGAACGAGCGGAGGGCCACCGAGATCGTGTACAGCTTCGGCTCGTTGAGGTACACCAGCGGCGTGAGGAAGTCCTCCCACGTCCAGTAGAACGAGAAGATGGCGGCGGTGATCAACGCCGGCCGGATCAGCGGCAGGATGATCCGGACGAAGATCCCGAACTGGCTGCACCCGTCGATCTCCGCCGCCTCGTCCAGCTCCTTGGGGATGCCACGGATGAACTG
This sequence comes from Candidatus Methylomirabilota bacterium, assembly GCA_036001225.1. GTDB lineage: Bacteria > Methylomirabilota > Methylomirabilia > Rokubacteriales > DASRDR01 > DASYUM01. The sequence continues at coordinate 55,615 of DASYUM010000339.1, read as the reverse complement.
CATGATCATGAAGATGAAGAAGGCCATGCCGAAGAAGCGGGGCAGCAGCAGCGGGTAGAACGTGTTCACCAGATTGAGCTTGGTGAAGAAGACGTACTGGGGAATGATGATGACCTGATACGGCAGCATCAGCGTCAGCAGCATGCAGGTGAACCAGAACCCTCGCCCGGGAAAGCGGAGGCGCGCGAATCCGTACGCCACCACCGCCGAGCTCATCACCGCGGCCAGCGTGCCCACCCCGGCGTAGATCAGCGAGTTCTTGTAGAAGGTGGCGAAGGTGATCCCGCCGAAGCCGGCCCACCCGTTGATGTAGTTCTCGGGGGTGAACCGCCGGGGCACCAGCGACATCACGTCCGTCCAGATCTCGACCGGGCCCTTGAACGAGCTGGCGAACAGCCACAGGATCGGGTAGAGCATCGCGAAGCCCAGCCCGGCGACGGCCCCGTGGTAGATCACGGTCCGGAGCGCCCGCTGCCGCCGCCGGGCCGGTGGCCGCATCGTCACCGTCGCTCCTTCGCCTCGTAGAAGACCCAGTACCCGGAGGACTTGAACAGCAGGGCCGTGAAGAACGCCACCACGAGCAGCAGCGCCCACGCCATCGCCGAGGCGTAGCCCATCTGGAAGCTCTCGAAGGCCCGCCGGTACAGGTAGAGCGCATAGAGGAGGGTCGTGTCCATCGGCCCGCCGCCGGTCACGATGAAGGCCTGGGTGAAGACCATGAAGCCGGTGATGGTCTGCATCACGACGCTGAAGAAGGTGACCGGCGAGAGCATCGGCAACGTGATCCGGAAGAAGCGGGCCCCCGCCCCCGCGCCGTCGATGGCGGCCGCCTCGTACAGCTCGGCGGGGATCTGCCGCAGTCCGGCCAGGAAGATCAGCATCGGGGACCCGAACTGCCAGACGGCCAGGGTGATCAGCGTCCAGATGGCGACCTCGGGGTCGCCGAGCCAGCGTACGGGCGGGATGCCCAGGATGGCCAGGACGGCATTGATCACCCCCTCCGTCCCGAACACCTGCCGCCACATCACGGCCACCGCCACGCTGCCGTCCACCACCGAGGGGGCGTAGTAGGCGGCCCGGTACACGCTGACACCCCGGCGGGGAGTATTGAGCAGCATCGCCACCGCCAGCGCGAACGCGAGCCGCAGCGGCACGGCGATGGCCACGTAGAAGAAGGTGACCGCGACCGACTGCAGGTAGCGCGGATCCTCGAAGAACATCCGGCGGAAGTTCGCGAGCCCGATCCAGCGCGGCGGCGTGAGGATGTCGTAGTCGGTGAACGCGAAGTAGAGCGACGCCGCCATGGGAAACAAGGTGAGCGCGAGGAACCCGAACAGCCAGGGGGAGATGAAGGCGTAGCCGGCGATGGTGCGCGCCCGGAGTCGAGCCCGGCCGGCCACCACGCGCCGCTCGCGGACGCCCGCCCGCAGGAGGCCCTCGCCCGGGATGGAGGACGCCGGCGCGCGATTCATGCTTGGGCTCGCGGTGCATCCTGGAGGCGGCCGGGGATGGCCGGCGCCCGCCGCCCCTTCCTGACGTTCCCGCCCCGGCGACGCAGCGCCGTGCTACTTCTTCGCCTTGGCGGCGAGGATGCCGTTGACCTCCTGCCGCAAGAGGGCGGCGCCCTTCTCGGGGGTCAGCCGCCCGTAGGCCACCGGATCCATCACCTGCGGCACGAACACGTTCTTGACGATCTCGGTGTGACCCGGCGGATCGGGTGGCGGGATGGGCTGAACGTCCTTGGCCAGCCGATCGAGGTAAGCGAACATCTCCACCTGCGATCGGCCCAGCTTCGGCGTGAGGGCCTGCCGCACCGTGCTGGAGATCGGTACCCCCCGCTCGGCCAGGAGGATGTCGTTGGCCTCGATGGAGTTCGTGAAGAAGTCGATGAACATCGCGGCCTCTTTGGGGGCCTTGGCCTGCGAGGTGATGCTCCAGAACTGCGACGCCTTCAGGTAGTTCGCGGACTTGGCGCCCGGAACCCGGGGGAGGGGCACCATGGCGAAGTTCCGCTCGTCGCCGCCGGCCGCCTTCCAGACGGCCACGACCTGGTTGCTCCAGAAGTAGGCCATGGCCGCCTTGCGGGTGACGATCGGGGTGACTTCCACGCCTGGGTCTCCATGTTGTGACTGGAGAGTTCATCGGCCCGCGGGATGAGGGCGCTGGCCTTCTGCAGCCGCAGCAGCATGTTGAGGTAGTCCACCAACGGCTTGTCGTCGGCATAGCCGGCCCGGCTTCCGTCCGCGCTGTATCGCCACTGCCCGGCCGAAAGGTAGAGCGACCCCCAGAGCTGCTCGTTCCACGTGCCCGAGCCCATGCCCCAGATCCCCAGCGTCTCGTGCAAGGTGAGGGCGATCTTCTCGAAGTCGGACCACGTCCAGTTCGGGGGCGGCAGCTCCACGCCCGCCTTCTTGAAGGCATCCACGTCGAGCACCCAGCACTGCGAGTTGGAGCCGAGGTTGATGGCCACCAGCTTGCCGTTGACGACACCGCCCCGGAGGAGTGGATCCGAGACGTCGCGGGTATCGATGGTGCCGCTCTTGACGTACTCGTCGAGGGGCGAGAGCAAGCCGCGGGACGACCACTCGCTGATGTAGGCATAGTCCTGCTGCATGATGTCGGGCAGATTGCGCCCGGCCGCCTGAGTGGTCATCTTGGTCCAGTAATCGAGCCAGCCGGCGAACTCGTAGCTGACCTTGATGTGCGGATACTTCTTCTGGAAGAGCTCGATGGCCTTGATCGTCCGATTGTGCCGATCCTGCGAGCCCCACCAGGCCACCCGCAGTTCGACCGGCTTCCCGGCCGCGATGGCCGGCTGAGCCGTGGCGGGGCCCGGGTTCCCCCCGGTCAGCAGCAGGCCGGCAAACGCGACGACCCACGGAGTAGTCAGCCTCGAGCACCTGGACATGGTGGCGCGCCTCACTTTCCGGCGGGGGCCGGGACCGGCCGCTCCGCGATGCTGACAGCGGCATGCCAGCAAATCGAGGCGAGCAGGAAAAGCCAGGGTCGCCGACATCGGGACGGGGCGCGCATCATCCGCCTCCGCAGGCGATCGGTCCAATTCTTGACTAATGGCCAGGCCGTCCCTAGACTGTGGTCCGCGTTCGCGAGGCTGGCCTTCACTGGCCTCGCCCGGCTGCTCTCGGGGGGGAGGGTAGCCAAGGAGGTATCGTGCTGGCCCCCCCTCCGCCGGGAAACCCATCGACACCCCCGGAATGGCGCGCCGGTCCTGCCGGAGCCCTCGACCGCGCGCATCCCGGGCGGCCAGGCGCGGATCTGCTCATGCGGGGTCGGGCCCTTCGTGACATCGCGCTGAGCCTGGGCGCGGCCGCCGTCTACTTCGGCGCCGCTAAGCTCGGCCTCAGCATGGCGTTCGTCGCCGAGCAGGTGACCGTGGTCTGGCCACCCACGGGCATCGCCCTGGCCGCGGTGTTGCTGTTCGGCTATCGCCTGACCCCCGGTATCTGGCTGGGCGCCTTCCTCGCCAACCTGACGGCGCACGAGCCCATCGGGACCGCGGTGGGCATCGCCACCGGCAACACGCTGGAGGCGGTGGTCGGCGCCGTCTTGCTCCGGCGCCTCATGGGTCCCGGTCGGACCTTCGGTCGGCTGCGGGACGTTCTCGGGCTGGTGACCCTCGGCGCCCTGGTGAGCACCGCGGTCAGCGCCACCATCGGCACCGCCAGCCTGACCCTGGGCGGCGTCCAGCCCTGGTCGGCGTGGACCCGCATCTGGTGGGTGTGGTGGCTGGGCGACGCCCTGGGTGATCTGGTGGTGGCCCCCCTGCTGCTCGCGTGGGCCGCCGGTGGGCCGCGCTGGTCGCCGAGCCGTCTCCTCGAGGCCGGGAGCCTCGTGCTGGGCCTGACGGCGGTGAGCCTGGTGGTCTTCGCCGGGCAACTGCCGGCGGTGGACAGTGGCCACCCCCTGGAATACCTGGTCTTTCCGTTCGTGATCTGGGCGGCGTTCCGCTTCGGCCAGCTCGGGACGACGACGACGGCGGCCGTCGTCTCGGCGATCGCCATCTGGGGGACGAGGGGCGGCTTCGGACCGTTCGCGACCGGTAACACGCACGAGAGCCTCGTGCTGGTGCAGTTCTTCATGGCCGTGGTCGCGGTGGGCGGGCTGCTCCTGGCGGCCGTGATGCACGAGCGGGGGATCACGGAGCGCCGGCGAGCGGCCGACTACGCGGTCACTCGGGCATTGGCCGACTCCGATGACCTCGGCCAGGCGGCGCCCAAGGTCCTGGAAGCCATCTGCGACAGCCTCGGCTGGGACGTGGGGGCGCTGTGGGTCCGGGACGCGGACGCGGGCGTGCTGCGCTGCGTGGACGTCTGGCGCGCCCGCGGGTTGACGTATCCCGAGTTCGAAGCCGACAGCGGAACCCGGACCTTCCGGCCGGGCATCGGGTTACCCGGTCGGGTGTGGGCGAGTGGCCAGCCCGTCTGGGTCACCGACGTCGTCCACGATTCCAACTTCCCGCGGGCTCCCATCGCGGCCCGGGAGGGACTCCACGGAGCCTTTGCGTTCCCGGTCCTGTCCCAGGGCGAGGTGGCCGGAGTGCTGGAGTCGTTCAGCCGCGAGATCCAGCCACCGGACGCCGACCTGCTGCGGATGATGAGCACGATCGGGACCCAGATCGGACAATTCATCGAGCGCCAGCGCGGGGAGCAGGAGCGGGCCGTGCTGCTGGCGCGGGAGCGGCAGGCCCGCGCCGCGGCCGAAGCCGGGGCCGAGAAGCTCGGTCGGCTCCAGGCGGTGAGCGACGCCGCGCTCTCCCGCCTTCAGCTCCGGTACATGCCCCGGGAGTTGCTGGGGCGGGTCCGGGCGGCCCTGGCCGCCGATACCGCGACCGTCCTGCTCCTCGACGAGACGGGAACCCAGCTCGTCGTCTCGGCCTCCGATGGTCTGCGGGAAGAGGAGGAGGACAAGGGCATCCACATCCCGATCGGCCAGGGATTTGCCGGCGCGGTGGCGGCCCGCCAAGAGCCGATCGCGGTGGAAGACGTGTCCCGGTTCCCGGTGGTGAGCCCGTTCCTCCGAAGACAGGTGCATTCCTTGCTCGGCGTTCCGCTGATGGTCGAGGGCCGCTTGCTCGGCGTGGTCCATGTCGGCAGCGTGCGGCCCCGGCGCTTCAGCGACGACGACGTGGCGCTGCTCCGGCTCGTCGGCGACCGGCTCGCCCTCGTCGTGCAGCAAGTGCGGCTCTATCAACTGGAAACCCAGGCCCGCGACGAAGCGGAGGCGCTGGCGGCGGTCGCGAGGATCCTCGCCCACTTCCTGGACGTGCGGGAGGTCGGCACCCGGCTCGCCGAGCACGTCTGCCGACTCTTGCGGGCCCAGCTCGCGATCGTGTATCGCCTGGATCCGGCCTCCGGTGACCTCAGCTCGGTCGCCATGTACGGGGAGACGGGGCCGGCGCTCGGTCCGGACCTCACCCTGCCCCGGGGGACGGGGACAGTGGGGCTGGCCGTGCGGACCGGGGAGCCCGTCTTCACCCCGGATGCCCTGAACGATCCGCGGATTCAGCACACGCCGGAGATACGCCGGCGGCTGGAGCAGGCGCCGCACCGCGGAGTGCTCGCGCTGCCCCTCGCCGCCAAGGGCCGCTTGATCGGGGCCCTCGGGATCGGAGTCCCGTTGGGCCGCACCTTCAGCGAGGGGGAGGTGCGGCTGGCCCGAGGCTTTGCCGACCAGGCGGCGTTGGCGTTGGAGAACGCCGAGCGGTTCGAGCGGGAGCAGGCGGCCCGGACCGAAGCCGAACGAGCCAACCAGGCGAAGGACGAGTTCCTGGCCATGCTCGGCCACGAGCTGCGTAATCCCCTGGCCGCCATTCGCAACGCGATCCTGGTGCTGGAGCGGATTGCGAGCCAGGACGATCCCGCCGGGCAGCTGCGTGCGATCATCAATCGCCAGAGCCGGCATCTGGCGCGGCTCGTCGACGACCTCCTCGAAGTGTCACGGGTCAGCTCGGGCAAGATCGCCCTCCAGCGCGAACGGATCGATCTGAAGGCCATCGCCCAGCAATGCCTGGCCGCGTTCGACCACGCCGAGCGCACGCGCGAGCACGATGTCGGGATCACCGGAGAGTCGGCCTGGGTGGAGGCCGATCCGGCGCGGATCGAACAGATCGTGACGAACTTGCTCGACAACGCCGTGAAGTACACCCCACCGGGCGGCCAGATTCGGGTCGACGTGGGCCGGGACGGCGGCACCGCCGTCCTTCGCGTGCGCGACCGCGGCATCGGTCTCTCGCCTGAACTTCTGCCGCGCGTGTTCGAGTTGTTCACCCAGGGACGTCAGTCACTCGATCGCTCCCAGGGCGGGCTCGGCCTGGGCCTGGCCCTGGTCCGGCGGCTCGTCGAGCTGCACGGCGGGACGGTGAGTGCCTCCAGCGAGGGAGCCGGCCAGGGCGCCGAGTTCGTCGTGCGCCTCCCGCTCCTGAGCGCCCCCCCGGCGCCGATCGAGGCCACCGGAGGGCAGCCGGAGCTGCCCGGCCGCCGGGTTCTGGTGATCGAGGACAACCAGGACATGCGCGACAGCCTGCGCATCTTGCTCCAGGTCCACGGGTACGAGGTGGAGGAAGCGCACGACGGGGTGACCGGCCTGGAGAAGCTGTTGGCGCTGCGCCCGGACGTCGCGCTGGTGGATATCGGATTGCCCGGGCTCGATGGGTACGGCATCGCCGAGGCGGTGCGGCGCAGTCCCGATGCCCGCCGCACCCGCCTGATCGCCCTCACCGGCTACGGTCGGTCGGAGGACCAGCGGCGGGCGCTGGAGGCGGGCTTCGACGCGCATCTCGTGAAGCCGGTGGACTACGCCGAGCTGACGGCGGTCTTCGGGCACTGGCGGGCGGGGGGGAGATAGGGGCCCGTTCGGGCGAGGAGCCGTGGTCGCGTGACGATGCCCCCGCGACGCGTTGCGTCCCGCCGGTCGCTGGGGTAGCGTACTCGCCGATGCGCATCGGGTTTCACCTCACCCCGTTCTGGAGCCCGACCGACCGGTCTCCCACCCAGATCATCGACGAAGCGATCGAGGTCGTCGGCGCCGCCGCCCGGATGGGCTACGCCTGGGTCTCGATCGGCCACCACCTCCTCTCCCACCCGACCGTGTGGCCGCAGCCGTTCCCGATCCTGGCCCGGCTCGCCCCCGAGACGGCGCCCATGCGGCTGAAGACCTCGATGCTCCTCCTGCCGCTCGTCAATCCGATCGAGGCCGCCGAGAACCTGGCGACCCTGGACCACATCAGCCACGGGCGCCTGGACGTCGGGGTCGCCATCGGCTACCGCGAGAAGGAGCTGGAGGCGGTCGGACTCGGCCGCAAGGACCGGGTCCCCAAGCTGGAGGAGTCGCTCGACCTCATGAAGCGGCTGTGGGCGGGCGAGGAGGTGACCTGCGAGGGCCGGTACACCCGGCTGACGGCCGGGCGGATGGGCCTCCTGCCGCGTCAGCGCCCCCACCCACCGCTCGAGATGGCCGCCCAGAGCGTGGGGGCCACCCGTCGCGCCGCGCGGCTGACCGACGGCGTCTTCTTCGGCCCTCAGCTCGCCTGGGACGCCATCGCCCGCCTCACCCCGGTCTTCCGCGATGCGAGGCGGGAGGCGAGCCAGCCGACGGCGGGGACGGTTTGCGCGTCCCGCGCGCTCATCGTCGGAAAGAGCCGGGAGGCGGCGGCGACCGCGGCCCGGGCCTACCTCGAGAAGACCTTCGCGATGTACCGGGCGTGGGCGATGCAGGAGCCGACCATGATGGAGCTCCAGCTCGGCTTCGACGCGCCGCTGGAGGACTGGACGATCTGCGGGACGCCCACCGACTGCCGGGAGACGCTCGGCCACGCCCGCGCGATGGGCCTGGACGGGGTCGGCCTCACGATCTACAGCCTGCCGCGGGAGCCCGCCGCCCGGATCGACTACCTGCAGATGATCGCGGAGGAGATCGTGCGCCCCGCCGCTACGGCGGGGCCGTGAGCACCGCGGGCGCGACCTGCCTGATCCAGAACGTCGGCACCCTGCTGACCGGAGACTACGCCCGGCCGCTCCGGCGGGCGGATTCGATCTTCATCGAGGCCGGCCGCATCGCCGCCATCGGCTCCGGTCTCGCCCGGCCGGCCGACGTCGTCATCGACGCCCGCGGCACCACCGTCATGCCCGGGCTGATCGACTCGCACTCCCATCCCACGTTCGGCGACTTCACGCCGGCCCAGAACGCGCTCGACTGGATCAGCCACTACTGCCACGGCGGGGTCACCGCCCTGGTGTCGGCCGGCGAGCTGCACCTGCCCGGGCTCCCGATCCCTCCCGACGCCCGGACGGCGCTCGCCCTCGCGCACCTGGCCAAGCGGTGCTGGGACAACCTCCGCCCCTCCGGGGTCAAGGTCTACGCGGGCACGCTCCTCCTCGTCCCCGGGCTGACCGAGGCGGACTTCGACGGGCTGGCGGCGGCCGGGGTCCGGCTGGTCAAGTTTATCTTCTACGATTACCGGCTGCTCCCGAGCGGCGAGGCCGAGCGCTACGTCGCGTGGGCGCGGGCGCGCGGGATCAAGGTGAAGCTCCATTCCGGCGGCGTCTCCCGATCGGGCGTCAGCCAGGTCGCCGGCGCGGCGATCGTGAAGCGCCTCCTGCCCGACATCGTGGGACACGTCACGGGCGGGCCCATCCCGATGCCCGAGAAGGAGATCGAGGAGGTCGTGGCCGAGACCGATTGCGCGCTGGAGATCTGCAGCTCCGGCAACCCGCGAATGGTCCTCCACCTGATCCGGGCCGTCCGCGCCCGGGCGGCGTTCCACCGCGTCCTCGTCGGGACCGACACGCCCGGCGGCACCGGCGTGCTCCCGCGCGGGATGTTGCGGGAGATCGCCTACCTGGCGGCGGTCGCCGAGGTGCCACCCGAGCTGGCCGTCGCGATGGCGACCGGCAACGTCGCCCGCGCCCACGGCCTCCCCCAGGGCATCCTCGAGGAAGGACGGCCGGCCGACCTGGTCCTGCTCGACCGGATCCCGGGGTCGGCGGCGAGTGACGCGCTCGACGCCTTCCGGCGGGGCGACCTGCCGGGCATCTCGACCGTCCTGATCGACGGGGAGCCGCGGGTGGTCGGCCGGAGCCAGCAGACGCCGCCGCCGGAGCGGGCGGCGGTGATCGCGTCGTGACCCGGTGACCGACCTGGCGTTCGGGGTCGGCCTCTTCCCCACCGCGCCATTGCTCGCCATCGTGCGCCTGGCCCGGGTCACCGAGGAGCTGGGCTTCTCCCACGCGTGGATCGGCGACTCGCACCTCATCTGGCGCGAGGCCTACGTCACGCTCGCGGCCGCCGCGCTCGCGACGACGCGCCTCACCCTCGGCACCGGTGTCACCAACCTGGTCACGCGCCATCCCGCCGTCGTCGCCAGCGCCCTGGCCACCCTTCACGAGGCGTGCCCCGACCGCGTCATCCTCGGGCTCGGGCTGGGCGACAGCGCCGTCGAGACCATGGGAAGGAAGCCGAGCCGGCTCGACGTCTTCGCGCGGGACGTTCGGCGGGTGCGGGACCTCCTGGCCGGTCGCGACGTCGAGACCGAGACCGGAACGCTCCGGCTCAAGCACGCCGCCGGCGAGGGGATCCGGATCTACGTGGCCGCCAGCGGCCCGCGGCTCCTGGCCCTGGCCGGGCGGATCGCGGACGGCGTCATCGTCCTGGTGGGCATCGTGCCCGAGCGGGTCCGGCAGGCGGTCGACACCGTCCGCGCGGGCGCCCGCGAGGCCGGGCGCGATCCGGACTCGCTCGACCTCGTGCTCTGGGTCCCCTGCGCCGTGGGCGACGCCGCGGCGGCGCGCGCGGCGGTCAAGGCCCACGTCGCGCGCGTGCTGAACCGGCCGTTGCCGTTCGACCTGGACGCCGAGGAGCAGCGGGTCGTGGCCGAGATCCGGGCGTCCTACGACTACTACCAGCACATGGAGCGGGGTGCCAGCCAGGCGCGGGTCGTCCCCGATTGGCTGGTCGAGCGCTTCGCTCTCGCCGGCGCCCCCGACACCTGCCGCGCGGCCGTCGAGCGTCTCCGGGGGACCGGGATCGGCCAGGTCGCGATCGTGCCGTATGGCACCGACGACGGCGGCCGGGAGGCGACGATGCGGGCGTTCGCGGCGGCACTCCTGGGCGACGGCGCATGAGCGGCGCGATCGGCGCGCCGTTCGAGCGGCACGACGCCCGCGCGAAGGTGATGGGACGCGCCCGCTACACCACGGACCTCGCGATCCCCGGCATGGTGGAGGGGAAGGTCCTCCGCAGCCCGTACCCCCACGCCCGGATCCTGACCATCGAGACCGGCGACGCCGAGCGGCTGCCCGGGGTCGTGGCCGTGCTGACCGCCGCCGATCTCGCGGACATCGACCCCTACTTCGGCCAGGCGATCCGCGACCAGCCCCTCCTCGCGATCGACCGCGTCCGCTGGGCCGGCGAGCCGGTGGTGGCCGTCGCCGCGGTCGATGCGCGGACGGCGGAGGCGGCGCTCGGCCGGATCGCCGTCCGCTACGAGCCGCTCCCGCCCGTCCGGTCCATCGACGAGGCGCTCGCGCCGGGCGCGCCCGTCCTGCACGAGGCGCGGCCCCGCTCGACGCTCTTCCCCGACGTCCAGGACGTGGCGCCCGACCTGGCCCGGAACATCTGCCATCACTTCGCCTACCGGCGCGGCGACCCGGAGGCGGCCTTCCGCGAGGCCGACCTCGTCTTCGACGACACCTTCACGCTCCCCAGCGTCCACCACCATCCGCTCGAGCCGCACGGCGCGATCGCCCATCACCAGGGGCGCCAGCTGACCGTCTGGGCCGGCACCCAATACCCGTTCGCCACGCGCCAGATGCTGGCCGAGATGTTCCGCCTGCCCCAGAGCCGGGTGCGGGTGGTCGTGCCCGACGTGGGGGGCGCCTTCGGCAGCCGTGAGCTGATGGCCGTGATCCCGCTCGCCGCCGCGCTCTCGCGCAAGGCCTGGGCGCCCGTCCGCGTCCTCTACTCGGCCGAGGAGACGGCGCGGACGCTTTGCCGCAACGCCGCCCGGGTGCGCATCCAGACGGCGGTGCGCCGCGACGGCACGCTCCTCGGCCGGCGCGGTGAGATCCACCTCGACGCGGGGGCGTACGCGAACCAGGAGCCGCGCATGGCCAAGAAGGCCGGCTACCGGCTGGTCGGCCCCTACCGGGTGCCGCACGTCGAGGTCCACGCCTATGCGGTCTTCACCAACTCGGTCTCGGCCGGCGCCTACCGCGGCTTCGGCACGCCGGAGGTCGCCTGGGCGTACGAGTCGCAGATGGACGCGATCGCCCTCGCCCTCGGGATGGATCCCGTCGCCCTCCGGCGGAAGAACCTCCTCCAGCGCGGCGAGGAGTACGCGCCGGGTGACCGGCCCGTGGACAGCGACCTCGGCGCGGCGCTCGAGGCCCTCGTCTCGCGGCTGCCGGGAGCGTCGGGGCGGGGCCGGGCGGTCGGCGTCGCCTGCGCGATCAAGGACGGCGGCGGCACCCGGACCTCCTCGACGGCCATCGTGCGCCTGCACGGCGACGGCAGTGCCACCGTGCTGGCCAGCTCGGCCGAGCTCGGCCAGGGGATCCAGAGCGTGCTCGCGCGGATCGCGGCGGCCGAGCTGGGGATCCCGCCCGGGCAGGTGGCGGTGACGGCGCCCGACACCGGCGTCACGCCCTTCGACCAGCGCACCAACGCCAGCCGGGGGACCGCACTCCTCGGTCACGCCGTGCAGGCGGCGGCCCGCCAGGTGGCCGACCAGGCGCGGGCGATCGCGGCGGAGGCGCTCGGCGTGGCGGTGGAAGCCTGCCGCCTGGAGGACGGCGCCGTCCGCGCCGGCGACCGGCGCCTCACTCTCGGCGAGGTCATCGTGCGCTTCTTCCGCGACGCCGGCGGCGAGCTGATCGGCCACGGCTACTACCGGCCGGCGGCCGAGCGCGCCACGCTCGGCGCCCGGGCGAGCTTCTGGGAGATCGGGCTCGGCGCGGCGGAGGTCTCGGTCGATCGCGAGACGGGCGCCCTCACCGTCCATCGCTACGTGACCGTGTCCGACCCCGGCCGCGCCCTCGACCCGGACGGGGTCGAAGGCCAGGATCTGGGCGGCGTGGTGATGGGCCTCGGGCCGGCGCTCTTCGAGGCGCTGGTCTACGAGGACGGCCAGCTCGTCAACGGGAGCATCGTCGACTACCGGCTCCCGCTCTTCTCCGACCTGCCGGACTCGCTCGAGGCGGTGATCGTCGAGGGCGGCGGCGGCCCCGGCCCCCACGGGGCGAAGGGCGTGGCCGAGGGCAGCATCGTCCCGGTCGCGCCGGCCATCGCCAACGCCGTCGCCGCCGCCACCGGCGTCCGCATCCGCGACCTGCCGCTCACCCCCGAGCGCGTCTGGCGCGCCCTCCGGGCGGCGAAGGCCTAGGGTGCGTCGATTCTCACGCGCCACAGTTCACCACCCGGCGTCGGCGACGCCGGACGGCCGGCAACGCTTCGAGCGGGGAGGAGACGACCGATGACTCGACGGCGACGAACATCCACGCCCGGCGGGCCGCCGTTGGAGAGCGCCCGCGCCCAGCTCCGCGCCGTGCTGCGCGAGTACCGGCGGCTCCTCGACGATCCGAGTTTCGACGAGGCGAAGAAGGAAGAGGACGACATCCGCGAAAGCGAGGAGAAGCTCGACGCGGCCGAGGCCAAGTTGAAGGCCGCGCCCCCGGACAAGGACAAGGCCGACGAGTTTCAGGACGAGATCATCGGGCTGCAGAGCGCCTTAGCGGCGTTCGAAGCCAAGCTGCACCGGATCCTGCGGCGCGAGTGGCCGAATCAGCCCAACTGGCCCAAGGAGCTCTACCGGCTGGTCGCCAGCTTCGAAGACCTGCTCCACCGCGCGGAGAAGCTGCTCCTCAGCCTCGAGGATCTGCTGCGGCGTCTCCCGGAACTGCCTCCGGAGCTGCTCCAGTGCTTCGAGGAGCGCGTCGAGCGCCACCTGTTGCTGATCGACAGCTTCGCGAAGCTCGTGCTCCCGCTGCCGCCCGACCGCGCCCGCGTCGCGAGCTTCCTCGAGCTCCTCGGAGGAAGCGAGAAGCTCTGTAAGAGCTTCGAAGACCTGGTGAAGCGCGAGACACCCACCGACTACGATCGCGTCAAGAGCTTCGACGGGCTCCTGGGCATCCTGACCTTTCTATTGGTGGAGTTCCTCGGTGAGCTCGACCGGCTGCTGCCGGCGGCGCCGCCCCTCAAGCCGAACGACCGGCCCCTGTTGGTCGGGGCCGAAGACCGGTTGCGCGACCTGGAGACGCTCCTCGGCAGCTTCGAGGATCTGGTGAAGGAGCATGCCGCCCAGCATCCGGAGATCGTGGGCCAGTTCGAAAACCGCCTCAAGGAATGCGAGCGACTGCTCTCCACCTTCGAGGGGCTCGTGAAGCGCGTCGCCCCGAAGGACCGGCCGCTGCGCCTCAGCTTCGAGAAGCTGCTCCACGCGCTCGTCGACCTGCTCGTGAGCTTCGATGCGGCGCTGGGGATCAACGTTCCGCCTCCCTGGGCCCTGGTCAAGAGCTTCGAAGACCTGTTGCATCAGTTCGAGAAGCTCCTCGACAGCTTCGAGGACCTCGTGCGCAACGCGCCGGACGAGGAGCTGGTGAAGAGCTTCGAGGACCTGCTGCACGGCTTGCGGGACCTCATCGAGCGCTTCAACGGTCGACGGCGCGAGTTTCCCGACGACGACGGCCTGGCCGGCAGCTACAAGACCCTGCAGGACGGGCTGCAGGATCTGATCGCCAGCTTGCTGAAGCTGAAAGAGAGCCTTCCCAAGATCTCCGAGGATCTGCAGGAGAGCGACCGGCGGATCCAGGACCTCACGCTCGGCCTCATCGGCGCCTGGCTGGGCAGCCTGGGCGAGGTCTCCCCGGCTCGGGCCGAGGAGGCGGTGACGGCGGTCGTCACCGCGGCCAAGGGCCTGGTCGATCTCGGTCGCCTCCTGGCGCGCCAGAGACGGCTCGCCGCCGACATGCCCGAGGGGTTTCGCCGTCTCGTGGCGCAGCAAGCCCGGCTGAACGCCGAGGCGCAGCGAATCGTCGCCCGCGCGCGTGGCGCGTCCCCGTATCTGACGGACGCGATCGAGGACCTCGCGTGGCTGCAGCAGCGGTTGGAAGAACTGGCAGCCGGGCTGGGCCGGCCGAGACGGCGTTGACTCGACTGGTTGCGCGCAGGCGACCTCACAGGCGAACGGGAGGCCGATCATGACCAGCCGGGCCACGGCAGTCACGGGACTTCTCCTGATCCTGGCAGTGCTTCTCCAGACCCGGGCCTGGGCGGCCGAGCAGGAGTGCGACCGGTGGCTCAAGCTCGTCGACCGTGAGGTCGGAGAACGCAAGGAAGCGTTTGGAAAGAAGACCGGGGCCGCGCGCGCCAAGATCGAGGAGGCCCTGGCGCAGACGAGCGGTCGGGTCGCCGAGGCCCGTGCTGCGTGTCGTGCGGGAAAGGACAAGACCGCAACGCTCATGGCGATGGAACTGTGGGACGCGTTCGTGGAGGGAGAGCGCCAGGAAGGCGCGCTCTCCCTCAACAGTCGCCTCACCGTTCTGGAGCTTCGTATCGATCGGCTGAAGGCATTTTATCGCCGCGGCTGGAAGCCGACCCTGTCGGGCGACGAGGAGCGGCAGTTCCTTGCTGAAATCGACCGGGTCGACCGTGTCCTCGCGGAGACCCTGAAGCGGGCGCTGCGCTGAGCCCAGCCGGAGGTGCGCGTGGCTCAGATCAGCCGGTCGGTCGCGCTCTTCGTGCTCGCGGGCCTCTGCGAGATCGGTGGTGGCTACCTCGTTTGGCAGTGGTGGCGGAACGGGGCTCACTGGAGGATCGGTCTTGTCGGGGCGGCGACGCTGATCCTGTACGGCATCGTCCCGACGTACCAGCCCGCGCGCTTCGGGCGGGTCTACGCCGCCTACGGGGGTGGTTCGTCGTACTGTCGATCTTCTGGGGCTGGGGAATCGATGACGTAGCCCCCGATCGGTACGACGTCCTGGGAGGTGCGATCTGCCTCGCAGGCGTTGGCGTGATCATGTATTGGCCGCGGTAGCCCTGAAACCGAGCCGAAGCTGGCCGCTGCTTGAAGCTCATTGACACACCTCTTGACTCCGGCGAACGCCTTCTCGGTGAGCGGCGGTCACCCTGGCTCGCGGCGAAGACCGGTTCCTGGACGGTGTCCCGGTACGGGCCCGGCGCTACCGCAGCGTCCGGGCGAAGAACTCGAGGGTCCGCGACCAGGCGAGGGTGGCCGCCGCCGGATCGTAGCGGGCGCCGGCCGTGTCGTTGTGGAAGGCGTGCTTGGTGCCCTCGTACACGTGAAGGGTGTACGTCTTCCCCGCCTTCTTCAGGGCGTCCTCGAAGGGCGGCACGGTGGCGTTCACTCGGTCGTCGAGTCCGGCGTAATGGAGGAGGAGCGGCGCCTTGATGGCTGACACCTTGTCGAGCGGCGGCGCGATTCCGTAGAAGACCACGCCCGCCTGGACGTCGGCGCCGGCGGCCGCGATCTCGCCGACCAGGCTGCCGCCCCAGCAGAAGCCGACGACGCCGACCTTTCCGGTCGCATCGGGGCGCGCGCGGAGGTACTCGATCGACTTGAGTGCGTCGGCGAGCGCCACCGGCAGCTCGACCCGCGCGAACCTGGTCCGCGCCTCGTCCTCGCTCGCCGGCGTGCCGCCGACGGCCGACATCAGATCGGGCGCGAGCGTGACGTAGCCGGCCAGAGCCGCGCGCCGGGCCACGTCCCGGATGTGCGGCTGGACCCCGCGGTTCTCGTGGATGACGATGACCCCGGGCGCCTTCGCCGCCCCGGCCGGGCGGGCGAGGTAGCCCGTCACCGTTCCCGTGGACCCGGGGTAGGTCACCTCCTCCGTCCCGATCCGGGCGTCCGTCTCGGGAACGGTCTGGGCGCCGGCGTAGTCGGATTCGAGCTGCGGCAGCAGCACGAGCGCCGCCGCCGTCGACCCGACCAGCTTCGCCAGCCGCTCGAGGAACAGCCGGCGGTCGAGATGGCCGTGGGTGAAGTCGTCGTAGAGCTGGATGATCCGCTGGTCCACGATTCGCTACGTCGCGAGCGTGGACGGCCAGAACATCTCGTCCACCGACAGCCGGCGGGGGGCGAGGCCCTGGCGGTCGATGTAGCCGGCGAGCGTCTCCAGCGTCTTCCGGTTGCGGGCGACCCCGTAGGGGAACGGGTCGTCGCCCATGAGGGCCCGCGTCTCCTCGACCTCGGCCATCAGCCAGGGCAGGGCCGACGGCAGCGCGGCGGTGAAGTCCAGGCGCTGGTAGGCCAGGCGCTTGGCCTCGCCGAACGCGTCGTAGAGGCTGCGGGGGAGCCACGGGTGCTGGCGGGCCAGCTCCTCCCGCACCACGACGGTGTGCATGATCGGGAAGATGCCGGTCTTCTCGTAGTAGGCGCGCTCGACGCGTCGGAAGTCGGGGAAGAGCCGGCGCACGCGGCCGGCGCCGGTGCCGAAGGCGGCGGGGCGCCGGGCGCCGATGAATGCGTCCAGCTCGCCCGCCGCCACCAGGTCGCCGAGCGGCCGGTCACCGGGGGCCGACTCCCGCCGGACCTCCGGGGGCAGCGTCACGTCCACCTCCTTCACCTTCGCGCCCTCGCCGCCCTCGAACCAGAGGAGATCCTTGGGCGCCACCCCGTACTCGTCCTCGAGGATGCCGCGCACCCACACCGCGGCGGTCATGTGGTATTTCGGCACGCCGACCCGCTTGCCCACCAGGTCCCGCGGCTCCCGGATGCCGGCGTCGTCCCGCACGAAGATCGCCGAGTGGCGGAACATGAAGGACGGGAAGACCGGGATGGCGACCAGCGGCTCTCCGCGGCCGCGCAGGATCGTGTAGGTGGACAGCGAGAACTCGGACACGTCGAACTCCCGGAAGCGCGCCATGCGGTAGAAGGTCTCTTCCGGGCCCAGGGTCAAGACGTTCAGCGCGACGCCCTCGGCCCGGACGGCGCCGGTCTTGAGCGCGAGCGTCCGATCGTAGTCGCCGCAGGCGAGGGTCAGCTCGAGTCGGGCCATGGTCGGCTCCCTTGTCGCTCTCGGGGCGGCCAGTCTATCATGGGACGCTGGCCACGGCAGGCAACCAGGGGGAACGTCATGCCGATCTCCAACAGCCCCGTCACCATGCGCAGCACCTACGAGCAATGGCAGCAGTCCGAGGGGCTCCCCGTCATCCGCGGCTTCTACGTCGAGGACCTGCGGATGGTGGATCTGGCCCCCTGGGCCCGCAAGGGCGGCCGGGGCGTCTTCATCGACATGGAAGGGACGGGGGGGACCAACGGCGCCTACGTGTGCGAGATCGCGCCGGGGGGGAAGCTGGCGCCCCAGCGCCACCTCTACGAGGAGGTGATCTACGTCCTCGCCGGCCGCGGCTCGACGGCGGTCTGGATCGAGGGCAGCCTCAAGATCACCTTCGAGTGGCAGGCGGGCAGCCTCTTCGCGATCCCCCTCAACGCCTTCCACCAGCACTTCAACGCGTCGGGAACCCAGCCGGCCCGCTATTACGCCGTCACCAGCGCGCCCCTGGTCATGAATCTCTTCCACAACCACGACTTCGTCTTCGACAACCCCTCCGTCTTCCGCGACCGGTTCACCGCGGAGGCCGACGCCTTCAGCGGGAAAGGGACGTTCCTGGCCAGCCGGATCTGGGAAGCCAACTTCATTCCCGACGTGAAGGCGTTCCAGCTCCTCGAGTGGAAGGAGCGCGGCGCGGGCGGCAGCAACATCATGTTCGAGCTGGCCAACAACACCCTGATCGCCCACATCTCGGAGTTTCCGGTGGGAACGTACAAGAAGGCGCACCGGCACGGGCCCGGTGCCAACGTGATCATCCTGGGCGGCCGGGGGTACTCGCTGCTCTGGCCGGACGGCCAGCCATGGACCAAGGTCGACTGGCACGAGGGGAGCGTGTTCGTTCCGCCCGACTACTGGTGGCACCAGCACTTCAACGCCGGCCCCACCCCGGCGCGCTACCTGGCGATCCGCTGGGGGAGCGTGAAGCACAAGCTCGACGACAAGCACGATCGGCTCTCGGAGGACCGGGCCACCGGCGGGAACCAGATCGAGTACGAGGACGAGGTTCCGGCGGTGCGCGCGCTGTTCGAGACCGAGCTGGCCCAGGAGGGGGTCTCGAGCCGCATGCCCGCGGTCGTGCGCCACTGATGCACGACTTTCCCCACTCCCACGAGCACGACGCCCACGAGGGCGATCCGGTCGGCCTGCCCGACGAGGCCGACCCGGTCTGGGCGGCCGAGCGGATCGAGCTGCGCAGCGTCGGCATCGACATCGGCTCCTCGACCTCGCACCTGACCTTCTCCCGCCTGGTCCTCCGCCGCCTCGGGCTGAGCCTGTCCAGTCGGTACCGCGTGGTCGAACGCGACGTCGTCCACCAGTCGCCGATCCTGCTGACGCCGTATCGGGACCCGGTCACCATCGACGCCGAGCGGCTGGCCGGATTCGTCGACGACGCCTATCGGCGAGCCGGCCTCTCCCGAGAGGCGATCGACACCGGGGCGGTCATCGTCACCGGGGAGGCGGCCAAGAAGACGAACGCGGAGGCGATCCTCGGGCTCTTCGCGCGCGACGGCGGGCGGTTCGTCTGCGCCACCGCCGGCCCCCG
The DNA here is from genome assembly GCA_036001225.1 of Candidatus Methylomirabilota bacterium. Taxonomy (GTDB): domain Bacteria; phylum Methylomirabilota; class Methylomirabilia; order Rokubacteriales; family DASRDR01; genus DASYUM01. The sequence goes on along the minus strand of DASYUM010000339.1, from coordinate 36,985 downwards.
CCTGGAGGCGATCATGGCCGCGCACGGCTCCGGCGCCGTGGCCCGCTCGCGGCAGGGCGGAGCCGTGCTCAACGTGGACGTCGGCGGCGGGACGAGCAAGCTGGCGCTCTGCCGGGACGGCGAAGTCGTGGACACGGCCGTCATCAACGTCGGCGGGCGGCTCGTCGCCTGGGAGGATGGGCGCGTCAGCCGGCTGGAGGAGGCCGGCGCCGAGCTGGCCGAGACGGCGGGCGGCCGGCTCGCCCTCGGCGACCCCATCGACGAGCCGGCCCGGGCCGCGCTCCTCGGCGACCTCGTGGCGCGAATGGTCGAGTGCCTCTTCGAGGTGATCGACCGCCGTCCGCTCTCGCCGCTGAGCCGCCGTCTCATGCACACCGCGCCCCTGGCCCGGGCCGAGCCCGTCACGGCCCTCATGTTCTCCGGCGGCGTCGCCGAGTACGTCTACGGCCGGGAGCCCGGAGGCTTCGGCGACCTCGGCCGGATGCTGGGCGAGGCCGTGCGGCGGCGGCTCACCGGGCACCCGCTGGGCCCGCGCCTCGTCGAGGCGGACGAGGGCATCCGGGCGACCGTCATCGGGGCGGCCCAGTACACGGTGCAGGTGAGCGGCAGCACGATCTTCCACCCGCGGCCGGGCCTCGTCCTGCGGAATCTGCCGGTCTTCCCCGTGCGCCTGGCCGATCCGCTGACGGCGACCGGCGTCGCGCGCGCGGTCCAGACGGCGATGGCGGGCCACGATCCCGAGCTCCTGGCCGGACCCCTCGCGCTCGCCATCCGGTGGGAGTTCGGCTCGAGCTACGAGGAACTGCGGGCGCTCGGGGAAGGGATCCTGGCCGCCATCGGGCGCCGCGACGCTCCGGTGGTGCTGGCCTTCGACCGCGACATCGCGCGGCTGGTGGGGCGGCTCCTGGTCGAGGAGCTGGGGGCGGGGCCGAGCCTAGTGGCGGTGGACGAGCTGGACCTCGCCGCCTTCGACTACATCGACGTCGGGGATCCGCTGCCCGTCTCGGGCATCGTCCCGGTGGTGATCAAGTCGCTCGTCTTCCGGCCGGTTCCGGTGCTGGAGGCCTCCGAGGTGTCGCGAGCCCCGTGAGAGTCGAGCGCGAGATCCGGATCGGGGCGTCGCGGGAGACCGTCTGGGGCTTTCTCTGGGACATCCCGCGGCTGGCCGCCTGCGTCCCGGGGGCCCGGGAGGTGCGGACGGTCGAGGCGGGCAAGCGCTACGCCGCCGTGGTCGCCGAGAAGGTCGGGCCGTTCAAGGTCCAGTTCCCCCTGGACATCGAGGTCGTCGAGGTCGAGCCGCCGGCGCGGCTCCGCGCCCGCGCCGGCGGGCGCGACGCGGCCGTCGACGGGCTGGTGAAGGTGGACCTCGACGTCGTGCTGGCGCCCACCGACGGCGGGACGGCGCTCCGGCTGACGGCCGAGATCACGGTCCTGGGGAAGCTGGGCACGCTCGGCCACGGCGTCATCGTGCGCAAGGGCGCCGAGATCGTGGACCGGTTCGCGGCGGCCTTGCGCGCGCAGCTGGAGACCCCGGGGTGAGCGCGTGCTGAGGCCGTTCGAGCTCTGCGAGCCGACCTCCGTCGCCGAGGCCTCTGGCCTCCTGGCCCAGCACGGGGACGCGGCCCGGCTCTACGCGGGGGGGACCGAGCTGCTGCTGGCGATGAAGGAGGGCCTGGTCCACTACGACTACCTGGTGAACCTCAAGACGGTTCCCGGGCTGGCCGGCCTTCGCCGCGACGCCGACGGCACCCTCCGGATCGGCGCCGCCGCCACCCACCGCGCCCTCGAGCGGGAGCCGCTGGTCCGCGAGCACTTCCCGGCTCTCGCCCGCCTGGAGGCCGACGTCGCCAACGTCCGTGTCCGCGCGGTGGGGACGCTCGGCGGCAACCTCTGCTTCGCCGAGCCTCACGCCGATCCGGGGCCGCTCCTCCAGGTCTTCGCCGCGACGGCACGGCTCGAGCGCGCGGGCGGCGAGCGGACGGTCCCGCTCACCGCGCTCTTCCGGGGTCCGTACGAGACGTGCCTGGAGGGCGACGAGGTGCTGACCGAGATCGCGGTCCCCCCGCTTCCGCCCCGGTCGGCGGCGGCCTATCTCAAGTTCGGGTACCTCGAGCGCCCCTCGGTCGGGGTGGCGGTCGCGCTCACGCTCGACGACGGGCGGGTCGCCGACGCCCGGGTCGCGGTCGGGTGCGTCGGCCCCGTACCGTGCCGGATGCCCGAGGCCGAGGCGATGCTGCGGGACCGGGCGATCGACGAGAGCGTGGCGGCGCTCGCCGAGGCCGGACGGCGGGCCGGGCAGGCGGCGGATGCGGTCACCGACCTCCACGGCTCGGCCGACTTCAAGGCCCACCTGGTCGGGGTCCTGCTCAAGCGGGCCTTCGCCCAGGCCCTCGCCTCGCTGCGGGACGGCAGTCCAGTCCTCTGAGGTGCCGGAGGTGGCAGCGGGGAGGGTTGGTCCGTGAGTGCCGGCCGAGGGCCGGTCGCGACTCACCCCTCCCCCCGGTGGGTGGGGAGGGGTCGGGGGTGGACCCGATGAAAGAAGTGCCGATGACGGTGACGGTCAACGGCGAGCGGCACCAGCTGACCGTCCCGCCGTGGGAGACCCTGATCGAATGCCTCCGCGACCGCCTGGGCCTCCTCGGCGTGAAGAAGTCGTGCGAGGTCCAGGTCTGCGGGGCCTGCACCGTGCTCCTCGACGACCGGCCGGTGAGCGCCTGCACCGTCCTCGCCTTCGAAGCCCGGGGCACGCACGTCCGCACCATCGAGGGCCTCGCCCGCGGGGACGATCTCCACCCGGTGCAGGCGGCCTTCGTCGAGCACGGCGCCCTCCAGTGCGGCTTCTGCACGCCGGGGATGATCATGGCCACCGTGGCGTTGCTCGAGGAGAACCCGACGCCGACGGCCGACCAGGTCAAGCGCTACATGCGCGGCAACATCTGTCGGTGCACCGGCTACAAGCGCATCCTGGAGGCGATCCTGGCCGCTTCTCGGCAGCCGGGCCACGCCGGGCCGGGCGATGGCCGCTGAGCACCTGAGCGTCGTCGGCCGCTCGGTGCCCCGACTCGACGCCCGGGAGAAGGTGACCGGCGAGGCCCGTTACGTCAGCGATCTCGTGCTCCCGGGCCTCGTCCACGCCAAGCTGTGGCGAAGCCCGGTCCCTCACGCCCGGCTCCTCGGCGTCGAGACGTCCCGCGCGGCGTCCGCCCCCGGCGTCCTGGCCGTCTGCACGGCCGCCGACCTGCCCGTCGCGCGCCTGTACTACGGCCCGGCCTTCCGGGACCAGCCGATCCTCGCCCACGAGGAGGTCCGCTTCGCGGGGGAGCCGGTGGTCGCCGCGGTCGCCGACACCGAGGCCCACGCGGAGGCGGCCGTCGGCCTCCTCGAGGTCCGCTACGAGGAGCAGCCGGCCGCGACGAGCGCCGAATTGGCGCTGGCGTCCGGCGCGCCCCTGGTCCATCCCCAGCGCGAGCGGGCCGGACGCTTCCGCGACCTCGCCGGGCTCCGGCCGGTGCCGGGAACCAACGTCTGCCACCACTTCGAGTACGCGCGGGGCGACCGCGCCCGGGCATTCGCCGAGGCCGACCTGGTCGTCGACGAGGTCTACCGCTATCCCGCGCTCTCCCACCACGCCCTCGAGCCCCACTGCGCGGTGGCGCGGCTGGACGAGGACGGCCTCACCGTGTGGACCGGCACCCAGCACCCGTTCGCGGTCCGGAAGGAGCTGGCGGAGATCTTCGATCTCCCCCTCGCCCGGGTCCAGGTGGTCGTCCCCCTCGTCGGCGGGGCCTTCGGCGGGAAGTGCTACACCAAGATCGAGCCGATCGCCGCCGCGCTGGCCGCCCGAGTCGGCCGGCCCGTGCGCCTGGCGCTCTCGCTCGAGGAGAGCGCGCGCACCGTCACCCGCCACGCGGTGACGGTCCGGCTCCGGACCGCAGTCCGGCGGGACGGGACGCTGCTGGCGCGCGAGTGCGACGCCGTCCTCGACACCGGCGCCTACGCCGACATCGGCCCCCGCGTCGCGACGAAGGCCGGGTACCGCGCGCCGGGACCGTACCGCATCCCGGCGCTCCGGATCGAGGCGCGCTGCGTCTACACCCACAACGTCCCGGCCGGCGCCTACCGGGGCTACGGCGTGCCCCAGGTCACCTGGGCCTCCGAGTCGCAGATGGACGTGCTCGCCGAGCGGCTCGGCCTCGACCCGCTGGCCTTCCGGCTCAAGAACCTGCTCAAGCGCGGCGAGGAATACGTGGCGGGCGACACGCCGATGGACGGCGACCTCGCCGAGGGTCTCCAGGGGACGGCCCAGGCGGTGGACTGGGGCGCCGCGCTCGGGCCGGGCCGCGGCCGGGGCCTGGCGGTCGCGATGAAGGACGGCGGCGGGACACACACGGTGTCCAGCGCGGTGGTCCGGATCCACGCCGACGGGAGCGTGAGCCTCCTGGCCGGCACGGTCGAGGTGGGGCAGGGCGCCCAGACCGTCCTCGCCCAGATCGCCGCCGAGACGCTCGGGGTTCCGTTCGAGAGCGTCGTCGTCGCCCTCCCCGATACGTCGCTCACGCCGTACGACCACGGGACCAGCGCCAGCCGCTCGACGACCGTGATGGGGCTCGCCGTCCAGGCGGCCGCCCGCGATGCCCGGCTCCAGCTCTGCGCCCTCGCGGCCGACCGCCTCGGCGCCGACCCCGCGGCCCTCGACGTCCGGGACGGCCGCGTCGTCCATGGCGCGCACTCACTCACGGTGGCCGAGGTCGTCCGCGGCCACTTCGGCTTCGTCGGCGGCGAGGTGACCGGCGTCGGCAGTTTCGTCCCCACGACGTGGTCGGGGACGCTGGGCGGCGCCACCGTGTTCTGGGAGACCGGGATGGGCGCCGCCGAGGTCGAGGTCGATGCAGAGACCGGCGCGGTGCGGCTGCGGAGGTACGTCTCGGCCGCCGACGTGGGGCAGGCCATCAACCCGCGCGAGTGCGCGGCCCAGGACGAGGGCGCGGCGATGCAGGGACTCGGCCCCGCTCTGTTCGAGGCCCGGGTCGGGGAGGCGGGCCAGCTCCTGAATCCCGGGCTGATCGACTACCGCCTGCCGACCTTCGCCGACCTGCCGGACCGGCTCGACACGCTGCTGGTCGAGAACGGCGACGGACCCGGCCCCTTCGGCGCGAAGGGCGTGGGGGAGAGCGGGACGTTCTGCGTGGCCCCCGCGGTCGGGAACGCCCTCGCCCGCGCGGTGGGCGTCCGGCTCACCGAGCTGCCGCTGACCCCGGAGCGCGTCTGGCGCGCCCTGCAGGCGGCGCGTGGCGACGGGCCGCCGCCGTGATCGTCGGCACCGCCGCGCCGCGCGTCGATACGCCGGCCAAGGCGACCGGGCGGGCGGGGTTCATCACCGACCTGGTGGTCCCCGGGATGGTCCACGCCAAGCTCTGGCGGAGCCCGCTTCCCCACGCGCGCGTCGTGAGCGTGGACACCGCCGGCGCCGCGCGGGCGGCCGGCGTCATCGGCGTCCTCACCGCCCGTGACCTCCCGGTGAAGGACCTCTACTACGGTCCGGCCTTCAAGGACCAGCCGCTCCTGGCCGACGGCGTGGTGCGCTACGCCGGCGAACCCGTGGTGGCGGTGGTGGCCGACACGGCGGCCCACGCGGACGCGGCGCTCGGCCGGATCGCCGTCGACCTCGCCGAGCTGCCGGTCGTCATCACCCTCGACGAGGCGCTGGCGCCGGGCGCCCCGCTGCTACACGAGTCGCCCCGCCCCGCCGGCCACTTCCGGGACCTGGGGACGCTCCGCCCGATTGCGGGGACCAACGTCTGTCACCACTTCCACTACGAGCGGGGCGACCCCGACCGCGCCTTCGCCGAGGCCGATCTGGTGGTCGAGCAGACCTATACCTTCCCGATGGCGCACCACTGCGCGCTCGAGCCGCACTGCGCCATCGCCCGGGTCGATCGCCAGGGGATCACGGTCTGGGCGTCGACCCAGCACCCCTTCCCGGTGCGCGCGGAGCTGGCCGCGATGTTCGGAGTGCCGCTGGCCCGCCTCCAGGTCATCGTCCCCTATCTCGGCGCCGCCTACGGGAACAAGTCCTACACGAAGATCGAGCCGCTCGTGATCGCGCTCGCCGCCGCCGTCCGGCGGCCGGTGCGCCTGGCCCTCACCGCCGAGGAGGCCTTCCAGTCGGTGCGGCGGGCGGCCGTGCGCTATCGGCTCAAGACCGGCGCCCGTCGCGACGGCACTCTCGTCGCGCGCCAGGGCGAGATCCACTACCAGCTCGGGGCATACGCCGACGTGGGGCCGCGGGTCGTCCAGAAGTCGGCCTACACCTCGGCCGGGCCCTATCGCCTCCCCCACCTCCGCATCGACGCCTACGGCGTCTACACGAACACGGTCGTGAGCGTCGCCTTTCGCGGCTACGGCGTGCCCCAGCTCGCCTGGGCCTACGAGTCGCAGATGGACGTGCTCGCCGAACGGCTCGGGATGGACCCGCTCGAGCTGCGGGTGAAGAACCTGCTCCGGCGCGGGGAGACGTTCATGGAGGGCGACCTGCCCATCGACTGCGACCTCGCCGAGGGGCTGCGGAAGGCGGCGACCGCGATCGGCTGGTCGGCGCCGCCGGCCGCGCCCCGCCGCGGGAAAGGGCTGGCCTGCACCATCAAGGCGCCGCTCGCCCCCTCGGTGTCGAGCGCGATGGTGCGGCTGCACGCCGACGGGAGCGCCACCCTCCTCACCGGGACCGTCGAGTGCGGCCAGGGTGTCCGCACGGTGCTCCTGCAGATCGTCGCCGAGGAGCTGGCCCTTCCCCTCGGTCGGGTGGCGGCGGCCCGCCCGGAGTCGGGCCTGGGGCCCTACGACCAGGCGACCAGCGCGAGCCGCTCGACGACGCTGCTGGGCTTCGCCGTCCTCGCCGCGGCCCGCGACGTCCGGGACCAGCTCCTCGCCATCGCCGCCGGCCGGCTCGGGGGCGACCGGGCCGGCCTGACCCTGCGCGACGGGCGGATCGTGGCGCCCGCCGGCGCGCTGACCTACCCCGAGGCGCTCGCCGCCCACTTCGGCATGCCGGGGGGCGAGCTGATCGGGCGGGGCACCTATCGCGGCGAGCGGGGGCAGGCCCGCCTGGGCGGCGAGGCGCCGTTCTGGGAGGTCGGCATGGCGGCGGCCGAGGTCGAGGTCGAGGAGGAGACGGGGGCGGTCGGCGTGCTCCGCTATGTCTCGGTCGCCGACGTCGGCCGGGCGATCAACCCGCGAGAGTGCGAGGCGCAGGAGCAGGGAGGCGCCATGATGGGTCTCGGCCACACCTTCTTCGAGCAGCTGGTCTACGACGGCGGTCAGCTGGTGAACCCGTCGCTCATCGACTATCGGGTGCCGGTGATGGGTGACCTGCCGGTGGAGTACGAGAGCATCCTGGTCGAGAACGGCGACGGGCCGGGGCCGTACGGCGCCAAGGGGATCGGCGAAAGCGGCCTCCTCCCCACCGCGCCGGCCATCGCCAACGCGCTCGCGCGGGCCGTGGGCGTGCGCATCACGGACCTCCCGCTCACCCCGGAGCGGGTGTGGCGGGCGCTCGTCGCCCGAAAAGGAGAACACCCATGACCCGTGGCCGGTTCGCGCGGCTTCTGCTCGTGCTCGGCGTGGCTGGCATCGCGCCGGCCGCGGCGGTCGCCCAGGACGACTTCTACCGGGGCAAGACGATCCGCATCGTGGTCGGCTTCTCGGCCGGTGGGGGCTTCGACACGTTCGCCCGCACGTTCGCCCGGCACCTGGGCCGGCAGCTTCCCGGCGCCCCGACGGTCATCGTCGAGAACATGCCGGGGGCGGGCAGCCTGATCGCGGCCAATCACGTCTACAAGGTCGCCCGGCCGGATGGGCTGACCATCGGCCACTTCATCGGCGGACTGTTCCTCGGCCAGGTCCTGGGCCAGAAGGGCATCGAGTTCGACGCCCGGAAGTTCGAGTTCCTCGGCGCCCCCGCCAACGATCACGTCGTCTGCGTCATGGCGAAGGCCAGCGGCATCACGACCCTGGAGAAGTGGATGACGGCCCCGGCGCCGGTGAAGATGGGCGGGGTCGCGCCGGGTTCCAGCACCCCGGACAACGCCACCCGGGCGATCAAGGCGGCGCTCGGGCTCCCGATCCAGCTCGTCACCGGCTACAAGGGCACCGCCGACATCCGGCTCGCGGTGGAGGCCGGGGAGCTGGCCGGCACCTGTTTCAACTGGGGCTCGATCCGCGCGACCTGGCGGAAGGCGCTGGACGCCGGCGAGCTGGTGGTCCTCCTCCAGCTCGCGCCGAAGAGCCACCCCGAGCTGCCCGGCGTCCCGCTCGCCATCGACCTCGCCAAGACCGACGAGGCGCGCCGCGTGATCGAAGTCGCGATCCACGCCGACAGCGCCGTCGTCCGCTCGCTCGCCTTGCCGCCGGGGACCCCCAGGGACCGCGTGCAGCTCTTGCGCCGCGCGTTCGCGGCCACGCTACGTGACAAGGAGTTCCTCGCCGAAGCCGAGCGGGCGAAGCTCGAGATCGAGCCGATCCCCGGGGACGAGCTCGAGCGCGTCGTCGAGCGGCTGTTCAAGCTGGAGCCGCCCATGATCGCCCGGCTGAAGACGATCCTGTATGACTAGATTTTCGGAGGGGGCCTCGACGGCCCCCTCCGAGACCTCCCCCAGGAAAATTGCGGCGGCAAAGCCGCCGCTCGGAGCGGACCACCATACGGTCGGCGATTCAGTCTCCGGCCGCGCGCGATTGGACCGACGCCCTCATGGGCGCCGAGCGCTGGCCGCCGCCCTCGCGCTCCTCGCCGCCCTGGTCGCCGGCCGTCCGGCCGACGGCCAGCCCCGCGTCTTCGAGGGCAAGACGGTCCGCATCGTCGTCGGCTTCACGGCCGGCGGCGGCTTCGACACCTACTCGCGGGCGATCGCCCGGCACCTCGCCAAGCACCTTCCCGGCCGGCCCGCCGTCGTCGTGGAGAACATGCCGGGCGCGGCCAGCATCATCGCCGCCAACCACGCCTACAAGGTCGCCAAGCCCGACGGCCTCACCATCGTCAATTTCCACGGCAACCAGCTCGTCGGCCAGCTCCTCGGCCGCGAGGGGATCGAGTTCGACGCCCGGAGGTTCGTGTGGCTCGGCGTCCCGGTCCGGGACAACACGATCTGCGCGCTGACCCGGGCGAGCGGGATCGTGACCGCCGAGCAGTGGATGGCGGCCCGGGTCCCGGTGAAGCTGGGCGGGGTCGGGCCGGGCGACACGACCCACGACACGGCGCGGATTCTCCAGGCCGCCGGCCTGCCGATCCAGCTCGTGCGCGGCTACAAGGGGACCGCCGAGATCCGGCTGGCCGCCGAGTCCGGCGAGGTGGCCGGCGGGTGCTGGCAGTGGGAATCGGTCAAGGTGACCTGGCGCAAGGCCCTCGACGCCGGGGAGATCGCCATCGTTCTCCAGGTGACCGAGAAACCCCTGGCCGAACTGCCCCAGGTGCCCCTCGCACTCGACCTCTTCCGCAGCGAGGAGGCCCGCCAGCTCCTGCGGGCGGCGGTGATCGTCCCCGCCGCCATCAGCCGGCTCTACGCGCTGCCGCCCGGCACCCCGGCCGACCGCGTCCAGGTGCTCCGCGCCGCCTTCAGCCAGACGCTGCGCGACCCCGAGTTCCTGGCCGACGCGCGGCAGGCGAAGCTGGAAGTGGACCCGGTCGGCGGGGTGGAGCTGGAACGCCTGGTCGAGGAGCTGTTCCGCCTCGACCCGACGGTGGTGGCCAAGCTCAAGGGGCTCCTCCGATAGTCGAGTTCGCTCACTCCAGCTGGGTCGGGCTGGTCCAGGTCTTCGCCTGGCCCACCTTCGGCCTCATGCTGATCGGTATCGTCATCGGCTTCGTGGTCGGGATCCTCCCCGGCCTGGGCGGGCCCACCACCCTCGCCCTCATGCTGCCGTTCGTCTTCAAGATGACGCCCGTCGAGGCCTTCGCGTTCCTGCTCGGGATGTTCGCGGTGACCAACACCACCGGTGACATCACCTCGATCCTCTTCGGCATCCCCGGCGAGCCGACCTCGGCCGCCACCATCGTCGACGGCCACGCCATGGCCAAGAACGGCGAGGCCGGCCGGGCGCTGGGGGCCGCGATGATGAGCTCGCTGATCGGCGCGGTCTTCGGGGCGTTCGTCCTCGGCGTGGCCATCCCGATCGTCCGGCCGCTGGTCCTGACGTTCGGCTCCCCCGAGTTCTTCATGCTCGCCCTCCTCGGCATCACCTTCGTCGCCGCGCTGAGCGGCCAGGCCCTCCTGCGGGGACTCGTCGCCGGCGGCCTCGGGCTGTGGCTGGCGACCATCGGCCTCGATCCGGTCTCCGGCATCCAGCGGTACACGTTCGGCCAGCTCTTCCTGTGGGACGGGATCGGGCTGGTTCCGGTCACGATCGGCTTCTACGCGATCCCCGAGGTCATCGACCTCGCCGTCCAGGGCTCCGCCATCGCCAAGCTGGACGTCGGCGAGATCGGCGGTGTCTGGCAGGGCGTCCGCGATACCTTTCGGCACTGGTGGCTGGTCATCCGCTGTAGCGCCGTCGGCACGTTCATCGCCATCATCCCGGGGATGGGTGCCGCCACGACCCAGTGGCTGGCGTACGCCCACGCGGTCCAGAGCTCGCCGAACCGGGAGCGGTTCGGCCGGGGAGCGGTGGAAGGCGTGCTCGGGCCCGGCGCCGCCAACAACTCGACGCTCGGGGGGAGCCTGGTCACCACCGTCGCGTTCGGCGTTCCGGCCAGCGTCGGCACGGCCATCCTGATGGGGGCCTTTCTCATCCAGGGCCTGGTCCCCGGGCCGGCGATGCTGACCCCGGCGCCCAAGGGGCATCTGGCGGTGACGTTCTCGATGGTGTGGACCATCGTCGTCTCCAACGTCATCACGGTCGCGGTCTGCCTGGCCTTCATGAACCGGCTCGCCCGCATCACCCAGATCCGCGGCTCGCTGCTGATCCCGTTCATCCTGACGCTGGTCTACGTCGGGGCGTTCGCCGAGAAGAACGTGTTTGAGGACCTCGGGGTCGTGCTGGCCTTCGGCGCCCTCGGCTGGATGATGGCCCGCCTCGGCTGGCCGCGGCCGCCGCTCCTGCTCGGCCTCGTCCTGGGTCCGCTCGCCGAGAACAAGCTCTTCCTCTCCACCGACAACTATGGCCCGGCCTGGCTGCTGCGGCCCGGCGTGCTCGTGCTGCTGGCGATCATCGCGGCTGGCCTCGTCGTCCCGGTCTGGAACGCGCGCCGGCGCCGCCGGCAGGGCGCGGTCCCCATCGTCGTCGTCTCGGATCGGAGCGCGATGGAGCGGCCTCCGGGTCTGCGGCTCGATGGGACGACGGCCTTCTGCCTGGCCCTCGTCCTCCTGTTCGGGTGGGCGCTGTGGACGAGCCGGGACTTCGGCGTGCGAGCCGGCCTCTTCCCGTGGGCGGTCGGCATCCCGACGCTGGCGCTCGGGATCGTTCAGTTCGCCCGCGAGGCCACCGGCCGGCGGGGCGGCGTGGCGATGGACGCGTTCGACGCGAGCGCGGACGTGCCCGCCGCCGTGGCGACGCGCCGCACGATCCAGGTGGGCTTCTGGACGCTCGGGTATTTCGCGGCGATCTGGCTGCTCGGCTTCTCCCTCGGGACGCTGGTGATGACGTTCGGCTATCTCAAAGTCGGCGCCGGCGAGCGCTGGCCCATCACGATCGGCCTCGGCCTCTTCGGCTTCGCGTTCGTCTACGGGATCTTCGAGAAGGCGCTCGGCGTGCCGTTCCCGCCCGGCCAGGTGTTCGTCTGGCTGGGATACGGCGAGTGAGGAGGGTGCCGCGATGACGACGGCCGCGCTCGAGGAGCTGCTCCGCACGCGCATCGCCCGCTTCGTCGATCGGGTGGCGGACTGGGAGGCCTTCGCCGACGCGCGCGTCGACGGCTACCGCCGCGCCCAGCACCGCTACATCGGCACCGGGGCCTCCGGCAAGGCCGACGCCCGGGCGATCGCCGCCGAGCACTTCACCCTCAGCGTGATGTTCGTCCCGCCCGGGCAGGGCAATGCTCCCCACTCCCACGAGGTCGAGGAGGTCTTCTTCGTCCTCGACGGCAAGGTGAAGGTCTTCTTCGACGACGCCGACGGACGCCGGGCGGAGGCCGCCCTCGGCCGGTGGGACTGCGTCTCGGCGCCGGCCGGCGTCGTCCACGGCTTCGAGAACGTGGGGCTCGAGCCGGCCTACATCCAGGTGATGCTCGGCCGAGCCCAGCCGGACTTAATGAGCTACGCCGACCCGAAGCTCCAGGCCGAGCGCGCCGCCCACTTGCGGTGAGACGGCGCGCGGCGCTCCTGCTCGCACTCGTCCTCGGGCTCGGCGGCGTGCCCGCTGGCGAGGCCCAGCCGCCGGCGACGGTCTGGCGGATAGCCATTCTCAGCGTCGGGGTCCCGCGGTCTGCCCCCACTTACCAGGGGCTCGAGCAGAGATTGCGGGAGTTGGGCTACGTCGACGGCCGGAACCTGGCGATCGACTTTCAGACGGCCGAGGGGCGGCTGGAGCGACTGCCCGGCCTGGCCGCCGACCTGATCGCGAAGGCGCTCCGGCTCACGATCCCCCAATCGATCCTGGTCCGCGCCGACGATGTCCTCCAGTGACCCGGCCGAGGCCGACGCCCATTCCGGTCCGGAGAGGCAGCGGCGAACTGTTCGACGGCCCGGTGCCGCGCCGGGCTGGTGAGGCCAGCGCATGAAGACCCTCATCCTGGGCGGTGGCATCGTCGGGGTCACGACCGCCTATTATCTGGGCCAGGACGGCCACGACGTGACCCTGGTCGAGGAGAAGGACGCCCTCGGCCTGGAGGCGACCTCGGGCAATGCCGGCGTGATCGCGCCCGGGCACTCGTTCGCCTGGGCCTCGCCGCGGGCGCCGGGCCAGCTGGTGCGGTCGCTCCTCGGCAAGGAAACCGCGATCCGGGTCAGGCTGAAGCCCGACCCGCAGCTCTACGCCTGGGGCGTGAAGTTCCTGCGGGAGTGCACCGCCGAGCGGGCGCGCCGCAACACGCTGATCAAGCTGCGGCTCTGTCAATACAGCCAGGCGGTCATGACCGAGCTGGTGCGGACCGAGGGGATCGCGTATCACGCGATCACGCGCGGCGCGCTCTACGTCTATCGCGACCCGGCCGAGCTGGCGGCGGGGATCAAGAAAATGGCGCTCCTTTCCGAGCACGGCCAGCAGCAGGAGATCCTCGACGCCGACGCGGTGGCGAAGCTCGACCCGGTCTTCGAGCCGGTCAAGCACAAGATCGCGGGGGCGGTCCGCGATCTGACCGATTCGAGCGGGGACGCCCGGGTGTTCACCGAGAACCTGGCCCGGATCTGCCGCGAGAAGTTCGGGGCGAGCGTCCAGCTCGGGACGCGGGTCACCGCGCTCCGCGCGGAGGGCGACCGGGTGACCGGGGTGCTGACCGATCGCGGCGTGCTGACCGCCGACAGCTACGTGCTCGCCCTCGGCGTGGGGAGCCCCGTGGTGGCGCGGACGATCGGCGTCCGGCTGGCGATCTATCCGGCCAAGGGATATTCGTCGACGTTCCCCCTCCGGCCCCGGGGGCTGGCGCCGACCCTGCCCGGCGTCGATGAACAGTGGCTGGTGGGATGGTCGCGGCTGGGCGACCGGCTCCGCCTCACCTCGACCGCGGAGTTCGCCGGGTACGACTGGAGCTGGACGCCCCGGGACTTCAACAACATCCTGCGGCTGGCGCGCGACGTGTTCCCGGACGCGGCCGACTACGACCGGGGGGAGTATCGCGCCTGTCTCCGGCCGATGACACCGGATGGGCGGCCGATCGTGGGGACGGGCCGGCACCCGAACCTGTTCCTCAATGTCGGGCATGGCCACATGGGGTGGACGATGGCATTCGGCACCGCTCGGATCGTCACCGATCTGGTGGCGGGCCGGAAGCCGGACCACGACCCGGCGGGCCTCACCCTGCGATAGCCGGTCTTCCGACGACGGAGGCGAGCCATGGCGAGCGAAGTCACGGGGGTGCACCAGCGGGACCTCGTAGGCCAGCAGATCGTCGATTACGAGCCGCGCGTCGACGCCGCGCGGCTGAAGCGCGAGCGGCTGGCCCGCCTGCAGGCCGAGCTCGGGCGGGCGGAGCTGGGCGCCGCCCTTCTCTACGACCCGCTCAACATCCGCTACGCCACCGGCACCCGTGACTCCTCGACCGGTTACGGCCTCCGCTTCTACTACCGCTACGCCCTCGTCCCCCGCACCGGGCGGGCGATCCTCTTCGGCGGCGTCACCGACAGCCTGGCCGGCGACGCCACCCTCGACGTCCGGAACGCCCGGACCTGGGACTTCTTCCCCTGTGGGCGGAACCTGGGGGAGGCCGCCCGGCGGTGGGCGGCCGACCTCAAGGCGACCATCGACGAGCTGGGCTTGGGCCGGGAGCGGATCGGGATCGATCGCCTCGACTTCGTCGGATTCGAGGCGCTCCGGGCGCAGCAGCTCCGGCTGGCCGACGCCCGGGTGGCGGTCGAGAAGGCGCGCGCCATCAAGACCCCGGATGAGCTGACGCTGATCCGGCAGGCCTGCGCCGTCGTCGACGCCGCCATCTGCGCGCTCCGGGACGCGATCCGCCCCGGCGTGACCGAAAACGAGCTGTGGGCGGTCCTCACCGGGACCAACATCCGGCTGGGCGGGGAGCACGCCGACGGCCGCTTGCTGACCGCCGGGGGACACACCAATCCCTGGTATCAGGCGGCGTCCGACCGTTTGGTCCGCGACGGCGAGTTGGTCGCGTTCGACACCGACATGGCAGGTCCGCTCGGCTACTTCGCGGACATCTCCCGGACTTACCTCTGCGGCGACCGCCCGCCCACCGCCGAGCAGCGGGAGCTCTACGCATTCGCCCACCGCTTCATCCAGGAATCGATTCCGCTGTTTCGGCCCGGGATGGGCTTTCAGGAGATCGCCGAGAAGGCGCCGGCGTTCCCCGAAAAGTACAAGGCGAGCCGCTATGTGGTGCTGGCCCACGGCGCGGGGATGTCCGACGAGTGGCCGGCGATCTACTTCCCGGACATGAGCTGGAGTGGTTTCGGCAACGACCCGGAGGTGCTCCAGGAGAACATGGTGATCTGCGTCGAGGCCCTGGTCGGAGAGGAAAACGGCCGCGAGAGCGTCAAGCTCGAGGAACAGCTGATCGTCACCGCCCACGGGCCGGAGGTTATCTCCCGGGCGCCCTATGACTGGCGCTTCATCGGCTGACCGGCCCGGGCCGATGCCCGTCGCATCCCGTCGTCCTCGGTCATCGGCGGGCCTCAACGTATGCGGCATACGCCTCGGCCCGCCTCCTCCCTGCGTCCTAGGGCTGCTCGGGCCTCAGCCCGGTTCCACCGCCGGTCCCGCCGTGCGAGCTGCAACCGGCGTCGCGCTGCCGGTGGCCCTCGTTCCGCGTCCGGTGCCCGTCGTGCTGATCGGCGGCCCGGCTCGCCGTGCGCTCGCCGGTGAGACGCGCTGGCGCGTCCTCGCCGTCTTTCGCCGGAGCTTCTACTGCCGGGACGCCGGCGGGTCCGTGGTCTGCCTCGGTCCCCGCGGGCTTGGCGCCGGCCCGCTCAACGCGCTGGGCGTGTTGCCGTCGGCGCTCGACTGGGAAGCGAGCGGCCTCCTCCCCGGTGCGGGTGTGGAGGCCAACGGCGCGACCCTGCGCGTCGACGGGCGCTTCGTCTTCGAGCTCGGCGGGGCCGCCCTCTGGCACCCCGCTCCGCTGCCCGGCGCCCGGCATTCGGCCGACTTCGCCCGCGGGGTGGCCGTCCTGGCGGCGGCCGCCGGCGAGCGGGCGCCGGCCGAGGGCCTCGGCCGGCTGATCACGCCGCTCGCCACCGCGGTCTCCGCCCGGCGTCCCCGCCCGGCCGACCCGCCGCTGCTGAGCCTGGCCTGGCGGGGCATCGTCCCCTTGCTCGACTGGCTCGAGGCCGGCCTCGCGGCCGTCTCCGGGGCCGGGGCCCCATCGCCGCCGCCGGCCGAGGCGGCGAGCCTCGTCGGCCTCGGCCCGGGACTGACGCCGGCGGGCGACGACTTCGTGGCCGGCATCCTGCTCGCCCTCCACGCGGTGGACCGAGCCGACCTCGCGCGGGCACTGGCCGGCTGGGCGCTCCCGGTGGCCCGCGAGCGGACGACGGTCATCAGCCGGGCTCACCTCGCCTGCGCGGCGGCCGGCGAGGGCGCCGCCGCGCTCCACGACACGCTGGCGGCGGTGTCGAGCGCCGATCGGCCGCGACTCGCCACGTGCCTCGACGCGGTGGACGCGATCGGGCACACCTCGGGCTGGGACGCCCTGGCCGGGATCGCCGCGGTCACCGGCGCCTGCCTCCGGCGGCGGGGCTGACGTGCCGGTCCGGACCGCGGTCCTGCCTTCCTTCTATCAGGACTCGGTGGTTCTCATGCGGATCGCCGCCGAGCTACGCGACCGGCCGGGGGTGCGGGAGGCCGCCGCCTTCATGGGCACGCCGGCGAATCAGGCGCTCCTCGAGCAGGCGGGGCTCCTCGACGCCGAGAGCCGAAAGGCGCGCCCCGACGACCTCGTGCTGGCCGTCGAGGCGGAGAGCGAGCCGGCGGCGCTGGCCGCGCTCGCCGCCGCGCGCGAGCTACTGGCAGCGCGGCGCCGGGCCGCGGAGACCGCCACCACGTTCCGGCCGCGCACGCTGGAGTCGGCACTTCGCCGGCTTCCCGATGCGAACCTGGTGGCGATCTCGGTGCCGGGCGCCTACGCCGGCCCGGAGGCCATGCGGGCGCTCCGCCGGAACCGCCACGTCTTCCTCTTCAGCGACAACGTGCCGGTCGAGGACGAGATCGCGCTGAAGCAGGAGGCGCTGCGGCGGGGGCTGCTCTGCATGGGGCCGGACTGCGGCACCGCCTATCTTGGCGGCACCGGGCTCGGGTTCTTCAACGTGGTCCCGCGGGGGCGTGTCGGGTGCGTCGCCGCGTCCGGCACCGGGCTGCAGGCGGTGGTCTCCCGGGTCGCGCTGGGGGGCGAGGGGATCTCCCACGGCCTGGGCGTCGGCGGCCGCGACCTCTCGGCAGAGGTGGGCGGCGCCATGACCGGCGTCGCCCTGGCCGCGCTCGACGCGGATGCGCACACTGAAGTCGTGGTGCTGATCTCGAAGCCCCCCGCCCCGACGACGCTGCGGCGGCTGGACGCGGCGCTGGCCCGGCTCGGAAAGCCGGTCGTCGTCTGCTGTCTGGGAGCGGAGCGTGCGGGCGGCGATGGCCCCGGGGTGTGGGTCCGAACGCTCGACGAGGCGGCCGACGCGGCGCTCGCCCTCCTGCGGGGGCAGAGCTGGGCGCCGCGGCCGTTCGGCGACCCCGCCGGCGTCCGGGCGCGACTGGCCCGCCTGCGCGCGGGCGGCGCGGCCGGCGGCGCCGGCGTCCTGGGACTCTATACCGGCGGGACCCTCGCCCACGAGGCGCCTGCTCCTGGATCCGCTCCTCGGCGCCGCGGCTTCGCGCGTCCTCGATCTCGGAGCCGAGGCCTTCACCGCCGGTCGGCCCCATCCGATGATGGACCCCCGGGCGCGGGCCGAGCCGATCGTCGAGGCCGGCGCCGCCCGCGAGGTCGGCGTGCTGCTGCTGGACGTGGTGCTCGGCCGGGGCGCCCATCCAGACCCCGCCGCTCCGGTCGCCGCCGCGCTGCGCGAGGCGCGGGCGCGCGCCGACGCCGACGGCCGCCGGCTGGCCGCCGTCGCCTCGGTCGTCGGCACCGCGGGTGATCCCCAGGGCCTGGCGGGCCAGATCGCGCAGCTCGAGGCGGCGGGAGTCGAGGTGCTGCCGACCAACAGCGAGGCGAGCCGCTTCGCGGCCCTGCTGGTGAGGCCGGCGCTGGCCGGCTCGCTCCTGGGCGCGGCGTCGTGAGCCGGCCGAGCGTCCTCACCGAGCCCCTGCGCGTCGTCAACATCGGGCTCGAGCTGTTCGCGGAGAGCTTCGAAGCGCAGAATGTCCGCGTGGTCTCCGTCGACTGGCGACCCCCGGCCGGCGGCGACCTCCGGCTGGCCGCCCTGCTGGCGAAGCTCGACGACGAAGACTGACCGCAGAGAGGAGTCGAGGACCATGGCAGATCGCTACCAGACCGGCCGGCACTTCCTGCAGATCCCGGGGCCGACCAACGTCCCCGACCGCGTCCTGCGCGCGCTGGCGGCCCCCACCGCCGACCATCGGGGGCCGGAGTTCGCCGCGCTGGCCCGCGAGGTCCTCGACGGGCTCCGGCAGATCTTCAAGACCGCCGGGCCGGTCATCATCTATCCCTCCTC
This sequence comes from Candidatus Methylomirabilota bacterium, assembly GCA_036001225.1. Lineage (GTDB taxonomy): Bacteria > Methylomirabilota > Methylomirabilia > Rokubacteriales > DASRDR01 > DASYUM01. The sequence goes on along the minus strand of DASYUM010000339.1, from coordinate 18,725 downwards.
CGGGACCGGCGCCTGGGAGGCCGCCCTCACCAACACGCTCTCCCCCGGCGACCGGGTGCTCATGTTCGAGACCGGCCACTTCGCCACCCTGTGGCAGGCGATGGCCCGGCAGCTCGACCTCGACGTGGAGTTCGTCCCCGGCGACTGGCGGCGCGGCGTCTCACCGGAGACCGTCGAGGCGAGGCTCACCGAGGACCAGGCCCACAGCATCAAGGCGCTCGCCGTCGTCCACAACGAGACCTCGACGGGCGTCACCTCCCGGGTCGACGAGATCCGGGCGGCCATGGACCGGGCCCGTCACCCCGCGCTCCTGCTGGTGGACACCATCTCGTCGCTCGGCTCCATCGACTACCGGCACGACGAGTGGCGGGTGGACGTCACCGTCGGCTGCTCGCAGAAGGGCCTCATGCTGCCGCCCGGCCTCGGGTTCAACGCGGTCAGCGAGAAGGCGCTGAAGGCGGCCGAGAAGGCCCGGCTGCCCCGCGCTTACTGGCGGTGGGAGGAGATGCTCAAGCACAACCGGAGCGGCTTCTATCCCTACACCCCGGCTACCAACCTGCTCTACGGCCTGCGGGAAGCCCTCCACATGCTGCGGGAGGAGGGGCTGGAGGCGGTCTTCGCGCGCCACGCCCGCCACGGGGAGGCGACCCGGCGCGCCGTGCAGGCCTGGGGGCTCGAACTGCAGTGCCAGGAGCCGCGCGAGTACAGCAATTCGCTGACGGCCGCCCGCATGCCGGAGGGCCACGACGCCGACGCGTTTCGCAAGCTCGTGCTGGAGCGGTTCAACATGTCGCTGGGAACCGGCCTCACCAAGCTGCAGGGCAAGGTCTTCCGGATCGGGCATCTCGGCGACTTCAACGACCTGATGCTGGCGGGGACGCTGGCCGGCGTCGAGATGGGACTGGCGGTGGCCGGCGTGCCCTACCGAAAGGGCGGGATCGTGGCCGCGCTGGATTACCTCGCCGGCGGCCGCTGACCCGGCGGCGGGGGCGAGCATGGATCCGGTCCCGTTGACCGCCGTCGCCGCCGCCGCCGCCATCCGCCGCGGCAAGCTCACCGCCGAGGAGGTCGTCGCGGCGTGCCTCGAGCGGATCGCCGAGCGCGAGCCCGTCGTCGGCGCCTGGGCGTTCCTCGATCGCGACCACGCCGTGGGCCAGGCCCGGGAGGCCGATGCCGCCCGGCGGGCAGGCCGGGAGCTCGGCCCGCTCGACGGGATCCCCGTCGGCGTGAAGGACATCTTCGACACCGCCGACATGCCGACCGAGAACGGCACCGTCCTCCACGCCGGCCGCCAGCCGACCGAGGACGCCGCCGCGGTCGCGCTGCTCCGGGCGGCGGGGGCGATCGTCCTGGGCAAGACTGTCACTACCGAGCTGGCCGTCTACTGGCCCGGCAAGACCCGGAACCCCCACGACCCGCGGCGCACGCCGGGCGGCTCCTCCAGCGGCTCGGCGGCCGCCGTGGCCGCGGGCATGGTGCCCCTCGCCCTCGGGACCCAGACCAACGGGTCGGTCATCCGGCCCGCCGCCTATTGCGGGGTCGTCGGCTACAAGCCGACCTACGGGCTGATCTCGCGTCATGGCGCGCTCCGCCAGTCGCCGCCGCTCGACCAGGTCGGGGTGTTCGCGCGGAGCCTCGAGGATGTCGCGCTCCTCGGCGAGGCGCTGATGGTCTACGACGAGCGTGACGCCGCCATGCGCCCCCGAGCGCGCCCGCGGCTCCGTGACGCGGTGGCGGCGACGCCGCCCGTCCCCCCCCGGCTCGCCTTCGTCCGGACGCCGATGTGGGAGCAGGCGGAGCCGGACGTCCGGGCCGCGTTCCCGGCGCTGGTCGCGCAGCTCGGGAACCGGGCGGTGGAGGTCGAGCTGCCGCCGATCTTCGCCCACGCGGTCGGCTGGCACCGCACCATCATGGAGGCAGACCTGGCGAAGAGCTTCGCGGCGGAGTACGCGGCGGGCCGGGATCGGCTGAGCCCGCGGCTCTCCGAGATGATCGAGCGCGGCCAGGCGTATCGCGCGGTCGAGTACAACGAGGCGCTGGAGGCGGTCCCCCAGCTCCACCGGGCGCTGGCGCCGATCTTCGCCGCCTACGACGCGCTCGTGACCCCGGCCACCACCGGCGCCGCGCCGATCGGCCTCGAGTCGACCGGGAGCCCGATCTTCTGCACGATCTGGACGCTGTGCGGGGTGCCGGCGGTCAGCCTGCCGATCCTGCGGGGGGCGGAGGCCATGCCGCTCGGCGTTCAGCTGGTGGCGGCGCGGGGCGACGACGGCCGGCTCCTGCGGGCGGCCCGCTGGCTCGTCGAGCAGGGGCCGGTTCCGAGCCGGGTGCGGTGACCCTGGCCGCGAGATCGTTCAGGACCGTACCCTCGCGGTGAGCTTGACACGCGGTCATCGGAGTTGGTATGTCTCGAATTGAGGCCGGTGGAACGCCGAGTCAGCGGGCCCTCCTCGTTTCCCAGCGTCATCGACGCCCTGATGCTTTGGCTGGAGGCCGTCATCCACACGACCCCGCGCCCCCGACGCCTACACCCGGTTTTCCCGGAGTCTCCGGCGGATGGCCGCGGAGCCTGAGTCGCCGCCCCCGGCCGCCTCACCGGCGTCCATCGCCGCGCTGACCGACGAGGTCGTCCGGCTCCGCCGGCAGGCGAGCGATGTCGCTGCGCTCCTGGCGTTGCCGGCGGCCTGGAGCGGCCAGGAGCCGGGCCGGATCGCGCAGGATCTCGCCGACGTCCTGTCGAGCATGCTCGACCTGGCCTTCGCGTACGTGCGCTTGACCGATCCCGCCGGAGGGCCGGTCATCGAGGCGGCCCAGGTCGAGCAGAGGCCGAGCGCGGCGGATCGGACCGAGGCCCTCGGCCGCGGACTGGCGCCGTGGATCACGCCGCAGCCGCCAGCCTCGGCGGCGGTGATCCCGCACCCCGCCGGTTCGGGCAGCGTGCGGCTGGTGTGCCTGCCGCTGGGGACGGACGCCATGGTGGTGGCCGCCGCCGCCCGCGCCGATTTCCCCACCGAGGCGGAGAGCTTCCTCTTCCGGACGGCGTCCAGCCAGGCGGCGAGCGCGCTCCAGGGCGCCCGGCTCGTCGGGGTGCTCCGAGAGCGCAATCGGCTGAAGGACCAGCTCCTCGGCCGGGAGCTCGCCGCTCGCCTGGAGGCGGAGCGCGCGGCCCGCCGGACCGAGGGACACGCCATCCAGCTCCGCGCACTGACCCGCGCCGCGCTGGCGATGAACGGGACTCTGTCACTCGACGAGCTGCTGCAGGTCATCACCGATCAGGCCCGAGACATCGTCGGGGCTCAGCGCGCGGTGACCAGGGTGACCCTCGAGGAGGACGGGGTGGAGCGGCTCACCGCCGTCTCACCCGCCGGGATGCCGGGGCCGCTGGCGGAGACGCCCGCGCCGAGCGGGGTCACGGCGCCACTGCTCGGCCGGCGTGGCCGGCCTCTCGGGCGCATCGAGCTGTTCGGCAAGGACGGGGGGCCGTTCACCGCCAGCGACGAAGCCGTGCTGGTCCAGCTCGCCCAGATGGCCTCGATGGTGGTCGAGCGGACGGGCCTGTACACCGAAGCGCAAGCGGCCCAGCGCCGGTTCCACGACCTGGTCCAGGGCCTCCACGCCATCGTGTGGGAGGCCGACCCCGCGACCTTCCGCTTCACCTTCGTCAGCCAACGGGCCAAGGAGATCCTCGGCTATCCGGTCGAGCAGTGGCTGGAGGATCCCGAGTTTTGGCTCAAGCACATCCACGCGGTGGACCGCGAGCGGATCACCACGCTCCGCCGGACGGCGACCGCCGAGGGGCGCGAACACGACTTCGAATACCGGGCGGTGACGGCCGACGCCCGGATGGTCTGGCTCCACGCGATCGTCTACGTCGTTCCCGGGGAGGACGGCCGTCCTCGCCAGCTCCGCGGCCTCATGGTGGACGTCACCGAGCGCAGGCAGACCGAGGAGACGCTCCGCCAGCATGCCCAGATCCTCGACCAGATCCACGACGCGGTCATCGCGACCGATCTGGAGGGGTGCGTGACGAGCTGGAACGAGGGAGCGGCCCGGCTCTTCGGCTACCCGGCGGCGGAAGCGCTCGGCCGCCACCTCTCCTTCGTGTATCCGGACAACGCCCGGGAGTTCGTGGCCGAGCAGGTGCTGGCGCCGCTCCGGGCCAAGGAGAGCCACGAGATCGAGGTCCAGCTGCAGCGAAAGACGGGGGAGGAGTTCTACGGCCACCTGTCGCTCTCGGTGCTGCGGGACAGCACGGGCCAGCCGGTGCGGCTGATCGCGTACGCGATGGACGTCACCGAGCGCCGGCGGGCCGAGCAGCAGCTCGCCAACGAGCGCACGTGGCTGGAAGCGGTCCTCGACCTGGCGCCCTTGCCCATCCTGCTCATCGAGCCCGGCACCGCGCGGGTGACCTTCGCCAACGCGGCCGCCGACCAGATGGCCGGGGGCGACTACCCCAAGAACGTGCCGGCCGAGGAGTATCACACCGTCTACTACTGCACCGATGCCGCCGGCGATCGCATCGCCAACGACCAGATGCCGGGCGTCCGGGTCGCTGGCGGCGAGCGGCTGGAGGGGTTCCAGATGGACTGGCACCTCCCCACCGGCGCCCGCTCGCTGCTCCTCTACGCCGACACCCTGCCGGCCATGCACGGCCAGCCCGCCACCGCGGTGGTCGTCTTCCACGACATCACCCGGCTCAAGCGGACCGAGGCCCAGCTCCGTCGGGCCAACCAGTCGAAAGACCACTTCCTGGCCACCCTCTCCCACGAGCTGCGCTCACCACTGAACGCCATGCTGGGCTGGCTGCACCTGCTGCGCACGGCAAAGCTCGACGAGCCGACCCGGGCTCGCGCCTTCGAGACGATCGAGCGCAACGCCAAGATGCAGGCCCAGCTCATCGAGGACCTCCTCGACGTCTCCCGCGTCGTCACCGGCCAACTCCGGCTCGACGTCCGGCCGGTTCCGCTCCGGGCCGTCATCGAGGCCGCCCTCGACGTCGTACGCCCGGCCGCGCTGGCCAAGACGATCCGGCTCGACGTGGCCCCCGACGTGCCCGACGCCACCGTGTCCGGCGATCCGGTGCGACTCCAGCAGGTGATCTGGAACCTGCTGTCCAACGCGGTCAAGTTCACCCCCGCCGGCGGGCAGGTGGCGGTGCACCTCGAGCGAGCGGAGGGACAGTTCAAGCTCACCGTGCGCGACACCGGGCAGGGAATCACTCCCGACTTCCTCCCCCACATCTTCGAGCGCTTCCGGCAGGCCGAGAGCCCGAGTACCCGCACCCACGGCGGGCTGGGGCTGGGGCTCAGCATCGTGCGGGAGCTGATCGAGCTACACGGCGGCACCGTCTCCGTCGAGAGCCCGGGCGAAGGGCAGGGAGCGACGTTCACCGTCAAGCTGCCCATCCCCGCCGTGCGACCGGCGGAGAAAGCCGGACGAAGCGTGCCCGGGGTGGCCCCGATTCTGGCCGGCGTGCAGGTGCTGGTGGTGGACGATGAGGCGGACGCGCGCGAGCTGGTGACGGCGACGCTCCAGCACTACGGGGCGAGCGTCACCGCCGTCGCCTCGGTGGGCGAGGCCCTGGAGGCACTGGCCCGACTGAAGCCCGATGTCCTCCTGGCCGACCTCGCCCTGCCCGGCGAGGACGGTTACGCGCTGATCGGCAAGGTGCGGACCCTACCCGCCGACCAGGGCGGCCGCACGCCGGCGGCGGCGCTGACCGCCTACGGAACCGTGGAGGATCGGATCCGCGCCGTGTCGGCCGGCTTCCAGGTCCACATCGCGAAGCCAGTCCAGCCGGCCGAGCTGGCCGCGGTCGTGGTGACGCTGGCCGCCCGCCGCGCCGCCTGACGCTCCCCGTCTCTGGCCGGCGCGGTTGGCCCTGACCGCCCGGCGCCCGATTCGACTGCCCCGACCCATGCCCCGCGTCGGTGCCCTCACAGCCACCGCCGCACCGACGTCGTGTAGGCGTGGTAGCCCCCGCCGAACTTGCCGGCCAGGTATCGTTCCTCACGGGCGATCACGCCGTAGCGCATGACGGCGAGCAGCGGGAGCAGGAGCGCCGCCAGCCACAGGCTGTTGGCGGCGGCCGCGACGCCGGCGTAGATGAGGGTCAGCGAGAGGTACATCGGGTTCCGGGACCACCGATACAGGCCGTCGGTGACGAGGGCGGTGGCCGGTTTCGGAGTCTCGACGTTCGTCCCCGCCCGCCGGAATTGCCGGACCGCGATCGCCATGATGGCGACCCCCAGCCCGGCCAGGACACCGCCGGCCGCGTACCCGAGGGCGGGCGGCGTCCCGGCCGGCAGGAGCGCCACGGGTCGGAGCCAGTGGAGCGCGAGGCCGAGCGCCGTGAAGGCGAGGTAGATGCGGGGGGGCCGGGCGACGACACCGGGACCGTCGGGGTCGGGGGCGGTCCCATCCGCGGGGTAACGGCGGGGGCAGCAGTCCGCTCGTCGCATCATCGGCTCCTTTTCCAAGGGTCTGACCGCTTCCACCTCGTCATACGTTCGCCCGCCCGATAAGTTTCGAGGCTGGAACGCCGGGCGGCGGCGGGCGAAACTTTGCCGGGGCCCGATCGTAAGACCGTATGAGAGCCGGCGGAGGGGCGGCATGGCCGAGACGGCAGCAGAGGCGGCGCTGGTCGAGCGCGCCCGCGGGGGAGACGGCGACGCCTTCGCCGAACTCTACCACCGGTTCGGCCGGCGCGTCGTCGGCCTCTGTCGTCACCTGCTCGGGTCCGCCGATGCGGCCGAGGACGCCGCCAGCGAGGTCTTCCTGCGGGTGCAGCGCTCGCTGGCCTCGTACGATCCGGGCCAGCCCTTCCCGCGCTGGCTCTTCAGCGTGGCCGCCCATCATTGCGTGGACGTGCTGCGGCGGCGCCGGCGGGACGGACGCCTCTTCGCCGCCGAGGACCCGGACGCGACCGAGGGGCCAGCCGGCGAGGCGACGTCCCCGCTGGCGGAAGCTCTGGGCCGGGAGCGCCGGGTCGAGCTGCGCCAGGCGCTGGCGGCGCTCCCGGACCGCTACCGCGTGCCGCTCACCCTTCGTTACTACGGCGAGCTGAGCTACGAGGAGATCGCCAGCCAGCTCGGGCTCACGCGGAATCACGTGGCGACGCTGATTTTCCGGGCCAAGCAGGAGCTGCGCCGGACGCTCGGCGTCGGCGCCGAGGGATCACGACAATGAAACGTGGTGAGAGCCGGGAGCACCGTCGAGTGAGGGGCTCGCGCGTAGGGACCCACCCCTCCCCCCGGCGGGTGGGGAGGGGACGGGGGTGGGGGTGGACCCGATGAGCTGCTTTTCCGAGCTGACCTACGCGATGTACGCCGACCGCGAGCTGCCGGCCGACGAGGCCCGCGACGTCGAGCGGCACCTGGCGGGCTGCCCGCGCTGCCGGCGACTCCTGGGCGGCCTGGAGGCGGAGAACCGCCTGCTCGCCACCGTCCTCGCGGAGGAGGCGGCGCCGGCCATCGCGCCGGCGACGGACCACTGGCGACTGGTCGCTGTGGCGGTCGCGGCGGCGCTGGTCGCCGCGCTCTGGCTCGCCGGCGGCGTGGCCCGCCCGAGACCGCTCGCCGGCCTCGACTGGTGGAGCCTGGCCTTCGACCTGGGGCTGGCCCTGGCCCTGAACGCGGGGACCGTGGCCTCGGCGGTGACGGTCGCCGCGGTTGCCACGATGGCGGCGCTCGCGCTGGCCGGCCTCGCGCTCATCGTCCGGCGGCCGGCCCGGCACATCGTCGGGCTGCTGGTCCTCGGCGTCCTGGCCGGGCTGCCGGCGGCGGCGCTCGGGATCGAGACCCGCAGCGGCGGCGAGGTCACGGTTCCGGGCGACCGGACGACCGAGGGGACCCTGGTCGCCTGGGGCGAGACGATTCGCATCGACGGCACCGTGGACGGCGACCTCATCGTCGCCGCCCGGCGGGTGGAGGTGCGCGGCGCGATCCGCGGCGACCTCGTCGCGGCGGCGGCCACCGTCGAGATCGGGGGGACCGTGGACGGCAACGTCTACTCGTTCGCCGGGAGCGTGCGGATCCGGGGCCGGGTCGCGCGCAGCCTCTACGGCGTCAATCGCGCGACCGGGCTGGCCGAGGGGTCGGCCGTGGACGGCGACCTGAGCCTGGTCGGACGCGGCCTCGACGTCGAGGGCGCCGTCGGCCGGAGCGTGTGGGTATTCGGCGAGACGGCGCGGATCGCCGGGTCGGTCGGCCGGCACCTGACCGTGCGGGCGCACCGGCTCGTGCTGGCGCCCCCGGGCCGGGTCGGGGGCGACCTGACCGCCCAGGTCGAAAGCGGCGCCGCGGCGCTCGATCCGGCCGTCGCCGTCGGCGGGCAGCGTACGATCCGGCCGGTGCCCGCCGGGAGCGCCGTGTACGCCGAGCCGCGCGTCTACTTCTGGCTCGGCGTCCACCTCTTCGGCGCCGCCCTCCTCGGCTACCTGGCCCTCGCGCTCGTCCCCCGCTTCTTCCAGGCGAGCGTGGGGGCGGTGGGGGACTGGTCGCGGAGCCTGCCGCTGGGCGCGGCCGTCCTCGTCGGCGGGCCTCTGGCGGTGCTCCTGCTGGCCGCTACGCTGGTCGGTCTGCCGCTGGCGCTGATCGGCGCCGCCCTCTACCTCACCGCGCTCTACACGGCGAAGATCGTCGTCGGCACGTTCATCGGGCGGGCGCTTCTTCGCCCCGCCGGCCCGAGCGCGTGGGGATCGCTGCCGGCGCTGGGGCTGGGGCTGCTCGTGCTGGCCGTGGCCGGTGAGCTGCCCTGGCTCGGGTCGCTGGTCCGCCTGGCCGTGTGGTGCCTCGGCGTGGGCGCCTGCGCGCGCGCGCTCTACCGGACCGCGCGCCCCCTGGCGCCGGCGGGCCTGCTATAGTCGGAGGGCATGCCTCCCGGCCACCCCGCCGACGATCGGCTCGCCCGCACGCTCATCCTCGATGAGCTGTTCGACCTCTCGCTCTACCGGACGCTGCGCGAGGTCACGTCCGGCGACCTCCAGGCGATGCTGGACGAGCTGATCCAGGTCGAGACGCGGCACTTCGCCTTCTGGCAGGAGTTCTTCGGCCTCAAGCTCGCGACCCTCGATGTCGGCCGCCGCCTGAAGCTCGCGCTGATCACGCTGATCTGTCGCGTCTTCGGGGCACCGGCCGTGCACCTGGTCCTGGAGGCGATCGAGGTCTACGGGGTGCGGAAGTACCTGTCCCTGTGGGAGGCATATCGGGACGGCCCGCTCGGCGGTGCCGTGCGGGGGATCCTGGAGGACGAGTTCCAGCACGAGGACGCCGTGGTGACCCGGATGGCCGAGCGCCGGATCAACCCGGAGCGGATCCGCAACATCTTCTTCGGGCTCAACGATGGGCTGGTGGAGATCCTGGGGGCGGTCAGCGGTTTCTTCGGCGCCTTCGGAGACGCCGCCACCGTGCTGATCGCCGGCTCGACCGTCGCCGTCGCCGGGTCGCTGTCGATGGCGGCCGGCGCCTACGTCGCGGCCAGCTCGGAAGCCGAGGTGCGGCAGACCGAGGTCGAGCGGCGGCGGTTTCTGGGCACCGCCGGGTCGGCCGAGGTCGCCGGCGAGCCCCCGCTGGCGTCGGCGGGGCTCATCGGCGCCAGCTACTTCGCCGGCGCGCTGGTCCCGGTGCTGCCCGTCCTGATCGGCGCCCGGAACGCGCTGCCCTCGCTCCTCGCCGCGGGGAGCCTCATCATCGTGGTCTCGCTGGTGCTGGCGTTCCTCTCCGGCATGAACATCCGGCGGCGGATCGTCACCAACCTCGTCATCATCGCCGCCGCGGTCGGGATCACCTACGCCATCGGCATCGTGACCAAGCACCTGTGGGGCATCTCGGTGTGAGCGCCCGGCCCGGCGCGCGGCCGGCGATGAAGCCGCTCGCGCTCTTCAGGGACCAGACCCTCGGCGCGCGATTCTGGAACCCCTACACGCAGACGCTGTCCCGGGCCGAGCTGGACCGCCTCCACCTCCGGAAGCTCCAGGCGCTGATCCGCTACGCCTACGCCCGCAGCCCCATGTACCGGCGGCTCCTCGACCGGGCGAAGGTGCGGCCCGCGCAGATCCGGACGATGGACGACTTCGAGAAGCGGCTGCCCATCATCGACAAGCAGGAGATCCTGGAGGCCCAGGCCGCCGGCCCGCCGTTCGGCGAGGCGCTGGCCGTTCCCGAGGACTTCTTCCTCCACCGCTTCCAGACCTCGGGTTCCACCGGGGTGCCGCTCCACATCCCGCTCACCTACTACTCGTCGCTCCTGTGGGGCGAGTCGTGGGTCTACCTCTACTGGGGGATCGGTCTCCGGCCCCGGCACAGCTTCTACTTCCCGTTCCACTGGGGGATCTTCGCCGCCTTCTGGAGCGCCTACATGGGCGTGCGGCGCCTCGGCGGCACCGTGATCTCGGGCGGGGGCCTCGATTCCAAGGGACGCATCAACCAGCTCCTCGCCTATCGGCCGGACGTCGTGGTCGTCACCCCGACCTATGCCCTCTACCTCGGCGAGGTCGCGCGCCAGATGAACGTGGACCTCCGCCAGAGCGGGGTCTCGATCGTGATCGTGTCGGGCGAACCGGGCGGCTCCATCCCCACCACCCGAGAGGCCATCGCCGAGCTGTGGGGAGCCCGGGTCTACGAGCTGTACGGGATCGCCGAGCTGGGCCCGACCAACCCCGGCTGTCCGCTCGCCGACCGCGTCCACCTCTGCGAGGACTGGTACCACGCGCTGGTGGTGGACCGGGAGGATCGCCGGGTCCCCGACGGCGAGGTGGGCGAGCACATCGTCACCTCCTACCTCCAGCACGGCCAGCCGCTCATCAAGTACCGGACCCACGACCTCGTCCGCTGGACGCAGGCGCCCTGCGGGTGCGGGACCACCTGGACCGGCTACCCCGGGGGGGTCCTCGGCCGCACCGACCACATGATCATCGTCAAGGGCGTCAACGTGTATCCGTCGGCGGTGGAGGCGCTCCTCCACGAGGTGGCCGGGCTCTCCGAGCACTACGAGGTGCACGTGACGTGGGAGGCGTCGAACGACGCGGTCACGGTCAAGGCGGAGGCGCGGCCGGAGGTGGCCGCGACCGCCTACCCGGCGCTGCGGGCGGAGGCCGAGCGCGTCCTCAAGGAGGCGATCGGGGTGACGATCGGCGTCGAGGTGCTGCCGGGCCGGAGCCTGCCCCGCTACGAGCTGAAGGCGAAGCGGTTCTTCGATCACCGGCCGCCCGGGCACCGATGGCAACGAGACGCGTGACGCGGCGCGCCCGGCGCCCGCGGGCGTCCCGCCCGGCCAGCGACCGGGCCGGCATCGTGCGTCGGCTGCGCGAGCTGCGCCGCCTCGCTCGCGGTCTCCGCCGGACCGCGCGGGCGCCGGTCGTCGAGCGCGTGGCTCAGATCATCGAGACCGAGTGTCACCTCGCGCTGTGGGCGCTCGGCGAAGTGAGCGCGATGCTTCCGGAGACGGAGCGGCGCCCCAGAGATTCCTCGGGACGGGCGGGAAACGGGCCGCGGTGACGATCAGGACCCGGGCCGGAGTTCCCGCGTCAGGCCCAGGTAGCGGTGCCGGATGCCCTCGTCGGCGCGGAGCTGGGTCGAGGTGCCCGTCCACACCACCCGCCCCTTTTCGATGATGTAGTGGCGCTCGGCGATCCGGGTCAGCGCGTCCACGTTCTTGTCGATCAGCAGGATGGCCTGCCCGCCGGCCTTGAGCGCGGTCACACACCGCCAGATCTCGGCCCGGATCAGCGGGGCCAGCCCTTCGGTCGCCTCGTCCAGGATGAGAAGACGGGGGTTGGTCATGAGCGCCCGGGCGATCGCGAGCATCTGCTGCTCGCCCCCCGACAAGGTCGCGCCCAGCATCCGCTGCCGCGCGGCGAGCGCCGGGAAGAGATCGAAGACGCCCTCGACGGTCCACGGCTGGGACGCGCGGCGCCGGTTGGCGGCGGTGGCTATCAGGTTCTCCCGCACGGTCAGGTTGGGGAAGACCTGGCGCCCCTCGGGGACGAGCCCGAGCCCGGCCTGGGCAATACGGAACTCGGGGAGGCCGTGGATCGGCCGGCCCTCGAACCGGATCTGGCCGCGGCGCGGAGGCGTCAGACCCATGATCGTGCGCACGGTGGTGGTCTTCCCCATGCCGTTGCGACCGAGGAGGGTCACCACCTCACCGGCACCCACGGCGAGGCTCATGCCGAACAGCACCTGGCTCTCCCCGTAGCAGGTTTCGACGCCCTCAAGCTCGAGCACGCCCCGCCTCCTCGCCCTCGCCCAGGTACGCCTCCCGCACCGCCGCGCTGGCCGCGATCTCCTCCGGCCGGCCGCTGGCGATGACCCGCCCGTAGACCAGCACCGTGATGCGGTCGGCCAGCGCGAAGACCGCGTCCATGTCGTGCTCGACCAGGAGCAGGCTCGGCCCCCCCTTGAGCGCCCGCAGCAGCGCGACCATCCGCGCCGACTCCTCGGGGCCCATGCCGGCGGTGGGTTCGTCGAGGAGGAGCAGCCGTGGGCGAGTGGCGAGGGCCATCGCGATCTCGAGCTGGCGTTGCTCGCCGTGGGCCAGGTTGGCGGCCAGGACCGCGGCGCGCTCGGCGAGACCGACCTCGGCCAGCACGGCCCGGGCCGGCTCGCGGAGGGCCGGGTCGCTCCGAGCGTCCCGCCAGAGGCGAAAGCTGTGCCCGGCGTGGGCCTGGACGGCCAACGCCACGTTGTCGAGGGCGGTCAGGTCGCGGAAGATGCTGGTGACCTGGAAGGAGCGGGCGAGGCCGCGGGCCGAACGGGCCGGGGCGGAGAGCGCGGTGACGTCGGCGCCGGCCAGACGGATCAGTCCCGCGTCCGGCCGGAGCTCCCCGGCCAGCTGGGCGATCAGCGTGGTCTTGCCCGCCCCGTTGGGACCGATCATCGCGTGGATCTCGCCGGGCATGACGGCCAGGTCCACGTGGTCGGTGGCCACCACGCCGCCGAACCGCTTGACCAGGCGGTGGGCGTCGAGGAGCGGCTCAGCCACCGGCCGCGCTCCGCCGCTCGAGCAGCCCGGCCAGGCCGCGCTTGGCGAACAGCACGATGAGGATGAGGGCGGGGCCGAGGACGACCGGCCAGTACTCGGTGTACCCGGACAGGATCTCCTCGAGGGCCAGGAAGGCGAACGCCCCCAGCACGGGGCCGGCGATGGTGCCCATGCCGCCCAGGATCACCATGACCATGATCTCGCCCGAGCGCGTCCAGTGCATGAAGGCCGGGCTCGTGTACTTGGTGAAGTTCACCAGGAGCACACCGGCCACCGCGCACGTGACGCCGGCGATCACGAAGGCGGCGAGCTTGTACCGGTAGGTGGGGAAGCCGATGGCCCGCATCCGGCGCTCGTTGGAGCGGCATCCGCGGAGCACCATGCCGAAGCGGGAGTGGACGAGCCGGTGGCTCAGGTAGAGGAAGGTGAGCAGGAGGACGAAGACGAGGTAGTAGAAGACGGTGGCGTCCTCGAGGTCGAGCAGTCCCCCGAAGCGGCTGCGGGCGGTCAGGCTCATCCCGTCGTCGCCGCCGTAGGTCTTGAGGCTGACGCCCAGGAAATAGAGCATCTGCGCGAAGGCGAGGGTGATCATGATGAAGTAGACGCCGCTCGTCCGCAGCGAGACGGCGCCGACGGCGGCGGCGATCACGGCGGCGGCGACGATCGCGGCCGGCCACTGGACGAAGCCGCTGTGGATCCCGTGGTAGCTCAGGATGCCGACCGTGTAGACCCCGACGCCGAGGTAGGCCGCGTGCCCGAAGCTCACCATGCCGCCGTAGCCGAGGATCAGGTTCAGGCTGAGGGCGGCCAGCGCCCAGATCATCATCCGCCCGACCAGGGTCAGGTAGAACGGGGCATCGAAGACCCGGGCCGCCACCGGCACCAGCGCGAGCAGGGCCAAGCCGGCCATGAGCGCGGGCGCGTGGAGGCGGTCCGGCATGTCAGCCGGTACGGGCGGGAAACAGTCCTTCCGGTCGGAACGCCAGGACGCCGGCCATGAGGACGTAGATCAGCATCGAGGCGAGCGCCGGCCCGGTCTCCATCGGTGGGGGGCTCACGCCCCCCTCCGAAGCCACCCCCCGGGAGTGGCGCGGGCAAAGCCCGCGCTCGGAGCGCTTCGGTTCGGGCGCGGCGACGTCCAGGCGCTGGCGGGAATCGATCGCCATCGAATTACCCCGTTCGGGCGGGGAAGAGCCCTTCGGGGCGAACGGCGAGGACGCCGGCCATGAGGACGTAGATCAGCATCGAGGCGAGCGCCGGCCCGGCCTGGTTCGCGGCCTGGGGGGGCAGGACGGTGCCGAGCGCCGGCGGCAGGAAGGCCCGTCCCATGGTGTCCACCAGCCCGACCAGGATCGCCGCCACCAGCGCCCCCCGGATCGAGCCGATCCCGCCGATCACGATCACCACGAAGGTGAGGATCAGGACCGGCTCACCCATCCCCGATTCGATCGACACCAGGGGCCCCGTCATCAGCCCGGCCAGGCCGGCCAGGGCCGCTCCCAGGCCGAATACCAGCGTGTAGAGGAGACGAATGTTCACGCCGAGCGCGGCCACCATCTGGCGGTTGCTGGCGCCAGCCCGGATCAGCATGCCCAGGCGGGTTCGGGTGATGAGCCCATAGAGGAAGAGCGCGACCAGGAGGCCGACGGCGACCACGACCAGGCGGTAGACCGGGTAGCGGGCGCCGGGAACCAGTTGCACGTGGCCGGAGAGCGCGGCCGGCAGGGCCATGTAGCGGGCCGCCTTCCCCCCCAGGATGCGGACCAGCTCGTTGAAGAAGAGGATCAAGCCGAAGGTGGCCAGGACCTGGTCGAGATGGTCGCGGGTGTAGAGGCGCCGGATGGCGACCGCCTCCACCGTGATGCCGACCAGGGCGGTGGCCGGCAGGGCGAGCAGGATGGCGAGCAGGTACGATCCGGTCCACTCTTGGAAGGCGACCGCCAGATAGGCTCCCACCATGTAGAGCGAGCCGTGGGCGAGGTTCACGATGTTCATGATCCCGAAGATCAGCGTGAGCCCGGCCGCCATGAGAAAGAGCATGACGCCGAGCTGGAGGCCGTTGAGCCCCTGGACGAGCAGCAGGACGGGGTCCACTCAGGTGCCGCCGGCCGGCCCTGGTCCGGGGGAGGCAGGCCCGGAGGACACTACCACTTCATCGGACACTCGGAGGCGTAGGGGTCGGCGTGATTGGTGAAGACCACGCCGCGGTTCTCGAGCCTGAGCTTCCCGGCCGGGTCCTTGACGACCTGATAGAGGTAGAAGTTCTGGACCGGAAAGTGGTTGGTGTTGTATTTGATGGTCCCGCCCCGGACCGATTGGAACGTCGGCTTGCGGAGCGCGGCCCGCAGCGCCTCCTTGTCCTCGATCTTCCCCTTGACGGCCCGAACGGCATTGTCGATCAGGAGGGCGGCGTCGTAGGCCTGAGCGGCGTAGAGGGACGGCGTGTATCCGTATTTCTTCTCGAAGTCGGCGACGAAGCGCTTGCTGACCGGGTTGTCGAGGTCGGGCGTCCAGAAGGCGGTGCCGTAGACGCCGACGGCGGCGTCGCCGAGCGCCTTCAGCGTGGTCTCCTCGACGGTGAAGGCTGAGAACAGCGGCACCTCGGCCAGCAAGCCGGCCTGGGCGTATTGCTTGACGTAGTTGACGCCCATCCCGCCCGGCTGGAAGACGTAGACGGCGTCGGGCTTGGCCGCCCGGAGCTGGGCCAGCTCGGCCGAGTAGTCGGGCTGGTTGATCGCCGTGTAGACCTCGCCGATGACCTCGCCCTTGTAGTAGCGCTTGAAGCCGGCCAGCGCGTCCTTGCCGGCCTGATAGTTGGGTGCCATCAGGTACACGCGCTTGTAGCCATTGTCCTGAACGTGCTTGCCCATCGCCTCGTGGGCGCCGTCGTTCTGCCAGGAGGAGGAAAAGAACCAGGGCGAGCACTGGGCGCCCGCGATCGGCGAGGGCCCGGCGTTCGGGCTGATGAGGAAGGTCTTGGCCTCGACGACCGGCTTGTACATCGCCATCATGACGTTGGAGAAGATGGTACCGACCACGAAATCCACCCGGTCGCGCTCGAGGAGCTTCTTAGCCGCCTGGAGGCCGACGTCGGGCTTGAGCTGGTCGTCTTCGCGGATCACCTCGGTGGGCAGCCCGCCCAGCTTGCCGCCGGCGTGGTCCACCCCCAGCGTGAACCCGTCGATCATGTGCTGGCCGATCAACCCGATCGGTCCCGAGAAGGTCGCGATGAAGCCGACCTTCACCCGGTCGGCGGCGGCCACCGGCCCCGCCGCGAGCGCGACGAGCACCGCGCACGCCACCACTCGGCCTCGCTGTCGCATGGTCTGCCTCCTTGACGGGGCTGGCGCGCCCCGGTGACCCGGTATTATAGACTGCCCCCGCGACGACCGGCATGGCGAACGGCACCGCGCCGACGACGCTTCGGCCATTTGACGCCTCCCGCGACCCGCCCATATGCTGAGCAGACCGGTCGGGGCCGCGGCCGGGGTCACAAAGGAGGCACCATGGCGGTCAAACTGTATGTCGGAGGACTCTCCTACTCGACGACGTCCGAGGCGCTGCGGGATCAGTTCGCCCAGTGCGGGACCGTCGAGTCGGCTACCGTGATCACGGATCGCTACTCGGGCCAGTCCCGGGGCTTCGGCTTCGTCGAGATGGCGACCAACGAGGAGGCGCAGACCGCGATCAGCCGGCTCAACGGCCAGCGCCTCGACGGCCGCGCGATCACGGTGCAGGTGGCGAATCCGCAGGGGGCTCGACCGGGCGGCGGCCGCGGCGGTCCCGGGTCCGGCGGCGGTCCGCGCCGTCAGCCTCGCTGGTAGGCGTCCGCCCGCCGGCGGCTCCGTCCACCATCGCGGCGCGGTGTCCCTCCTGATCCCGTGACCACGCGTCCCGGGCCGCCGGTCCCGGCGCGCGCCTGCGCCCCTGCCCCCCAGGCCGTCGCGTTCGAGCTGGGAGCCTGGCCGGTCGGCTCCGACGCGGTCCGGTTCCGGGTCTGGGCGCCGCGCTGCCGCCGCCTCGATGTCCACCTGGTCGGTCCCCCGGCCCGGCTCCTCGCGCTCGAGCCCGAGCCCGACGGCCACTTCGCGGGCACCGTCGAGGGCGCGGGCCCCGGGACCCGCTACTTCTACCGGCTCGACGAGGGCCGCGATCGCCCCGATCCGGTCTCCCGCTCCCAACCCGACGGGGTCCACGGACCGTCCGTCGTCGTGGACCCCGCGGCGTTCGCGTGGACGGACGCCGGCTGGCCCGGCGTACCGCTGCCCGACCTTCGCTTCTACGAGCTGCACGTCGGCACCTTCACGCCCGAGGGCACCTTCGGCGCCATCGTCCCCGACCTCGACGAGCTGCGGGCGCTGGGGATCAACGCCATCGAGCTGATGCCGGTGGCCGAGTTCCCCGGTCGGCGCAACTGGGGCTACGACGGCGTCCATCTCTTCGCGCCCCAGTCCACCTACGGCGGCCCCGATGGACTTCGGCGCTTGGTGGACGCCGCCCACCGGGTGGGGCTGGCGGTGTTCCTCGACGTCGTCTACAACCACCTCGGTCCCGAGGGGAACTACCTTCGCGAGTACGGGCCCTACTTCTCCGATCGGCACCGGACGCCGTGGGGGGAGGCAGTGAACTACGACGGCGAGGGCGCGCCCGGCGTCCGGCGCCACGTCGTCGGCAACGCCTGCTACTGGATCCGCGAGTACCACCTGGACGGCCTGCGGCTCGATGCCGTGCACGCCATCGTGGACACGACGCCGGCGCACATCCTGGCCGAGATCGGCGAGACGGTGGCGGCGGAGGCGCGGGCGCTCGGGCGCGCGGTGCACGTGGTGGCGGAGTCCAACCGCAACGACCGCCGCATCGTGGTGCCGCGAGACCGCGGCGGCTACGGCCTCGCCTCGCAGTGGAGCGACGACTTCCACCACTCGCTCCGGGTGACCCTCACCGGCGCCCGCGGCGGCTACTACGACGACTTCCCGGGCGGGCTCGACGACCTCGAGGTCGCCTTCCGCGAGGGCTTCGTGTACCAGGGGCGCTTCTCGAAGTTCCGGGAGCGGATCCTCGGGACGCCGGCCGGCGACCTGCCCGGCGAGGCGTTCGTCGTGTTCGCCCAGAACCACGATCAGGTGGGGAACCAGGCGCTCGGCGATCGGCTGATGACCCAGGTCTCGCTGCCGGCGGTCAAGGTGGCGGCGGCGTCGGTCCTGATCGCACCCTACCTGCCGCTCCTGTTCATGGGCGAGGAGTACGGCGAGACGGCGCCGTTCTGCTTTTTCACCAGCTTCGGCGATCCCGCGCTCGTCGAGGCCGTCCGGGTCGGCCGTCGCCGCGAATTCGCCCGGTTCGCCTGGACGGGCGAGATTCCGGATCCCGAGGATCCCGCCACCTTCGCCCGGTCGCGACTCGACCGGACGCGGCGGGGGCGGCCGCCCCACGCCCACATCTGGGCCTGGTACCGCGCGCTCCTCCGGCTCCGGCAGAGCCATCCGGCGCTCCGCCATCCCGATCGCGACCGTACCCGGGTCGGGCGGGTGGGGCGCGTCCTGGCCGTGCACCGGTGGGCGGCCGAGCCCGCGGCGGCCTTCGGGGTGCTCGCCTACGATGCGGACTCGAGTCAGGTCGAGCTGCCGCTCCCTGCCGGCGCCTGGCGCCTGGCCCTCGACAGCGAGGCGCCCGAGTTCGGGGGGACGGCGGGCAGCTCGGCGCCGGCCACCCTGAGCGGGGGATCCGCTGCTCTCGCCCTCCGG
>DASYUM010000338.1:0-37835 GCA_036001225.1 Candidatus Methylomirabilota bacterium | reverse complement strand
GCGTGAAGACGGACTCGCTGGGCCGCCCGCTCAAGGAGGGCGACCGCGTCGCCTACACGTACGTCTATCCCTGCGGGCGCTGCCCCGCGTGCCTCGGCAAGCAGCCCGCCGCCTGCCTGATGAAGGTCGGCCGGCCGCTGGGCCCGTCGGAGTTCCCGCACTTTCACGGCGCCTTCGCCGAGTACTACTACCTCAAGCCGGGGGGCGCCCTCTTCACGGTGCCGGACGTACTGCCGGACGAGCTGGTGGCGCCGGTGAACTGCGCGCTCGCGCAGGTCATCTTCGGGCTGGGCAAGGCCGGATTGCGCTTCGGCGACACCGTGGTGGTCCAGGGCGCGGGCGGGCTCGGCGTGCAGGCGGCGGCGGTCGCCAAGGACATGGGGGCCCAGACGGTCATCGCCGTGGACCAGATCGCCGGGCGCCTGGAGCTGGCCCGGGCCTTCGGGGCCGACCACACGATCGACCTCAAGGCGGTCCCCGACCGCAAGGACCGCGTGAGCCTCGTCCGCCAGTGGACGGGTGGCGCGGGCGCGGACCTCGCCTGCGACTTCGTCGGCTTCCCCCAGGTCATCCCCGAGGGGCTCCAGATGCTGAAGAGCGGCGGCACCTATCTCGAGATCGGCACCATCAGCCCCCCGCTGACAGTGGAGTTGCACCCGGCCCAGCTCGTGTGGGGATCCAAGACGATCGTCGGCATGATCCAGTACGAGCCGTGGGCCATCCAGCGCGCGCTGGTCTTCCTCGAGCAGAACCTGAAGAGGTACCCGTTCGCCGAGGTCATCTCACACGTCTACCCCCTCGAACGGATCGGCGAGGCGTTCCGGGAGTCCGAGTGGCTGGGTCGGCGGGATCCCCACAAGATCAGCCGGGCGGCGATTGCCCCCTGGGGGAAGTGAGCTGCCCGGGCCGATGCCCGTCGCATCTCGGCGTCCTCGGCGCTCGGCGCACCTCAACGTATGCGGCATACGCCTCGGCGCGCCTCGCGCCTGCGTCCTTGATCTGCTCGGGCCTCGGCCCGGGCCCATCGCGGGCACCACGACGATGTTTCACTCCGTGAACGGACTGTGACTGGTCGTCCCCTTTCCCCCCTTGGGGAAGAGGGCCGGGCTGAGAGGGTCGTCCTTCGCCGGGCCACCGAGGCCGACGTCCCGACCCTCCTCGAACTCATCCGCGGCATCGCCGAGTACGAGCGGCTGAGCCACGAGGTCGAGGCGACCGAAGCGCTCCTCCACGCCCACGGCTTCGGCCCCCGTCCGGTCTTCGAGGCGGTGCTCGCCGAGCGGGACGGGCAGGCGGTCGGCTTCGCCCTCTACTTCTTCACTTTTTCCACGTTCAAGGGGCGGCCCACGCTCTATCTGGAGGATCTCTTCGTCCGGCCGACCGAGCGGGGGCGCGGCATCGGCCGCCGGCTGCTGGTGCATCTCGCCCGCATCGCCGTCGAGCGCGGCTGCGGGCGCATGGAGTGGGCGGTCCTCGACTGGAACGCGCCGGCCCGCGACTTCTACTTCAAGCTGGGCGCGGTGGCGATGGACGAGTGGACGGTCTTCCGGATGACTCCGGAGGCGTTCGGCCGGCTGGCCCGCGAAGGCGACAGCGGCCGGGAGGTCCCCGGCGAGGCGATCTGAGCCTCTTCTCTGACCAAGCCTCCCCGCGGGGCCACCGATGAGCCCCGCCCCGGCGCCCCGCCCGCTCGGCCCGGAATCCCGATTGGCCGGGGCGGACGCCGACCAATTGGTCCTTGATTGCGGCATTCTCTCCCCCATAATGGTTGAGAGGGAATACCAATATGGAGATCCCCCTCGACCGGGCCAAGCCGATTCCCCTCGCCCGCCAGATCCAGGCCCATCTGGAACGGCTCATCGCGGACGGCCTCCTGCCGCCGGGGGCCAAGCTCCCGGCCAGCCGCGAGCTGGCCTGCACGCTGGGCGTGAACCGCGCCACCGTGATCCTGGCGTACGAGGAGCTGGTGGCGGCGGGGGTGGCCCGGTCGCACGTCGGGCAGGGCACGTTCGTGGCCGCCCGCCCTGCCGAACGGCCGGCGATGCCGGCGGCCGAGCGGACGCCGCCACCGCCGATCGACTGGGCGGGACTCTTCTCGCGTAGCGCGCGTATCATCGAGTCCGAGCAGGAGCGCCGCCGCGCGACCCTGGCGCCCAGCCCCCCCGGATCGGCCGCGATCTCGTTCGCGGGCGGCGTCCCCGACAGCGCGCTGTTTCCGACCGAAGCCTTCCGGCAGGCCCTGAACGCGGCGGTCCGCGAAGAGGGGGCCGCGCTCCTCCAGTACTCGCCGGTGGCCGGCTACCCGCCGCTCCGGCGCTACCTCTCGACCTACCTCCTCCGCTTCGGCCTGGAAGCGCGGCCCGACGAGATCCTGGTCGTCAACGGCTCCCAGCAGGGATTCGATCTCATCGCCCGCACCTTCCTCGACCCGGGCGACGTGGTGGGCATCGAGCAGCCGACCTACCCGCGAGCGATGCAGGCGTTTCGGGCCTTCGGGGCTCAACTGCAGGCCGTGCCGTGGACGAGCGATGGTCCGCGGGTAGACCTGCTGGAGCGGCTACTCGAGCGTCAGGCCCCGAAGTTCTTCTACTGTCAGCCGACCTGCCACAACCCGACCGGGCTGGCCATGAACGGGGAGACGGCCGGCCGGCTGCTCGGAGTGGCGGCGCGGCATCAGCTGCCGATCGTGGAGGACGGCTTCGACCCGAGCCTGCATTACGGCAAGCGGCCGCCGACCCCGCTCAAGGCCCAGGACCGGGCCGGCCTCGTCATCTACATCGGCACGTTCTCGAAGATCCTGTTTCCCGGCTTGCGGCTCGGCTGGCTGCTGGGGCCGCCGACGGTCATCGAACGGCTGGCCGCCGCCAAGCAGCTGGCCGACCTCCACACCAGCGTGCTGCTCCAGGCGGCCCTCCACCGGTTCTGCGAGCGCCGGCTGCTGGCCCGCCACGCGGCCCGGGTGGCGCGGGAGTACGGCCGCCGGCAGGCGCTGATCGTGGCGGCCCTGGCCCGCCGGATGCCGGAGGGCGTGACCTGGACGGAGCCCCAGGGGGGCTTCTCCCTCCTGGTCACGCTGCCCCCCGGACTCGATGCCACGGCGCTGCTCCCGCACGCGGCCGAACGCGGGGTGACCTTCACGCCCGGCACCGTCTTCTTCGTCGACGGCGGGGGCGAGCGGACGCTGCGGCTGTCGTTCTCGGCAGTGCCGGCCGAGCGTATCGACGAAGGCGTGCGACGGCTGGCTGAAGTCATCAAAGGAAGCCTCAAGCGGCCGAGACCGCGGCCTCCGCTCGAACGGGTGGCGGTGCCGCTGGTGTAGCCGGTCGCGCCAACCGGAGGAGGTCCTACGTGTCGGAGCTGAACGGTATCCGGATCGCGGATCGCAAGCACATCGGCCTCGCCGAGATGCTCAAGGGCGGCGTCATCATGGACGTGACGAACGCCGAGCAGGCCAAGATCGCCGAGGAGGCGGGGGCAGCGGCGGTCATGGCGCTGGAGCGAGTCCCGGCCGACATCCGGAAGGAGGGCGGCGTGGCCCGGATGGCGCCGGTGAGAAAGATCAAGGAGATCCAACAGACCGTCACCATTCCCGTCATGGCCAAGGCGCGCATCGGCCACTTCGTGGAGGCCCAGATCCTGGAGGCGCTCGCCGTCGACTTCATCGACGAATCCGAGGTCCTCACCCCCGCCGACGAGCACTTCCACATCGACAAATTCCGGTTTCGGGTGCCCTTCATCTGCGGCGCCCGCGACCTCGGGGAAGCGCTCCGCCGGATCGGCGAGGGTGCGGCCATGATCCGGACCAAAGGCGAAGCGGGCTCGGGCAACATCGTGGAGGCCGTGCGCCACATGCGCGCGCTGGTGACCGGTATCCGCCGGCTCACCACCCTCGGCGACGAGGAGCTCATGACGGAGGCCAAGAACCTGGGCGCGCCCTGCGAGTTGGTGCGGTGGGTGGCCAAGAACGGCCGGCTGCCCGTCCCGAACTTCTCGGCCGGCGGCATCGCCACGCCGGCCGACGCCGCGCTCATGATGCAGCTCGGAGCGGAGGCGGTCTTCGTCGGCTCGGGGATCTTCAAGTCCTCGGATCCGCCCAAGCGGGCGTGGGCCATCGTCCAGGCCACGACCCACTACAAGGACCCCGAGGTGCTGGCCCGGGTCAGCGAGGATCTCGGTGAGGCAATGGTGGGGCTGGAGACCTCGAAGCTCGCGAAGGAGGAGCTGCTCCAGACTCGGGGATGGTAGGGGCGGTGGTGAGCGCACCCCGGATCGGCGTCCTCGCCCTGCAAGGCGATTTCGCCCGCCACGCTGCGGCCCTGGCCCGATGCGCCGCCGAGGCGGTGGAAGTTCGCAAGCCCGCCCAGCTCGGGGACGTGGACGGCCTCATCATCCCGGGCGGCGAGAGCACCACGCTCCTGCGGCTCATGGACGAATGGCGGTTCGGGCCGGTGCTGGAAGCGTTCCACCGCGCCGGCAAGCCGATCTTCGGGACCTGCGCGGGCCTGATCCTGCTGGCGCGCGACGTGGAAAACCCGCGGCAGCTCTCGCTCGGCTTCCTCGACGTCACCGTCGAGCGCAATGCCTACGGTCGGCAGCGCGAATCGTTCGAGGCGGCAGGCCAGGCCGTGCTCGACGGCCGACCCACCCCGCTCGAGATGGTCTTCATCCGGGCACCCCGCATCCGGCGGGTCGGGCCGGCGGTCGAGACGCTGGCCCGCCACGGCGAGGAGCCGGTGCTGGTCCAGCAGGGCACGGTACTCGGGGGGACCTTCCACCCGGAGCTGACCGACGAGCCGGCCGTCCATCGGCACTTCTGCGAGATGGTGAGCCGTCGCCGAGCCGCGCTGCCGGTTGCGCGATGATTGGTGAGGCCGGCTCCTCCTCGGTTTTACTCGCGGTCCATGGTGAGCTGGAGTCGGTAGACGCCGGCGACCGGGTTCGGTGCCGCGCCGTGAGCGGCCAGCGCGCCGCCGGCTAGCGGGCCGGCCAGCAACGCGTCGGCCCCCCGAGGATCCGTGACCTCGACCACGAGCACGAACGGCGGCACCACCTCGGCGGCGCCGACTTCCCCGCCCTTGAGCTTCCCTTCGGCGGTCCGGATGCTCGTGGTCTCGGACATCGTCTCCAACACGTGCACGCCGACGACGCCGGTTGGCTCGGCCAGCTCGGCCGGCGCGGCGCCGGTGATCCAGCTCCGCAGATCGGCATCCCGCCCTTTGGCCGGACCGAGCCGGAGCGTCAGCATGGTCCCGCTCTGCGCCCGTCCGACGCTGGCCAGCACCCGGCAGCCGATGCGGAACGTGTCGCGGAAGTGCGGGAGCACCCGCTGGGTCCAGGGGGTCGGGTTGTTCAGCCGGGCGAGATACGGATCGCTGCGGATCGTCTCCACGCTCTCGGTCTCGTAGAAGTCGAGGTACTGGCGCGGCGCGGTCGCGTGCGCGTACCGGCGACCGCGCAGGAACCCGGGCACGCCCACGCGCTCGGCGACGTGCTCGCGGTCGTGCCACCGGATCATCTCCAGGTCGCCCTCGGGCGTCATCGCATGCCAAATCGCCAGGACGCCTTTCCCGCGTAGTGGCATCGGCTCCTCCGTCGGCGCGCCGGTCAGGGCGCCGCGGCCTCCAGCGTCGGCCGCGCGTGGGGCATCTCGGGGGCGCCGATCGGGCGGACCACCGGCAGCGTGACGCCCGCCGCCCGATAGGCGTCGAGGTACGCCCGGACGGTCGCGCGGTCGCCGATGGCACCGAGTGTCTCGACCAGGGTGGCCGGCACCGCCTCGGCCGGCGGCCGGCGCGTCCGGTCGCGATCGAAGGCGGCCAGCCCGTCGCCCAGCCCGCTAGCCCGGAACATCGCGCGGTAGAACGGCAGGCTCAGGTAGCGCACCAGCTCCTCGCCGAAGACGCGCCCCAGGCCGGCGGCGTCGTCGGTCGCCGCCACCGGGACGGCCGCCACCACCTCGAAGCCGTCGAGCGATTTGCCGGCCTTGGCCCGGCCCCGGGCCAGCGCCGGCCGCGCGACGTCGCGGATGTACGCGGGAGCGCAGAGCCACAGAACGACGCCGTCGGCCAGCTCGCCGGCTAGCTCGAGCATGGGCGCCGATAACCCGGCCAGGTAGAGTGGGGGCGCGGGGACCGGCGGTCGGAACGCAGACTCCCAGGTCACGCGGTAGTACCGTCCGTCGAATCGGGCGCGGCCGGTCAATGCGGCTCGAAGCACGGTCACGTACTCGCGCATCACCGCCAGCGGCGCGCCCATGTCGAGGCCGAGGGCGTCCGTCATCGAGGGGCGGTGACTCACGCCGATCCCCAGCCGGAGGCGACCCCCGGACAGTTCGCCCAGCGTGACCGCCTCCTGGGCCATGGCGACCGGATGGCGCGGGTAGATGGGAACGACGCCGGTGCCGAGCCCGATCCGGCGGGTGGCCTGAGCGTAGGCGGCCAGGACGAGGAAGGAGTCGCGGCCGAGGCCGTGGGTCACCCACAGGCTGTCGTAGCCGAGTTGGTCGGCGACGCGGGCCAGCTCGGTCGCGCGGCCAAGGTCATCGCGCGGCAGGATGTAGGCGCCCGTTCTCATCCGGGTTCTCAGGATATCACTTCGCGACTGGCCGGGTTGCGCCCGGCGGCCAGGGTCCGGTACCATCGGCGGCATTGATTCGGAACCTGCGCTGAGACCCGGCGGTCATCGCGGCCCATAGAGGAGAGTCGGCGTGAGTCCGTGGCTGATGTGGCTCGCCGCCGCCGCGGCTGGACTGTTCTCCGGGGCCGCCGTCTACGTGAGCCTCGTCGAACACCCGGCCCGGCGGGCCTGCGGGCCGATGATGGCGGTGGCCGAGTTCCGCATGAGCTATCCGCGGGGGGCCGCGCTTCAGGCGCCGCTGGCGATCGTCGGGTGTGTCGCCGCGGCCGGCGCGTGGCTCGCCGGCGCCTCGGGCGGCTGGCTGGTAGCCGGGCTCCTGCTGGGTCTGGCCGTCCCCTTCACGCTGGTCGTCGTCATGCCCACCAATCGCCGGCTCCTCGATCGCGGCCTCGAGCCCGACACCCCGGAGGCCGAGCGCCTGCTCCGCCGCTGGGGCGCCCTCCACCTGGTGCGCAGCGTCCTCAGCCTGGTCGCGTTCGCGGTCATGCTCGGGCTCCTCGCCCGCCGCTGACCCGCCATGGGCGACGTCCGCGCCCTCGCGGCGCCTAGGAGCGAACATGGCTGAGCCCACGGTCCTCTACTGGAACCACGCGACCCCCGACCTCCACGCCGTCGTCCGGGAGGAGACGCCGCCGGGGTTCCGGCTACTCCTCCTCGACTCGCCGGACCGGGCCGCCGCCCGGGCCCGGCTGGCCGAGGCCGAGTTCGTGCTCATCGCCGACTGGGCGCTCACCGCCGAGGATCTGGAGGCAGCGCCGCGGCTCCGGCTCGTCCAGCACCAGGGGGTCGGCTACGAGCGGATCGACACCGCTGCGCTCGCCGCCCGGAAGATCCCGCTCTGCCTGTGCCCGGCCGGGACCGCCACCGGCGTCGGGGAGCACACGCTCCTGCTCATCCTGGCGCTCCTGAAGAAGGTCGTCGTCGCCCACCAGGCGCTGGTCGAGGGACGCTGGCTCCAGTGGGCGCTCCGCACCGAGACGCGTGACCTCGACGGCAAGACGCTCGGCCTGATCGGTTTCGGGCGGACCGGCCGCGCCACCGCCCGGCGGACACGCGGCTTCGAACTGCGGCTCCTCGCCCACGACCCCTACATCAGCCTCACCCCCACCGAGCGCGCCGAGTATGGGGTCGAGCTGGTCGGACGCGACCGGCTGCTCCGGGAGGCGGACATCGTCTCCTGCCATGTGCCGCTCACCGCCGAGACCCGGCACCTGGTCAACCGGGAGACGCTCGGGCTCATGAAGCCCTCGGCCTACCTCGTCAACGTCTCGCGGGGCGGCGTCGTTGACCAGGAGGCGCTGGTAGAGGCGCTGCGAGCCCGCCGGATCGCCGGCGCCGCCCTCGACGTCTTCGAGCCCGAGCCCCTCCCGCCCGGTCACCCGCTGACGACACTCGACAACGTCGTGCTGACGCCGCACATCGCGGCCGGCACCCTCGACGCCTTCCGGACCAAGATGCGCTTCGCCTTCGCCAACCTGCGGCGCGTTGTGGAGGGGGAACCGCCGCTGGAGCGCGTGCCGGGGACCTGACCCGCGGCGCCGCTGGCCCGTGCCGTCCCTGGCAGCCACCCTCTTCCTCCTTCTCGCCGCGTTCCCGACCGCGGTCGTCGGGGGTGTCGTCGGCTTCGGCACCGGGGTCACCATGCTGCCGCTGGTGGTGTGGACGGTTGGCGTCCGGGCCAGCGTTCCCGTTCTGTCGATCGCGCTCCTCTGCGGCAACTGCTCCCGGGCGTGGTGGAGCCGCCACGAGCTGGATTGGCGGGTCATCGGCGCCTACCTGGCCGGCGCGGTGCCGCTGGCCGTCCTCGGCTCGGTGGTCTACGCGGGGACGCGGATCGAGTGGTTGTCGCGGCTCATGGGACTGTTCCTGCTGGGCTCGGTACCGCTCCGACGCTGGCTCGAGCGGGGGCCACTTCGGATACGGCTGCGGCACTTCCCGCTGCTGGGCGCCGCCACCGGCTTCCTGTCGGCGCTGGTCGCCGCCACCGGCCCCGTCAACACGCCCTTCTTCCTCGGCTACGGACTCCGGCGCGGCGCCTACGTCGGCACCGAGGCGGCGTGCGTGGCGGTCGTCCATCTCACCAAGACGCTCGTCTACGGGCGCTACGCGCTGGTGACCTCGGAGACCGGCGTGCTCGGGCTGGCGATCGGCGGCGTGATGTTCGTGGGAGCCTTTCTCGGCCGGCGCATTCTCGATCGGATGAGCGATCGGGTGTTCGTCAGGCTGATCGAGGTCCTGGTCCTGGCCCTCGGTGTGCTGTTCGTGCTGGCGCCGGCCCGGTGAGCCCAGCCGCTTGACGCCGAGCGCCGGGACCCCGTAGCGTACGCCATCAGGAGGTCGCCATCATGGACATTCAGCCCGGACTGATGAGCGAGGTGGAGATCGTCGTCCAGCCCCAGGACACCGCCGACGCGATCGGCAACACGGGCATCCACGTGCTCTCCACCCCGCGGCTGGTCAGCCTGATCGAGGATGCCGGCATCCAGGCGGTAGCGCCCCATCTCCCGCCCGGCGCCACCACCGTCGGCACGCGGCTCGACGTCAAGCACCTCGCCGCCACGCCGGTCGGGATGCGGGTGCGGGCGCGGGCCGTGCTCAGGCAGGTGGACGGCCGTCGCTACGTCTACGACGTGGAGGCCCACGACGAGGTCGAGAAAGTGGCCGAGGGAACCCACGAGCGCTTCCAGATCAACCAGGCCCGCTTCCTGGAGCGCGTCGCCGAGAAGGCCAAGGGGAAGGGCGCTCGATGATCAGGAAGGGCATCCTCGAGCGGCTCGAGCGCGGCCGCAGCCGCGCCGGCCGCTGATGCCGGCTCAGATGACGCCGCGGGCGCGCAGGCCGGCGAGGTCTTCGGGCGAGAGGCCGAGCCGCCGGCCGTAGACCTCCCCGTTGTGCTCGCCGGGCGCGAGCGGACCGAGGTGCTCGATCTCGCCCGGCGTCCGGCTGAGCTTCGGCACCACGCCGACGACCGGGAGCACGCCACCCAGCGGGCTCGGCACGCTGACGATGTTCTCGCGCGCCTTGACGTGGGGGTCGGCGAAGAGGTCGCGGACGCTGTAGACGAGCGAGCTGGGCACCTCGGCGGCGTCGAGCCGCCGCAGCACCTCGTCAGCCGCCCAGCTACCCACCCAGGCCTGGACGACGCCGTCGACCTCTTCCCGCTGCCGCACGCGCTCGGCCATCGTCGGATAGCGCTCCAGCAGCTCCGGCCGGGCCATCGCCTGCACCAGTCGCTCGAACATCCGCTGGTTGGTGCAGGCGATCGCCACCCAGCGGGCGTCGCGGGCCTGGTAGTGGTTGTGCGGGACGACGTGCTCGGCGCTGGAGCCGATCCGCTCCCGAACGTGGCCGGTGGCCCCGTAGATCGGGATCAGCTCGTCGAGCATCCGGAGCATCGGCTCGTAGAGCCCGACGTCCACCACCTGGCCCTCGCCGGTACGGCGGCGGTGTTCGAGCGCGACCAGCGCCCCGAAGGCCCCCACGGCACCCGCCAGGTAGTCGGGGATGGTCGGCGTGCCTGGCGTCACCGGCGGCCGGTCGGGGTGGCCGGAGAGGTAACTGATCCCGCTCATGGCGGCGGCGATCCGGCCGAAGCCGGGGCGGTCGGCGTAGGGACCGGCCTGGCCGTAGGCCGAGATGCGGACCACGACGAGACCGGGGTTGGCCGCCCGCAGGACGTCGTAGCCGAGATTCCAGCGTTCGAGCGTCCCCGGCCGGAAGTTCTCGGTGAGCACGTCGGCTTGGGCGACCAGGCGCCTGATCAAGCCCTGTCCTTCCTCGGTGCGGAGGTTGCACGTGATCGATTTCTTGTTCCGGGACTCGGCCAGCCACCAGTAGGAGACGCCGGGGCCGGCCGGCGTCCCCAGCCGCCGGAGGTCGTCGCCGACGCCCGGCTGCTCGACCTTGATGACCTCGGCCCCGAACTCGCCGAGCAGCGTGCTACAGAACGGCGCCGCGACGAAGGTCGCCAGGTCCAGGACCGTCAGGCTCTCGAGCGCCCTCGGCGTCGCGGTCACGGGAGGAGGCGCGGGTCCTTTCCCCGCTCGGCCTCCATGGCGGCCACGGCGGCCGGCACGTCGGCCCCGTCATGGATGATCGCGGCGACGGCGGCGGCCATGGCTCGGGGATCGTCGCCGCCCGGATAGACGACGTTGCGCCCGATCATCGCGCCGCGCACATTGGCGCCCGCCTGCATCGCCGCTCGCAGATCACCCAGGACGGGCGCCGCCGCCGCCACGGCCTCACCCCCCAGGACGACGATCGGCAGGCTCGTCGCCCCGACGACCGTCTCGAAGCGGGGACAGGTGGGGAGCTTGAGCCAGGTGTGGAGCGAGCTGGCGCCGAGCGCGGAGGCGACAGTGACGGCACCGGCGAGGTGGCGGACGGTGCGGCGGACCCTGTAGCCGGTTTCCTCGCGGACGACGGGCAGCGGCTCCAGGAAGGCCGTGAGCCCGGCCGCGGCCAGCTCCGTCACCGCCCGGGCGCACGCCTCCAGCGTCGTCAACGAGCGGTCGTCGGTGGGGTCGAGCCGCAGCATGAACTTGGCGCCGTCGAGGCCGAGGGCCTGCAGGCGGGGAACGGTAAACGCGGTGAAGCGGTCATCCATCTCCCACGCCGTGCCCGGCAGGCCGCCCCGGTTCATGCACCCGAGCATCACGCGGTCGTCCAGTAGATTGGCGCCACCGCGCTCCCGCAGGAGTCCCCCCAGGACGAAGAGGTCCTCGATCAGGTCGGGCGTGGACATGACGCCGTCGATCCCGGGGTGACCGAGCACCCGCAGGATGCGGGCCAGATACTGGTGGCGATCGGCCATCGCCAGGGGGTCGTCGCCGATCTTGAGGTTGTTGCGGCCCGGGTGGTCCACGGCGAGGATGACCAGCTTGCCGTCGGGCGCGAGCCGCGAGCGGCGCCGCCGCCGCCCGGCCTGCGTCTCGGCATAGGCCGGTTCGTGGACCCGGATCTCGGTCACCGCCTCGTAGAGCTCCCGCGGCAGATAGGCTCGGGGGTCGAATCCTTCCGTCATCGTGGCCTCGTCAGCGTGAATTCGACGGGGGGACGGGCGGCAGCGCGTGCCCGCGCGCGGCCAGGAAACCACGGGCCTCGGCGAGCGTCGGGATCCCGGCCTGCCCGCCCAGCTTCGTGCACTTGAGCGCCGCGACCGCATTGGCGAGCCGCAACGCCGCCTCGAGTGGCCAGCCCCACACGAGGCCGGCCAGAAACGCGCCGTGGAAGACGTCGCCGGCCCCGGTCGTGTCGGCGAGCTCCACGGCAAACCCGGGCGCCTCGACGGTCCGGCCGCGATGGCGGACGACCGACCCGGCGGCCCCCAGCGTCACCCCCACCACCCGCGGCCCGAACCGCTCCAACGCGTCGAGGATCGCCGGGACGCGCTCGGCGGCGGCCAGCCGTTGGGCGAACCGGTGGGACACGATGAGGACGTCGGCCAGCGGGAACAGCTCGGTGTGGTTTTCGGTGGCGTCCTCGGCGTCGAGCGACACCAGGCTCCCCGCCTCCCGGGCCAGTCGGGCGGCCCGGACGGCGGCCGGGCCCTCGTAGCCGTCGAGGTGCAGGATGCGCCCGCCCGTCACCGCCGCCGACGACACCTCCTCGGGACGGAGGCGGGCCGGCCGCCTGGCGCTGCGGATGAGCGTCCGCCGGCCCGATCCGTGCTCGATCAACCCGAACGTGAGCCGGGTCTCGACCGCCGGATCGGCCACCAGGTCGTGAAGGTCGATACCCTCCTTCTGGAGCGCTTCCCGAGAGAGGACGCCGAGGTCGTCGGCGCCGACCTTCCCGACGTATTTCGTGCGGAGGCCGAGCCGCGCGCAGGCGACCAGGGCACTGGCGACCACGCCGCCGGCCTGCCGGGTGACGGCGAGGGCATCGTTCTTGGAGTCCGGCTCCGGGAAGCGAGAGACCACCAGGAGCTCGTTGACCACGTTGACGCCGAGGCCGACCACGTCGAATGGCCGGCCGGGGGGGAGGGCGGCGTCGAGGTAGAGCGGGTCGCCCGTCACGCGGCCGCCCACGCCTCGCGCACGAACTTGACGGCTTCGCGGAACCCCGATTCGCCGGTATGGCTGAACTCTTCCACCGAGATCCAGCCGTCGTAGCCCACGGTCCGCTTGAGGAAGGTGAAGAGGTCGGCGAACGGAACCTGTCCCCGCCCCACCACGCAGAACTCGAACTGGCCGCGGGTCCGGGAATCGTTGGCGTCCAGGCAGGAAACGCGGTGGGCCACCTGGCGGAGCAGCGGCAACGGGTCCTCGTCGTGCACCAGCGGGTTGCCGGTGTCGAAGTTGACCCGGAGCGCGGTGCCCTCGGTGGCGCGGACGATCTCGAGGAAGACCTCGGAGGCTTCCGAAAAGTCGCGATATTGCCAGACCGAGGCCTTGGTGTGGTTCTCGTACACGAGGGTGACGCCGGCCGCCGCCGCCGGGGGCAGGAGCGTGCCGAGGCCCTCGCAGACCCAGCCCACGCCCCCGGCCCGCGAGACGCCCGGATGCGCCTGGCCGGCAACCACCCGGATCATCGGCGCCCCCAGTCGGTGGGCGAGGTCGAGCATCGCGCGCATCTCGTCGAGGGTCGCCTGCCGCTGGCGGGCGTCGGGGTGGGTGAAGTCGGGCGCGCAGCGGAGGAGACAGGGCTCGAGCCCGGCATCGCGGACACGCCGGCCGAGGGCGGCGATCGTCGCGGGCCGGCGGTCGCGGAACCAGGCCTGGCCGAAATCGAGGCCGTCGAGCCCGAGCGACGCCGCGAAGGCGATCCACTGCTCGATGGACATGCGCCCCTCGACGATGTCCATGAAATACGTGGCCGGCACACAGCTGAGCTTCACAGCTCCCTTTGAGAAGGCCGGGGCGAGAACCGAGCAGCCCAAGGACGCAGGCCTGAGCCGGCCCGAGGCGTATGCCGCGCCTGCGCGCCTCCGGACGTCGCGGGGCTGGGGC
This sequence comes from Candidatus Methylomirabilota bacterium, assembly GCA_036001225.1. Lineage (GTDB taxonomy): Bacteria > Methylomirabilota > Methylomirabilia > Rokubacteriales > DASRDR01 > DASYUM01. The sequence goes on along the minus strand of DASYUM010000338.1, from coordinate 24,249 downwards.
CCCGCCGTCCGGGGCGCGCCACCCGACGTTGAGGGCCGGCGAGGGCCGAGGACGCCGGGATGCGACGGTTATCGGCCCGGCCCTAGGCTTTCTCGGTCTTGTCCAGGAGCTCCTGGAACTCCTTCTGCGCCTGCTCGAGCGCGGTCCGGACGTCGGCGCCCTCGATCGCCTTCTCGATCGCCACCCCGATGATATCTCGGTACTCGGTGACACCCACGATCTCGGGGACGCCCAGCCGCCCGATCTTGAGGCTCTCCAGGTAGGCGTCGTACCACTGCACCGGGTACTTCCGCCTGGCCTTCACCTCCGGCGCATCCCACGCCGACACCCGCGGGACCCCGACCCCGGCCAGCATCTGGCGGACGAAGTTGGGCTTGTTGGTGGACCACTGGACGAAGTACCAGGCCGCTTCCTTGTTCCGGCTGAAGCGGCTGATCGCCATGCCCGGTGTAAACGTCGCCGCCCACTGCCCGCCCGGCCCCCGGGGGAAGACCGCATAGCCGACCTTGCCGGCGACCTTGGACTTCTCCTTGTCCTCCCAAATGTTGGCGAAGTTCACGCCGTCGTAGTACATGGCGATCTGGCCCTGGCTGAAGGCGGAGCTGCACTCGTACCAGTTGAACTTGACCACGCCCGGGGGTCCATAGTTGCGGAGGAGCCGGACGTAGTACTCGGTGGTCGCGATGGCTTCTTTGCTGGTGAGGTTGGCCCGGCCGTCCTTGGTCAGGAAGTCGCCGCCGAAGTTGAAGAGCATCCCATCCCAGGTGGCCGCATTGGCGTTCTTGAGCCCTCGGTAGACGATCCCGTACATCGCCGGTGGCTGATGGAGCTTCTTGGCCAGCTCCTCCATTTCTGCCATGGTCTTCGGCGGCTGAAGACCTTTGTCCTGAAATACGTCCTTCCGGTAGAAGAAGATCAAGGCGTCCATGAAGCACGGGATGGCGCTGATCGACCCGTCGGGTTGGGTCGCCGTCCGCCGCGCGCCATCGGTGAAGTCGTTCCAGTCGAAGTCGGGGCTGGTCAGCGCCCGGTTGCCGAGGTAGCCGTTCAGCGGCTCGTACCAGCCGGACTTCCCGAACCGCTTCTTCTCGACGTGCAGGCTCGAGTAGAAGGCGTCGATCCCGGAATCGCCGGCGGTGAACTGGACGACGTTCTTCTGTCGCTGCTGCTGGTCAGGCAGCATCTCGTAGCTCACCTTCATCCCGGTCAGCTCCTGGAACTCGGGGAGCCACTTCACCATCTCTTCCGGCCAGGGATGCTTGGCCAGCATGATGAACAGCTCCCGGCCCCGGAACCGCTTCCAGTCGAACGTCTGCCCCTTGGCCGACGTCGAGACGAAGGGCCCGCTGGCCACGGCCGCCGCGGTGGCGCCCCACCGGAGGAGTTGACGCCGGGTGATCGGGAGGTCAGGGCGAGAGGTCTCGATGGCCATCGTGGTCTCCTCCTGGGAACGGGTGACCGGCCGCCGGCACAGGTCCAAATCATACAACGGCGGCCGGAAGGCGGGGAGGACGGTCGGGGCCGCGCGGCCCCGGACTACCAGTGACGGGTCTCGCCGGGCTTGAAGACCCAGATCGCGGCGGGGTCCAGCTGCCGGCGGGCGACCTCGGCGGCCAGGCGGCGGGGCGGCTCGTCGTAGGGCTCCTCGGCGAGGAAGAACGTCCCCCAGTGGATGGCGACGAAGCGCGCCGCCCGCAGGTCGAGCCACGCTTGCAGCGCCTCCTCCGGGGAGGTGTGGACGGGGCGCGTCGTGTGGCGGGGCGTGTAGGAGCCGATGGCGAGCGCGGCCAGGTCGAACGGGCCGTAGGCGTCGCCGATCTCCTTGACGTGGCGAGCGTACCCCGAGTCGCCGCCGAAGTAGAAGCGCTGGGAGCCCGTCACCACCCACGACGCCCACAGCCGCCGCCCCTGGTCGTGGAGGGTCCGGCCCGAGGCGTGTTGGGCCGGCGTGCAGACGATCGTCAGCCCGCGGAAGCTCGTGGACTCGCCCCAATCCAGCTCGACCGCGTTGGTGATCCTCCGGTCGGCCAGCCACGCCTTGATTCCGAGCGGCACCACGAACGTCGGGTTGAACGCCCGAGCCAGCCGGATGACGGTCGGCTCGTCGAGATGGTCGTAGTGGTCGTGGGAGATGAGGACGAAGTCGATGGGTGGCAGATCCTCGAACGCGATGCCGGGCGGCGTGTAACGGCCGACGCCGAGCCGGCCCGCGAAGGGCCCGGAGCGCGCGCCCCAGTGCGGGTCGGTGAGGAAGGTGACGCCGTCGAGCTGGACGAGGAGCGTGGAATGGCCGATCCACGTCACGGTCGCCGACTGGCCGTTCTTCCGCAGTCCGGCGACGTCGGGGACCACGGCCGCGAGGGCCGCCCCGTTGGGGTCACCCCAGAGCATCGGACCCAGACGGTGGAAGAAGTGCTGGACCCGGATCCAGTTCGAGCCGCGGGCGAAGGCGGGATCGAAGTTGCGGAAGCCGGCGGCCAGGTGGTGGGCGGGGGTGTGGGTGGCGCCCGGGACCTGCCCGCCGTGGTGCCCTTCAGCGCCGGGGAGCCAGGCGGCGGCGGCGAGGACGAGCGCGCAGAACCCAGCCCCGAGCATCAGTCGTCGTCGTGCGCGCACGCGAGCCCCTCCCCGGAATTGAAGATGCGCCTGGCCAGCGGTCCACGAGTGTATCGAGGGCGGGCCGGCCAGTCAACCCGCGTTTCCCCCTAGCAGGACCTCGCCCGCGTCGCTCAGTCGATGCGAGATTCGTCCCGGTACATCACCTTGTGGCGCATCGTCTTGACCCACTCGTCGATCTGGGCCTCGGTCAGATAGTTGGCCATGTCGAAGCGGTCCCAGCTCATGATCTGGCCGAGCGTCTTCTTCCAGCGTTTGTACGAGGGCTTGAGCGGCGGGCCGAAGCACATGACGTCGATGATGGCGAGATCGTCCGGCACCCCGAGTAGCGGCTTGACCTGCCGCTGGATGTCCTCCTGCCCGATGGCGGTGATCCACCACACCGCGTAGCCGAGGGCAGCCGCGGCCAGGTGGGCCGACATGGTGGAGGCGGCCACGCTCTGGAGCAGGATGCGTTCGGCGTTCGCCTGGTAGCGGCGATCCAGCTCGGAGCCGTCGTTGAGGATGGGGAAGGCCCGAACGAACCGGAAGTCGGCGACGATCACGATGACCCCGGGCGCGGTCTTGACGCCGTTGTAGTTGGGGGTCGGGAAGCCCATCCGGAGCTTGGCCCGCCGCTGTTGCTCGGCGACGAAGCAAGCCCCCAGCGTCTCCTTGACCGCGGGGTCGGTCACGACGATGTAGTGCCAGGGCTGGGCGTTGGCCCCCGACGGCGCATGGCGGGCCGCCTCCAGGATCCACTCGTAGTGCTCGCGCGGCACCTCGTGAGGGGCGAAGGCCCGGTTGGTCATGCGGTTACGCACAACCTCCATGAGGGCGTTGTAGCGGGCGGCGTTGTTGAAGGCGTCCTGGCTGACGGCGGCCGGCTGGCTCATGCGCGCCTCCTCGGTCGACGATCCGGCGCCGTCATCTTACACCGCCGCCCGCTTGCGGGCCTCGCCGGCGGTGATATGATGCGGCCCGAGCCCGCCACCGACAAGCCGAGGAGGCCACTCATGCCAGGGAGCGCGCAAGTCAGCCGGTTCGGAAGCGTCCTCGCCGCTGTCGTCGTCGTCCTCGCCCTCTCCAGCGCCGCCGCCCAGCCCCGGACGATCCGCCTCGGTCTGCTGACCTCCATGACGGGGCCGGCGGCGGCCACCGGCGAAGATCAGAAGCGCGCGGTGACCCTCGCCATCGAAGAGCTCAACGCCGCCGGAGGCGTCCCGGTCAAGGAGCTCGGCGCCAAGCTCAAGCTGGAGGTGGCGATCGGCGACGATCAGACCTCGCGGGAAGGCGCGGTCTCCGCCGTCACCAAGCTGATCGTCGAAGACAAGGTGAACCTCGTCTTCGGCGGGCTGGGGAGCGCCTTCGGCATGGCCGCGCTGCCGCTCATCCGCGAGCACGCCGTGCCGTACGTCCCGACGCCGTCGACGCCGCTCTTCACCCGCACTCCCGAGCTGGGGCCGGACCCGGCCAAGTCCATGGTCTTCCACTACCAGGCCACCGGGCTCATGTACGGGAGCGCCATCGCCGACTTCCTGATCCGCGAGGTGAAGCCGGTGCTGGCCGCCGACCGGGCTCTGCGGGTGGCGTGGATCTACCAGGATTCTCCGTTCGGTGCCGAGTTCGTCCGCGGCTTCACCGATCGCGTCAAGGAGGCGAGTCACCCGATCGAGACGATCGCCAGCGAGCGGTTCAAGGTCGGCGAGACCGACTATCGGCCCCAGCTCACCAAGATCAAGGCCCTCAACCCCCACGTGCTGGTACCGACCGGCTTCCGGGGCGAGACCGTCGCGCTCCTCCAGCAGGCCATTCTCGACGTCGGCTTCGACCCCAGGAAAGTCCACCTCGGTCCGGTGTGCTCGTGCGCGGACGATCCGCTCTACTACCGGGATCTCGGGCAGATTGGCCAGTTCACCACCATCCTCAGCCTCTACAGCACCTACGCCATCCCCCGGGGGCCGGCCTTCTCCAAGTGGGCCGCGTTCCGGTCGAGCTACGAGAAGAAGTTCGGGCAGCTGCCGGGGCTGCTGGGGGTCTCGGCCTACGACGCGGTGTACGTCGCGGCCAAGGCCATCGAGACGGCGGGGAGCCTGGATCGGGCCAGGATCATCGACGCCCTCGGCAAGCTCGAGATGCCGCAGCTCGTCCTGCCGGTCAAGGGGGGCAAGATCCGATTCGACCCCAAGTACCACGAGGTCGAGTTCTTCCTCTTCGTTCAGCAGATGTTCTGGGACGACAAGGTCAAGGAGCTGAGGCCGGTCATCATCTGGCCGAGCGACATCGCCGAGGCGAAGTACCGGCAGCCCTCCTAGGCCGGGCGGCTCCTGTCACGGCGAACCGCCCCCCCGCCCCATCACTGACCGCGGGGTAGCATGATCCTCGACCCCATCGTCCTGTTCCAGGTCCTCGTCTGGGGCGTGGTCATCGGCAGCATCTACATGCTGCTGGCCACCGGCCTCGCCCTCCTGTTCGGGGTCATGAAGCTCATCAACTTCGCCCACGGCGAGTTGATGATGATCGGAGCCTTCCTGACCTTCCTGCTGGCCTCCAGGCTCGGCGTGAACCCCTACCTGGCCGTGTTCGCCTCGATGGCGGCGGTCGGACTCCTCGGCGTCGCCATCGAGGAGCTGGCGTTCCGCCCGATCCGGGGCACGGCCAAGATCAACGAAATCTTCCTGAGCATCGCGCTCATCCTCATCCTCCAGAACGCGCTGGCCCGCGCGTTCGTGCCGTATTTTCGGGAGTACGCGCAGATCCGCACGCCGTACGCGACCCGGGTCTTCGCGCTCGGCATCGTCAACATCCGCTACGACTTCGCCATCCTGCTCGGGCTCACCTGGGCCATCATGGTGGCGCTCTACGTCTTCCTGTTCCACACCGGGTTCGGCCGCGAGCTGCGGGGCACCAGCCAGAATCGGGTGGCGTCGATGCTGATGGGCGTCGATGTCCAGCGGATCGACCGGCTGGCGTTCGGGATCAGCGCGGCCCTGGCCGCGCTGGCCGGCTCCCTGTACGGGATCATCAACCCGTTCAGCCCCTACGGCGGCACGCTCCCGGCCATCAAGGCCTTCGCCGTCATCATCCTGGGTGGCCTCGGCAGCGTGCGGGGGGCCGTGGTCGGGGGTCTGCTCTACGGCATCGTGGAGAGCTTCGCCACCTTCTTTCTGGGGGGCTCGTGGCGGGATGCGATCGCCTTCGTGCTGCTGGCGCTGGTCCTGCTCATCCGACCGGAAGGGCTCTTCCGGGGCACCGCGTAGTCGTGACCCGGCGCTTCCGCCGCACGCTGGCCATCGCCGCCGTCATGTTCCTGCTGCCGGCGCTCCTGCTGGCGATGGTGCGCGAGCTCTTCATCCTCCAGATCCTCACCTTCGTCTTCATCTTCGCCATCTACGCCCAGTCCTGGAATCTGGTGGCCCACTCCGGTCAGTTCTCCCTGGGGCACGCCAGCTTCCTGGGCGTCGGCGCCTACGCGTCCGTGCTCCTCGTCCAGCACCTCCGGCTGCCGCCGGCGGCCGCGATCCTGGTGGGCGCCCTGCTGCCGGCCGGGGTCGGGCTCGCGATCGGAGGCCTCTGTCTCCGGCTCCGGGAGTGGTACTTCGGGATGGTCACCTTCGGCGTGACCGCCATCGTCCAGGTACTGGTCGTCGAGCAGTTCGGCTGGCTCACGAATCGCTGGGACGGCCTCGACGCCCCCCGGCTCGTGCCGGCCGGCCTCCCCCTCGAGCGGGTGGCCGACCTCAACTACCTGATCGCGCTGGGTTTGATGGTCGCCGCCTACGTCGCGGTCGCGTCGATCATGAACTCCAAGGCGGGACTGGCCTTCTCGGCGATCCACGACAACGAGCTGGTGGCCGCCGGGTGCGGGGTCGACGTGCGGCGATACCGGCTGCTGGCCATGGCCGCCGGCGGCTATCTGGCCGGCCTGGCCGGCGCCCTCAACAGCCACACCCTGACCCGCCACGTCTCGCCCGGGATCTTCGGCCTCGAAGACTCGATCTGGCCGCTGCTCTACTCGATCGCGGGCGGCCTCCGCACGCCGGAAGGCCCGATCCTGGGGACGCTGGTGGTCCGCGTGGTGTGGGAGTGGGCGCTGCGCCGGCTGGGCGGCTTCGAGAGCCTGGTGCTCATCGGGTCGCTGCTCGCCCTGGTGGTGATCTTCGTCCCCCGCGGCCTGTATCCGCTGGCCGCGGCCGCGATGAGCCGGGTGGGGGCCCGTCGCCGGCGACCCGCCGGCGTGACGCCGCCGTGACCCGGCTCTGCGGCACGGGCGTCACCAAGCGCTTCGGCGGCCTCGTCGCCCTCGCCGGCGTGGACTTCGAGGTCGGGGCCGGTGAGATCGTCGGGCTGATCGGGCAGAACGGGGCCGGCAAGACCACCCTCATCAACGTGATCGCGGGGGTCTACCAGCCGGACGCCGGGTCGATCACCCTCGACGGGCAGCCGCTGACCCGGCTCGGCCCCGACCGGATCACCCGCCTCGGCGTCGCCCGGACCTTTCAGGTCCCGCAGCCGTTCCCCAGCCTCACCATCCTCGAGAACGTGATGGTCGGGCTCGTCTTCGGCCGGGAGGCCTGCCGGCCCGGCGACGCCGCGCAGCGGGCCCGCCCGGTCCTCGACGCGGTCGGGTTGGCCGGCAAGGCTGACCTTCGCCCGACCAGCCTCACCGTGGTCGAGCTCCGGAAGCTGGAGCTGGCCCGGGCCCTCGCCTCGGGCGCGCGGGTCCTTCTTCTCGACGAGATCAACGCCGGCCTCACGGCCGCCGAGATGCAGGAGGCGGTCGCCCTCATCCGGACGCTCCGGGAGGGCGGGATCGGCATCCTGATGGTCGAGCACGTGATGCGGATCGTCATGCAGGTCTGCGAGCGCATCATCGTCCTCCACTTCGGCCGCAAGATCGCCGACGGGACGCCGGCCGCGATCGCGGCCGATCCCGACGTCGTCGCGGCCTACCTGGGTGAGCGCCGGATCCGGCCGGGAGGCGACCGTGCTGGAGGTTAGGGAGCTCGAGGCCGCCTACGGCAAGATCCGCGTGCTGTGGGGGGCCTCCTTCCGCGTCGCCGCCGGCGAGACGGTGGCGATCCTCGGCGCCAACGGTGCGGGCAAGACGACGATCCTGAAGGCGGTGGCCGGCCTGCTGCCGCCCCTCGCCGGCTCCATCACCTTCCGCGACCAGGAGATCGCCCGGCTGCCGCCCCATCAGGTAGCCCGGCGGGGCCTGGCCCTGGTCCCGGAGGGCCGCGAGATCTTCCCCGACATGTCGGTCTACGAGAACCTGCTGCTGGGCGGCCGCCTCCAGCCCAGCCGGCGCGGGGTGATGGACACGCTGGCGTGGGTCTACACGATCTTTCCGCGGCTGCGCGAACGGGCGCGGCAGACCGCCGCCACGCTCAGCGGCGGCGAGCAGCAGATGCTGGCCATCGCCCGGGCCCTCATGTCCCGCCCGCACCTCTTGCTGCTGGACGAGCCCTCGACCGGGCTCGCCCCGACGGCGGTGGAGACGATCTTCGGGGTGGTCAAGACGCTCGGCGCCCAGGGCGCCACCACGCTCCTGGTGGAGCAGAATGTCCACCTGGCCCTGGAAATCGCCGACCGGGCCTACGTCCTGGAGCGGGGCCGGATCGTCCTCGACGGCGAGGCGCGCCAGCTTCGGGATCACCCCCTGGTTCGGGAGGCGTATCTCGGCCTCCCCGTATCCAGGCCCCCGGCCGGGAATTCGCGTTAAGCTGATTCGCAATGGCGATCTTCACCGCCCGCATCGAGCGCGCGATCGCCGCCGCGGTCGAGGCCCACCAGGGCCAGATCCGGAAGGGCGATCGGCAGACCCCGTACATCGTCCACCCGGTGACCGTGGGGCTGATCCTCTCCCGCTACACCGACGACGAGGACACGATCATCGCCGGCCTGCTCCACGACGTCCTCGAGGACACGCATCTAGGGGAGGAGGCAGTCGAGCGCGAGTTCGGGCCCAAGGTGCTCGGCATGGTGAAGGACGTGACCGAGCCCGACCTGCCGGGCCTGTCCTGGGAGACGCGGAAGGCGCGCTACCTGCGGCAGCTCGAGCGAGCGCCGCGAGGGTCGCTGCTGATCGCGAGCGCCGACAAGATCGCCAACCTCATCTCCATGATCGCGGCCCATTCGACGCTGGGCGATACCCTGTGGGAGCGCTTCCATGCCCCGCCGGCCCAGAAGCTCGCCTTCTACCGTCAGGTGCACGATGTGGTCCGCGCCGCCTGGCCCACCTGCCCCATGCTGCAGGAATTCCGCAACCGGGTGGACGAGGCGGAGCGGAAGCTCCTCCGCCCGCGATGATGGCGCCGGCAGGATTGCCCGTGATCCACATCGACCGCGGACGGCTCGAGCGGACCTTCCACGAGCAGGCGCGGATCGGCGCCACCGCGAACGGCGGCCTCACCCGCCTGGCCCTTTCCGACGAGGACAAGGTCATCCGTGACCGGATGGTGGCCTGGCTGGAGGAGGCCGGGTGCACCGTCCGGGTGGACCGGATGGGGAACATCTTCGGCCGGCGGCCGCCGGCGTCGGGCGGTGAGGAGCTGCCGCCGGTGGTCATGGGTTCCCACGTGGACTCGGTCCCCACCGGCGGCCGCTTCGACGGCGTGCTGGGCGTCGTGTGCGCGCTGGAGGCGATCCGCGCGCTGAACGAGGCCCAGGTCCGGACGCGCCACCCCCTGGAGCTGGCGATCTTCACCAACGAGGAGGGCGCGCGCTTTCAGCCGGCGATGCTCGGGTCGGCGGTGATGGCCGGCAAGGTCGCTCTCGAGGACGCCTACAACCAGCGCGACCGTCACGGCGTCCGGTTGGTGGACGAGCTGGAGCGGATCGGGTACCTCGGACCCGAGCCCTGCGCCGCCCGTCCGCTGCGGGCCTATCTCGAGCTCCACATCGAGCAAGGCCCGGTCCTCGAAGAAGCCGGGCTGCCGATCGGCGTCGTCGAGGGGATCGTCGGGATCGCCTGGGCACGCGTCACCTTCCACGGCTCCCAGGACCACGCCGGCCCGACGCCGATGCGCGCGCGCCACGACGCGCTGGTCGCGGCGGCCGACGTGGTGAAGGCGGTGCGCCACATCCCGCTCGAAATCGGCGGCGACATGGTCGGGACCGTCGGCTGGCTCGACGTCCGCCCGAACATCGTCAACGCGATCCCTGGCCAGGTGGTCCTCACCACCGACCTCCGGGCTCCCGACGATGCCGCCCTGGACCAGGCGCTGGCCGACCTCGAGGTGGCCGTGCGAGACGCGGCCGGGGCCGAAGGGGTGCGCCTCACCTGGGAGCCGCTGATGCGCGTGCCCCGGACGCGCTTCGCGCCCGAGGTGGTGGACGCGGTGGAGGCGGCCGCGCAGGGGCTCGGCGTCGGCCACCGGCGGATGCTCTCCGGGGCCGGTCACGACGCCCAGCACATGGCGGCCGTGTGCCCGACCGGCATGGTCTTCGTTCCCTCCATCGGGGGGAAGAGCCACTGCGAGGAGGAGGCGACCCGCTTCGAGGACATCGAGCACGGGGCCAACGTCCTGCTCCAGGCCGCCCTCACCCTCGCCGGCCAGGCCTGAGCCGACGGGGAAGCCCCGGCCCCCCCCGGTCAGAAACTCAGCGGTCCCTGGTGGAGGCGGGCGAAAATTGGGCACCGGGACCCGCCGGCACCACCGATCTCCTGCTCATCTGCCCGTTTTTTCGAGCCCCCCGTCCCGCTGGCCCGTGGCACTCCTCTTGCTGACCACCAGGAACACCTATGCCCGGGAACGACCTCATCGAGGCCTACCAGCAGCTCGTCCAGATCGGGCTCACCCTCAGCCGTGAGACCGAGCTGCCGCTCCTCCTGGAACGCATCCTCAGCGAGGCCCGCCGCTTCACCCAGGCCGAGGCCGGCACGCTCTACCTGCTGGAAGGCCGCCAGCTCCACTTCGCCGTCGTTCAGAACGACGTGCTGGCCCGGCGGCTCGGCGAGCGGGAGATGCAGCGGGCTCTTCAGGCCGAGCCGCTCCGGCTGGATGAGCCGAGCCTGGCCGGTCATGTGGCCCTGACCGGGGACGTCCTGAACCTCCACGACCCCCAGATGATCCCGCCCGACCGGCCCTACGGCTTCAACGCCCACGTGGACGCCCGCCTCCGCTACCAAACGCGCTCGGTGTTGGTCGTGCCCCTCCAGGAGCCTTCGGGGAAGATCCTGGGGGTGCTCCAGCTGATCAATGCCCGCGACGTGCGGGGCGACGTCGTGCCCTTCGATCCCCGCTACGAGAGCCTGGTCCGCTCGCTCGCGCTCCAGGCCGCGGTGGCGATGCGCAATACCGGCCTCGAGACGCTGACCATCAAGGATGGGGTCACCGACGTCTACAATCGCCGCTACTTCCTCGCCCGCCTCCAGGAGGAGGGCCGGCGGTTCGCGCGCACCGGCCAGCCGGCGTCCCTCGTCCTCCTCAACCTCGATCGGCTCCGCGCGATCATCGAGGAGAGCGGCCAGGCGGCCGGCGACGCGGTACTCCGGGAGGCGGCGCAGCTCCTGCTCAAGTACTCGCGCAGCATCACCGTCGTCAGCCGCGTCGGCGGCGACGAGTTCACCGCCCTGCTGGCTGGCGAGACCGCGGCCGGTGCCGTCGCCTACGCCGAGCGCATCCGGGGCGTGATCGAGCGGCACTCCTTCGCGGCCGGCCGGGTCACCGCCAGCTTCGGCGTCGCCACCTTCGGCGTGGGCACGGCCACCGCCGACGAGCTCCTGCGGTCGGCCGACGAGGCCCTCGCCGAGGCCAAGCGCCTGGGCCGCAACCGCGTCGTCGCCCGGTGATGGTACCCGGGGCGACGGGCATCGGCCCGGGCCCTCAGACCGGCCGCGCCGTCATCCTCCCCGCCGCCACCAGCGCGACGGCGGCGACGACGATGGCCCCCATCGCGAGCCCGAAGGCCGCCCGGTAGCTGCCCGTCGCGTCGTAGATCACGCCGCCCAGCCACGGCCCCAGCGCGGAGCCGAGCCGGTTGCCGAGCGTGATGAGGGCCAGCACCGTCCCGTAGCTCCGGCCCCGGTAGAGGTCGGCCAGCAGCGCGGCCACGATCGGGCCGCGGGCGCCGAGCGTCAGCCCGAAGAGCGCGATGAAGGCGTAGAGGAGCCAGGTCGCCGAGCCAGGCCGGATGAGGGCGAGGGCCAGGGTGCCGAGCACGGTCGCGGTGTAGCTCAGGAGCGCCGTCGGCACCCGCCCCAGCCGATCGGACAGCGCCCCGAACCCGGCCCGGCCGACCGCGGAGAGCAGACCCATCACCCCGAACGCAGTGGCCGCCCAGCGCGGCTCGATGCCGGCCTCGACGATGTGGGCGACCTGGTGGGTGGTGACGAGGAAGTTCGAGACCGGGGTGAGGAAGAAGGCGACCGCGAAGCACCAGAAGCGGGCCGAGCGGACGATCGTGGCCAGGCGCGGCTCGGGCCCGGCTCCGGTGGCCGCCGCCGCGGGGGGCGCGGGCTCGGCCGGGGTCAGCGGGGTCAGCGCGTTGGTCGGCAGGAGCAGGAGTCCGGTGCCGATGCCGAGGACCGCGAACGCCCACCGCCAGCCCAGTCGCTCGATCAGCAGCGCGGAGAGCGGGGCGAAGATGAACATGCCCATCCCCATCCCCGAGAGCGCCAGCCCGACCACCGTCCCCCGCGCCCTCGGGAACCAGCGGCTCAGGACGACGGTCTGGGCGACGCTGCCCAACACGCCCGCCCCCAGGCCGGCGACCAGGCTGAACCACACGATCACGCCCATCGGGGAGCCGGCCGTCCCGGCCAGGGCGAGCCCGGCCCCGAGGAAAACCGCTCCGGCGGCGAAGACGCGGCGCTCTCCGAACCGGCCCATCAGCGGGTCCACCACGGTCGCGGTGAGCCCGACGACCAGATTGTGGAGGGAGAAGGCCGCGGCCGCCGTGCCACGCAGCCCGCCGAAGGCTGCGGTCAGCGGTACCAGGAAGACGGGGAAGGTGAAGGTGGCGCCCTGAACCAGGACGAGCGAGACGAAGGAGGCGGCCAGGACGGCCCAGCGCGGTTCGCGCGCGAGCCGTCTTCCGGCCCTCATGCCGGGCAGCATGACGCGGCCGTCGTGGGAAGTCCAGGCTCGACGCGAGTCCCCCACCGGCGCCCGGCCCGGGGAAGGTTCCCCCACCACTGCCGAGTCCTCACCCACTGGACGGCGGACGCCTCGGCTAACTTCGCGGTTTTACAGACCCACCACTTGGTTCGCGGCTTGCCCTCTCTCCAGGCGACCGGCGCCGCGCCGGGTTGGAGGGAACCCGAACTCCAGGGAGGTGGGCCATGAAGGCGAACGTGCTGCGAGGCGTGAGCGTGCTGCTGGTCGCGACTCTGCTCGTCGGCGGCTGCGCAACGGCCAACGGCGGTCCGAATGGCCGGGTGGCCGCCGAGACCTTCGGGCGGGGGATCGTGAACCTCATCCTCTCGCCCTTCATGATCGTGGCCGGGATCGCCCAGGGGCTGGCGTTCCTGCCCTATACGATCGGAACGGGCCTCGGGGAGCTGAACAAGGCGCTCTTGCAGGCCAACGCCGTCCCCCTGGACGACTCGTACAAGTCGACATTTGGCGTCTCCATCACCGATCAGCGCGTGGACCAGAAGACCGGCGAGATCCGCGGCCAGGACGGCCTCTACGGCCGGTATCGGCCGGAGGCGATCTTCGAGGCCAACCGCGCGTTTCAGCGCCTGCTGGTCTCCCAGGGGATGCCGGAGGAGATGGCCCGCAGCTACGCGTTGACCGGCAACTACCGCTACGCGTGGAGCCGCGGCCACATCCTGCTGGCCGTGGTGTACCGGCATTCGGGCGGCCAGCCATTTCGGGTGGCCGCGAAGCAGACGGGCATCGTCACGACGTTCCGCGCCGATCAGCGGGGCTGGCACGAACCCTACGAGCGCGACGTCAACGGCCAGGTCATCGACGAGGTCATCGACTGGGCCGCGCTCGAGTACAAGGTCCTTCGTCAGGACAAGGTCGTGGCGACCCTGATGGTCCTGGCGGCGGAAGCCGTCAAGTCGGGCAAGCGCTCACCGGAGTACTGGCAGGCGGAGCGGCGCTGGATGGCCGGGGAGACGACCGAGATCATGCGGGAGTCCCTGGCCAAGGTGCAGAGCGCCCTGCCGACCTCCTGATTCATCGATCGTCCACGCCGCGCGCCGCCGCCGGGCCCGTCAGGCCCGCGGCGGCGCGATTGCGTTTTGCTGGAGCGCATAGTAGGTTCGGCGGCGCCATGACGCGCGCGCTCGCCCTGCTCGCCGCCGCGGTCTGCCTCGGATGGCCCGCGCCGGCGGCCGCGCAACAGGCCAGCGAGCCTCCCGTGGAAGCGGAACCCGTCGTCATCAGTGCCGGCCGCGTCGAGCAGCGGCTCGGCGAGGCGCCGGCCAGCGTGACAGTGCTGACCGAGCGGGACATTCAGGCCTCGGCGGCCCAGACGGTGGACGACCTCCTCCGCCAGATTCCCGGCTTCAGCCTCTTCCGCCGCTCTTCGAGCCTGGTCACCCACCCCACCACCCAGGGCGTCTCCCTGCGCGGCATCGGGCCGAGTGGCAGTAGCCGCGCCCTCGTCCTCCAGGACGGCATCCCGGTCAACGACCCGTTCGGAGGGTGGGTGTACTGGAGCAAGATTCCCCGGCTCGGCGTCGAGCGGATCGAGGTGGTGCGTGGCGGCGTCTCCAGTCTGTGGGGCAACTACGCGCTGGGCGGGGTCGTCAACATCGTGAGCCGGCCGCCCCCGCCGCGCTCGCTCCTCTTCGAGGGGAGCTACGGCAGCCACGACACGACGAACCTGGATCTCCTCCTCAGCGACGTTCGCGGTCCGCTGGGCGTGATCCTGGAGGGGAACCACTTCGACACCGACGGCTTCAAGGTGGTGAAGAAGTCGCAGCGCGGCGGCATCGACATCGAGGCCGACTCCTCGCACGATCTCTTCAGCGGCAAGGTCGAGTATCGGGTGGCGCCGGAGGCGAGCCTCTTCCTGTCCGGCTCCTACTTCACCGAGGATCGCGGGAACGGGACGCCACTCCAGAACAACTCGACCGAGGCCGGCCAGATCGCCACCGGCGGCCACCTCCGGTCGCCCGACGGCAGCGACTGGTGGCTGACGGTCTTCTCCCAGCTCCAGAGCTTCGAGAGCACGTTCTCGACCCAGGCCGCCGACCGCAATTCGGAGACCCTGGCCCTCGCCCAGAAGGTCCCCACCACGGCCGTGGGCGCCTCGCTCCAGTGGGCGCGACGCTTCGGTCCGCATTACCTGACGGTGGGGAACGATGCCCGTTGGATCGACGGCGAGACGCAAGAGGACGTCTTCGCGGCCGGGCGCTTCGTCCGCCATCGCGTGGCCGGTGGCGAGCAGGTGCTAGCCGGGCTCTTCGGCCAGGACATCTACGCGCTGGCCGAGAAGTGGGAACTGGTCGGCGGCGCCCGCGTGGACTACTGGCGGAGCTTCGACGGCTTCCGCCACGAGGACCCACCGGCGGCTGGCCTCCCGCCGTCCCAGCGGTTCCCCGATCGGGAGGAGGTCGCGGTCAGCCCCCGCCTCGCGGTGCTCTTCCATCCGGCTCCGCAGACGGTCGTCAAGGCGTCGGCGTACCAGGCCTTCCGCACCCCCACCATCAACGAGCTGTTCCGGCCGTTCCGGGTGCGCAACGACGTGACCGCGGCCAACCCTGACCTCGATCCCGAGCGGCTGACCGGCGGCGAGGTGGGCGTGGAACACACCTTCGTCCGCGGCCTGGCCGGCCGCCTGACCGGCTTCTGGAACGAGGTGGAGGACCCGATCGTCAACGTCACGTTGCCCGAGGCCCGGCGGCTGCCGGACTGCCCGGCCGGTACCACCTGCCGGCAGCGGCAGAACCTCGACCGGACACGCATCCGGGGGCTGGAGGCCGAGCTGACCTACCGGCCGGCAGCCGCCTGGCAGCTCCTGACCAGCTACCTCTACACGGACACCGAGGTCGTGAAGGCCTCGAGCGTGCCGGCGCTGGAAGGCAAGCGGCTGGCCCAGGTGCCCCGCCACCAGCTCAGCCTGGGCGTCCAGTACAGGAACCCCCGGCTGATCAACGTCGCCGTGCAAGGCCGCTTCGTCTCCGACCAGTTCGAGGACGACGAGAACACCCTCACCCTCCGCGACTTCTTCGTGGTGGACGTGGTTCTCTCGCGGGCGATCACGAAGCAGGCCGAGCTGTTCCTGGCGGTGGAGAACCTCTTCGATCGGACGATCGAGGTGGCCAAGACCTCGGATGGGGTGGTGACGACCGGCACGCCCCGGCTCGTCCACGGCGGTGTGCGGCTCCGGTTCTAGGGCCTCGGAGGGGGCCTTCGACGGCTAGTGACCTTCGGCCGTCAGGGCGACGCGGTCAGCTCGAGCTCCACGCGGACCTCGCCCGACTCGGGGACGACGACCTCCTGGGTCAGGACGCGGGGCGGCTCGTACACGAAGCTCCCGTTGCTCTCCCGGCCGACGACGGTCCAGCCCTCGTGCCAGAGGGTGATCCGGTGGGTCCCGGCCGGGACGCCCGTGATGCGGAACTCGCCGTCGGCCCTGGTCAGCGCGAAGTAGGGATGGTCGAACGCCAGCAGGTGTCCGCGCATGTGGACGTGGGTGTCGCAGGTCAGGGTCATGACCCCGGGCCGCTTGATCGTCTGCCGCGTCGTCTGGCCTGGCGTGGGCTGCACCACGTTCAGCACGGCGCGGCGGTCAGGGAGCAGCCACGCCCGCAAGTTGTGCAGGACGTCGTCGTTGTTCGTGATCACCAATTCGTCGCCGGCCCGCAGCGCCAGGACGTGGGGCACGAACCGGCACCCGCGGTTCTCGAGCAGCGCCTCGGCCGGCGCCGCCGGCGCCTCGACCGGCGGGCTGCCTTCGATCCACACCGCCGCGTTCAGCACGCCGCCATTGACCCGGGACACCACCAGGGCCTCCGAGCGGATCAGCGAGCCGCAGGCGTGGTGGTCCTTGAGGACGGGGACGTTCACCAGGCGGGGGAGGTCGCCCCGGAACACCACCCGGCCGGTGATGGTCCCGGCTCCGGCGGAAGTCGCGGCGGCCAGGGCCAGCGTGACCGCCCACACCGTGGCGCCGAGCATCGTCTTCATGGCGCGCTGTACTCCGCAGAGCCGAGGGTCATGTCCCCCGACCCCGGCCCGGCCGGGATGGCGGTGATGACGTGGTCGGTCGCGGTGGCCCCGGAACAAGCGGGTTCCGCGATCTCGCGCAGCGTGCGATGATCCCGTCCGATGGATCCCTCGCTCCTCACGTTACTGGACGAGCTGGCCCGCTTCGGCGAAGCCAACGACGCTCGGGAGACCGAGCGGTCGAAGCGGATGCTCAACATCACGCCCGACACCGGTCGCCTGCTGTGGATCCTGGTCCGCGCCACCCGAGCCACGCGCATCGTGGAAGTCGGGACGTCGAACGGCTACTCGACGATCTGGCTCGCCGACGCCGCCCGCGAGACCGGGGGGCGCGTGGTGACGCTCGAGGTGAACCCGGACAAGGTCCAGCAAGCCCAGGCCAATCTGGCCCGGGCCGGGCTGTCCGAGGTCGTGGACATCCGCCTCGGGCGCGCGGCCGACACCCTGGCCACGCTGCCGGGGCCGTTCGACTTCGTCTTCTTCGACGCCGATCGGGCGGGTTACCAGACGTACCTGGAGCTGGTCCTGCCCAAGCTGATTCCGCCGGGATTGCTGGTCGCTGACAACGTGGTCTCCCACCGGCACGAGCTCGAGGCGTACCTCGCCCGCGTCCGGTCCGATCCCAGACTCTTCTCGGTGACGGCACCCGTCGGCAAGGGCGAGGAGATCACGCTCAAGATCGGCTGAGCGATCGCCGTCACCCGCCTTCGCCCTCTCCCCGGGAGGGGAGAGGCTACCCAGCACGAGGGCTACTGGCAGACCTGGTAGGCGGGAACCCAGGCGGTGACGCGCTGGCCATTGGCCATGACTCGCGTCTCGTAGTGTCCCTCCACCCAGACCGCCTGGCAGTTCTGGCCCGAGACCTGCGGCGGGGCGCTTCCGCTCTGCGACGGAGGGGGCGGCGCCGACTCGCTGCCGCTCGGTGGCGCGGGCACGGTCGGCTGGGGTGTCGGGTAGGTCGGGTAGGTCGGCGGGGCCTCGGGCGCCGGGTACGTCCCGCTGTAGACCGGGTACGGATAGTAGGTCGGGTATGAGTAGTAGGTCGGGTAGGGGTAATAAGCGGGGTAGGCGTAGGCCGGCCGGTACCACCACGGCGCGGTCAGAAGCGCCCCCACGCCGAAGCCGATGAAGAAGCCGGCGTGACCGCGAGAATGACCGCGAAAGTGCCCACCGCGCCAGCGGTCAGCGGCGGCCGGCGTGGCGAGGACCGAGACCAGCAGCAACGCGACGAGCACGACACCGCACACCTTCTTCATGGCGTGCCTCCAGGCGAGTCCGAGGGGACCCGGTAACTCCTCCCCCGATTTCCCATCATACACCCGGCTGGCGGCCGCCCTCGCGAGCAATCCAATCCCGGAGCGCCTCGTGCGTGCTAGGGAAGGCCAGCGTGTCCCACGGGATCGCCTCCGGCGCGAAGTAGGCCACCTCGAGCACCTCGTTCGGGCACGGCACCGGCTCGGCGCCGTCCGGCACCGAGGCCAGGAACGCGACGACGACGACCGGAGACCCGGGGTAGGAGTAGAGTCCGAGAAGCCCGTCGAGCTGGACGGCCAGCCCGGCCTCCTCCAGGGTCTCGCGCCGGGCGCCCTCGCGGACGTCCTCGCCCCAGTCCACATAGCCGCCGGGAAACGTCCAGCAGCCGCGGGCGGGGTCGATCGCTCGGCGGGTGAGGAGCACGCGGCCGTCCCGGATGGGCAGTGTCCCCGCGACTACTTTGGGGGGCAGATAGAAGACGAAGTCGCACGCCGAGCAGACCGGATGCTCGCGGCCCGCCGGCGGGATCGCGCGCCGGCCGAGGCCGGCACCGCACAGCGGACAGAAGCGCAGGCGGTCGGGGTGAAGCTCGGGGCTCAGGGCCACCGCCGTCCGGTCGGCGCCACCCATACCTCGGGCCGAGATGCGATGGTGATCGGCACGACGCCTAACGGGCGCCGTCGAGCCGCAGATCCGCGTACGTCGGCAGGTGATCCGAGGCGACCCGCGCGAGCCGGCTCCGGTGAACCGCCACGCGCTCCACTCGTATGACCGGGTCGTGGTAGATCCGGTCGAGCGGGAAGACCGGCAGCACGCTCGGGTGCGTCCGCCCGCTCCGCCGCCGCCCGCAGGGGTGGCCGAACTCCGCCCGGAGGAGACGAGAGGCGTGGCCGTTGAACCATTCGTTGAAGTCCCCGAGCAAGAGGCGCGGTCCCGCCAGGTGGCGGCGGTCGAGGATCCCGGCCAGCATCCGGACCTGGCGGATGCGCTCGGTGTAGCGGAGGCCGAGGTGGACGTTGAAGATGTGGAGCGGGCCCGATCCGCCGCCATCCACGTCGGCCCGCAGGCACCCGCGGGGTTCGAAGGGCCGGCAGGTCAGGCTGTAGCACTGGTGGGCGACCAGGGGCAGCCGGCTCAGGCACAGGTTGCCGTACGGCCCCTGCGGCAGCAGCCGGGTCTGCCCGAAGCCCACGCTCATCCCGGTCGCCTCCGCCAGCTCGGTGGCCTGGGGAGCCAGGACCTCCTGCAGCGCGACGATGTCCGCGTCCACCTCGGCCAGGACCTCGATGATGCGATCCAACCGCTGCTGGCCGTCCAGCCCGCGGGCCCGGTGGATGTTGTACGTCACCACGCGGATCCGGCTCAGCGGCCCCATTCGGTCTCCGTCGCGCGCTCCGGCTCCATCTGGTACCCCACGAAGAGCGGATACAGTTCGGTCGGCCGGGAAATGGCCTCGAAATCGAACTTCACGTCGGACGGTGCCAGCACGAACCCATACAGTTCCGCCTCCGAGGGTCCGGCGTGGCTGCCGCGCTCGTTGAGGAAGCTCACGCACCCGCGCGGATTGTAGTGGCCGAAGGCCATGACGTCGCCGGCACTGGGCATGGCGAGCAGGTCTTGGAGTCCCTGGACCACGAGGTCCCGGTCCGGCCGGTCGAACAGGGGACACCCGGTCGGGCCGGGCGGCGGCGGAATGCGCAACACAGCCTCTCGATAGTAGCACACCGACCCCGTGGCATCGCGCGCGAGCACGAAGCCGATGCCGGGATGCCGGCTCAGCCGTCCGAGCGCCCCCGGGTAACGACGCTCGATCGCTTCCACGGGGGCGTGGCCAGGGACGTCGGTCAGGTAGAGGTTCAGGTTGGGGCCGGCCGGCACCACGCAGAGGTCGCCCGCCCACACCGCGTTGCGCTCACGGCTCCGCGGCTCGAGATAGGTCAGGTGCTGTTGCCAGATCGGCGCCAGCGGCCAGAGCGGAGGCGCCACCGGGTGGACCATCTCGCGGACGGTCGGAGCCGGGGAGGCGGCGCTGTCGGCCGGCGGCGCGAAGGTCCCCAGCACCGCTTCGGCGACCGGGACGGGGCCGGCCACCGTCGCGAACGGCACCGACGGAACCTGACCGTGGTCGGAGAGGATGAAGAGGTCATAGGCATGCTCGGGGACCCGCCGCACCGCCTGCCAGATTTCGCGGATGCTCGTGTCCACGTAACGAAGCGTACGGACGGCCGCCCGGTGCTCGGGGCCGACCGCGTGGGCCGGGACGTCGTAGTCCAGGAAGTTGACGTAGAGGGCGGGGACTCCCGCGTAGATGTCGGCGGTGACGCTGAGGGTGAAGAGCTCGCGGAGCCCGCCGCTGATGAGCAGGCGGACCAGCCACCGAGTGGGCGACGGCAGCGGCCGGCCGAGCGAAAAGTCGCGGAGCGTCCGCCCCAGCCAGCCGACCCCACGGACCAGGGTCTCCAGGAGGATCTTGACCGTCACCCAGGCCAGCAGCAGGTATGGAAAGACGCGGGCCCGCAGCCCGATGCGGCCCCACAAGGGCCAGGGCCGGAGCAGGTGGGCGAAGGTCAGGACCGTGTCGGCGGCGCCACCCCCGAAGATGCAGCCGTAGGTCCGGCCGCCGGCCATGATGCCGCGGCGGCCGGCGGCGTGTGCCTCCTCGACCCGGGCCGACGCCCACGGCCGGGGGAACCAGAGGTAGTCGCCGGTGCGCTTGTCGAGGAACTCGAAGGCGGGGATGTCCACGGGCCGGCCGTACATGACGGCTGCCTGGAAGGCCGCCGTGGAGGTCGGCAGCCCCACCGGAATGCGACAGAGGCGAAGCTCGCCCCGGTCGAGGAGGCGGGCGGTGGTGGGCATGCGGCCGCGGGCCAGGGCACGCTGGAGCGTCCCGTGGGAGAGCCCGTCGATCTGGACGACGACGAACCGGCGGCGGCCCGGCGGCGCCGACGGGGGCATCCGCGCCCACCGGATGACGCCGTCGCGGGTCGCGGCGATCCGACGCGTCAGACGCCGCCATGCGCCCATCGCCCCGATTCTAGCAGGTTGGCCGGGGGCGGCGTCTCGCCGAGCGATGTCCGGCCTCCGCGGGCGGTCCGGTCGGCTTGCCAATCTCGCGCGCGGTCTGCTACTGTTCCTCCAACCGACGCCGGGAGCCCGCATGTCACATTCCCTGACCGAAGAGCAGCGCCGAATCCTCGCCGCCATCCGCGCCTTCGTCGAGAAGGAGGTGCGGCCGGTCGCTGCCGAGTGGGAGCGCGCCGACCGCTACCCGCACGAGCTGGTCGAGCAGATGAAAACGCTCGGCCTGTTCGGGGCCACCATTCCGGAGGCCTACGGCGGCCTCGGCCTCGACTACGTGACCTACGCCCTGGTCGTCGAAGAGCTGTCGCGGGGCTGGATGTCGCTGGCGGGGGTGATCAACAGCCACCTGATCATGGCCTACTGCGTGGCCACGTTCGGGACCGAGGCCCAGAAGGCGCGCTTCCTCCCCGCCTTCGCCGCCGGCAGCCAGCGGGGCGGCATCTGCCTCACCGAGCCGCAAGGGGGCTCCGACCTCCAGGCGATCCGCACGCGGGCGGTCCGGCAGGGCGACCACTACCTCCTCACCGGGACCAAGATGTTCGTCACCAATGGCCGCCACGGCGATACCTTTCTCGTCCTGGCCAAGACCGATCCCGGCGCCAGCCCGTCCCACCGCGGCATGAGCCTCTTGCTCGTCGAGAAAGGCCACCCCGGGTTCCAGGTCGGCCGAGACCTGGGAAAGCTCGGGTACAAGGGCGTGGAGACGGTGGAGCTGAGCTTCGACGCGGTCCCGGTGCCGGCGGGCAACCTGGTCGGCGAGAGCGAGGGCGCCGGCTTCAAGCAGATCATGGCCGGGCTCGAAGTCGGCCGGATCAACGTGGCGGCGCGGGGGGTCGGGGTGGCCCGGGCGGCCTTCGAAGACGCGATCCGTTACGCCCAGGTCCGCCAGAGCTTCGGCCGCCCGATCGCCGAGCACCAGGCGATCCAGCTCAAGCTGGCCGACATGGCCACCCGGCTGGAGGCGGCCCGGCTGCTCACCCTGGAGGCGGCGCGGCTGAAGACGGCCGGCGAGCGGGCCGACCTCGCCGCCGGCATGGCCAAGCTCTTCGCCTCCGAGACGGCCCAGGCGGTGGCGCTGGAGGCGATGCGGATCCACGGCGGTTACGGCTACACGACCGAGTTCCCGGTCGAGCGCTACTACCGCGACGCGCCGCTTCTCATCATCGGGGAAGGGACGAACGAAATCCAGCGGCTGGTCATCGCCCGCCAGCTCCTCAAGCGCTATCCGCTAGAAGGCGGCGACGTCCCGCAGACCGCAGGTCGCAGCCGTCGCGACCAGATGAAGGGGGCGTGAATGATGGCGCGCGAGCCCGCCGGTCCGTTCTGCTTCGACTGTGTCCACTACCCCGAGCCGCCGGCCGACCTCGAGGAATCGGCACCGGACCGGGCCGCGGGTCGCAACCTGACGGCCGAGTTCTTCTGCCCCTGGATCCGGCGGCGGGTCCCTCCGGTGTACGCCGCCCACTGCCCGGAATACCAGGAGGCGGCGCCCGACCGATGAGGACGCAGATGGGACCTGGTCACGCCGTCCGGCACCGCTGTGGCCACGGGCTCCCAGCCGAAGCGGTCCGAGCGCGGGCTTTGCCCGCGCAACTTTTGGGTCCGCGCGCCTCGTCGCGCCCCCCAGCCCCGCGACGTCCTGCGGCGCGCCCTTCCTGGGGGGAGGAATCGGAGGGGGGCACAGCCCCCCTCCGAAACCACTACGCCGCCCACTGCCCGGAATACCAGGAGGCGGCGGCCGACCGCTGAGCGAGGGAGCGCGCGGGTGCGGATCATCGTAATCGGCGCCGGGGAGGTCGGCTACCACATCGCCGAGCGCCTCTCCCACGAGGCCCACGAGGTCGTCGTCATCGAGCGGAATCCCGAGGTCTGCCGGCGCGTCCAGGAGACGCTGCGGCTGCGCGCGATCGAAGCCGACGGCTCCTCGCCGGGGGCGCTGGAGGAGGCCGGCGTCCGGGAGGCGGCCATGGTGATCGCGGTCGCCGACGTCGACGAGATCAACATCGTGGCCTGCGCCATCGCCCACCAGTACGGCGTGGCCACCAAGATCGCCCGGGTCCGGGACATCGAGCTGGGCGCCCATCCCATCCTGGCCGGGGGGAAGGTGCTGGGGATCGACCTCCTGATCAATCCCAACCAGGTGGTGGCCGACGAGATTCTGCGGGTGATCAAGACCACTGGCGCCGCCGAAGTCGCCGATTTCGCCGATGGCCGCGTCCAGCTGCTCGGCGTCAAGATCGGGCCGCGGGCGCCGGTGGTGAACCGCCGCTTGCGCGACCTCCGCTCGGTCCAGAGCAGCTCCCCCTTCCTCGTCGTCGGGATCGCCCGCGGCGACCAGCTCATCGTGCCGACGGGCGACACCGTGGTGGCCGCCGACGACCACCTCTACATCGTCGGCCGGCGCGAGTTCATCCCCGACATCCTGGTCTTGCTTGGCCGGACCATTGCCGCCACCAAGCGCGTGTTCATCATCGGAGGTGGCCGCATCGGGCTTCAGGTGGCCCGGGCGCTGGAGGCCGAGGACCTCACGGTCACCGTCATGGAGAAAAGCCGCGCCCGCTGCGAGGAGCTCGCCAAGCACCTGGCTCGGGCCCGCGTCCTCCAGGGCGACGGCACCGACGTCCGGCTCCTCACCGAGGAGGGCATCGCCGAGACGGACGCGCTGGCCACCATCACCGACGATGACGCCACCAACCTGCTGGCCGCCATCCTCGGCAAGCGCTACGGGGCCAAGAAGGCCGTCGCGCTGTTCAAGCGTCCCGACCTGATCCCGCTGGTCGAGTCGCTGGGCATCGACGCGCCCATCAGCCCCCGGCTCCTGACCGCCAGCGTGATCCTGCGCTTCGTCCGACGCGGGCGGGTGGTCTCGGTCTTCGAGCTGCCGGAGAGCGAAGCCGAGACGCTGGAGGTGATCGTGGTCCCCCAGGCCCCGGCGGCTGGGCAGTCACTGGAAGCCCTGACCCTGCCCCCCGACGTGCTGGTCGGCGCCATCGTGCGCGGCGAAGAGGTTCTGGTCCCCGAGCGGAGCACCGTGTTCCAGGCCGGAGACCACGTGATCCTGCTCGCGCTCCCCCGCGCGCTGCCCGACGTCGAGCGCCTCTTCGGCTCGTAGGACTTCGGCGGGGTGTCGAAACACCCCCCCGATTCCCCCCCCCCGAAAGGCGCGCCGCAGGACGTCGCG
>DASYUM010000337.1:0-18630 GCA_036001225.1 Candidatus Methylomirabilota bacterium | reverse complement strand
GCACCGTCCGGCTCGAAGACCTCCGCGATGCCGACCTCGTCATCGAGGCGATCACCGAGAACGTCGCGCTGAAGAAGGAGACCTTCGGCCGCCTCGACCAGATCTGCCCGCCCCACGCCGTGCTGGCGTCGAACACCTCGTCCTGCACCGTCACCGAGCTGGCGGCCGCCACCAAGCGCCCGGCCCAGGTGGTCGGTCTCCACTTCTTCAACCCGGCCCCGGTGATGAAGCTGGTCGAGGTCGTCCGCACGATCCTCACCAGCGAGGAGACCGTGAAGACGGCCTGGGCCTTCGTCCAGTCGCTCGGCAAGACGCCGGTCGCCGCCCAGGACACCACCGGCTTCATCGTGAACCGGCTCCTGGTCCCCTACCTCCTGGAAGCCGTCCGGCTGCTCGAGGGGGGAGTCGCGACCAAGGAGGACATCGACCAGGCGATGAAGCTCGGCTGCGGCTACCCGATGGGGCCGTTCACGCTGCTCGACCTGGTCGGGCTCGACACCACGCTCTACGTGGCCGAGGTCATGTTCCAGGAGTTCCGGGAGCCGCGCTTCGCGCCGCCGTCCTTGCTCAAGCGGATGGTCATGGCCGGACATCTCGGGCGGAAGACTGGCAAGGGCTTCTACGACTACGGAGGGAAGTAGCGACATGGCGTTGAGGACTCCAGAGCAATACGTGGCCAGCCTCCGCGACGGCCGCGCGGTCTACTACCGCGGGGAGCCGGTGGCCGACGTCACCGCCCATCCCGAGATCGGCGTCGGCGTCCGGCATACCGCCCTCGAGTACGCGAGCGCGCAGGATCCGGCTCACGCCGACCTCTGCGTCTACACCGACGAGTCGGGCGCCCCGACGAGCCGCTACTGGAAGCTGCCGGAGGGCCCCGACGACCTCCTCCGCCGCCACGCTCTCATCGACCACGGGACCCGGGTCGGCCACGGCGTCTTCCTCATCATCAAGGAGATCGGCTCCGATTTCCTGTTTGCCCACACCATCGTGAGCCACCAGATGCAGGAGCTCCTGAAGGCGCCCTACTACGAGCGCCTCACGGGCTATCACCGCTACGTCCGCGAGCACGATCTCGCCCTCGCCGTGGCCCAGACCGACGTGAAGGGGGACCGCGCCCTGGGGCCGGGCGAGCAGGAACACCCCGACTACTACGTCCGGGTGGTGGACCGGCAGAAGGACGGGATCGTGGTGCGGGGGGCCAAGGCCCACACCACCGACTCGGTCGCGGCCAACGAGGTGATCGTCCTCCCCACCCGGGCGCTGACCGAAGCCGACCGCGACTACGCCGTCGCCTTCGCGGTCCCCGTCAACACCAAGGGCGTCAAGCTGATCACCAGCCCCTTCTCGGCCACCAGCGCCTCCCGCTTCCACCACCCGGTCTCCTCCGAGCACAAGATGATCGAGACGCTCACCGTGTTCGACGACGTGTTCGTCCCCTGGGAGCGGGTCTTCCTCTGCGGCGAGAGCCCGTACGCCGGTGCGCTGGCCCTCGGCTTCGTCCAGTTCCACCGCTTCACGGCGGTCTCTTACAAGATCCCCCACATCGACCTCATGATCGGCGCCGCCATGCTGGTGGCCGAGGCCAACGGCATCGAGAAGGCTGGCCACGTACGCGAAAAGCTCTCCCGGCTCATCGCCTGGCGGGAGACGGTGCGGGGGCTGACGGTGGCCGCCGCCTACGAGTGCCGACGGATGGCGCCGGGGGTGGCGGTGCCGGACCCGGTGACGACCAACGTGGCCAAGCAGTTCTTCGCCGAGAACTACCACGCGATGGCCCAGAAGGTCCAGGACATCGCCGGCGGCCTGCTGGTGACCGGGCCGGCCGAGGAGGACCTGACGGCGCCGGAGACCAAGGCCTGGGTGGAGCGGTACCTGGGGGGGAAGAAGGGCTTTGGGGCCACCAACCGCCTGCGGGTGATGAACCTGATCCGCGACCTTCTCACCTCCGACTTCGGCGGCTACAACGAGGTCCTCTCCATCCACGCCGAGGGGTCGCTGGAGGCGCAAAAGCTCACCATCCTGCGGGAATTCGACGGGGCCAAGGCCCGCGCCTTCGCCGCCCAATGCGCCTACCTGGGTGGCTAGGGTCGCGCTGGTCCTGCTCCTGCTCCTAG
Source organism: Candidatus Methylomirabilota bacterium (assembly GCA_036001225.1). Taxonomy (GTDB): domain Bacteria; phylum Methylomirabilota; class Methylomirabilia; order Rokubacteriales; family DASRDR01; genus DASYUM01. The sequence goes on along the minus strand of DASYUM010000337.1, from coordinate 16,513 downwards.
CGACGGTGGCCGGGGCCGCCGCCCAGGAGCGCGTGGAGGGCAACCTCTACGCCAACGCCAAGTACGGGATCCAGATCACCAAGCCCCCGAGCTGGCACTTCATCACGGCGGGGACGATCGTGGACCTCGCCAAGAAGACCGCGGGCGGCACCCGCCTCCGCGGCGAGGACGACCCGGTCAAGCTGGCCGGCTTCGCCGTCGTCATCTCGAAGGTCCCCCAGTTGGGCCGTGCCGTCGCGCCTCAGGTCGTGCTGCTGGTGCACGAGGTGCCGGCGCCGCCCGGCGACATGGTGCAGGCCTGCGAAGGCCTCCGCTCGGGGATGACGGAGCCGGAGACGGTGAAGCCGACCCGCCAGGTCCAGGTGGACGGCCAGCCGGCGGCCCGTCTCGACTTCCAGGGGCTGGTGGACGGGGAGATGGTGCGGGCGACCGCGCTCTGCACCTTCCGCGGCCGCCAGGCGTTCGTCGTCGTGGGCCAGGCGCTGGCCTCCGAGTTCGACTCCGACTTTTCGACCTTCGAGTCCATCCTGGCCAGCTTCCACCTCCGGTAGGTTCGGGGGGCATCGATGCAGCTCTACTACCTGACCGACGAGCAGCGCATGGTGATGGAGCTGGCCCGGGCCATCGCCCGCGAGAAGATCGCGCCGGTCGCCGCCCACTACGACGAGACGGAGAGCTATCCCGAGGAGATCATGCGCCTGCTCGCCGAGCAGGGCCTCATGGGCGTCTGGGTGCCCGAAGCCTACGGCGGGACCGACATGGGCGCGCTGGCCGTCGCGCTGGTCGGGGAGGAGATCGCCTGGGCCTGCGCCGCCACCGCGACCAACTGGGGAGCGACGCCGCTCGGCGGCTACCCGATCGTGCTGGCCGGCACCGAGGAGCAGAAGCGTCGGTACCTCCCGCGGCTGGCCACCGGCGAGATGCTCGCCGCCTACTCCCTCTCCGAACCCGGCGCCGGCTCCGACGCCGCCAGCCTCCAGACGACGGCGGTGCGGAAGGGCGATCGTTATCTCCTCAACGGGACCAAGCTCTGGTGCTCCAACGGCTCCAACGCGGGCGTGATCACGCTCTTCGCCACGGTGGACGCGACGAAGGGCCCCAAGGGGATCACCGCGTTCCTGGTCGAGCCCGGCTTTCCCGGCTTCGCGGTCGGCAAGAAAGAGAAGAAAATGGGCATCCGCGCCTCGCCGACGGTGGCGCTCCACCTCCAGGACTGCGAGGTCCCCGTCGAGAACCGACTGGGCGCCGAGGGCGAGGGGTTCAGGATCGCCATGCGGACGCTCGACTTCACGCGACCGATGACGGGCGCCACCGCGGTCGGGGTGGCCCAGGCCGCGCTCGACGCCGCCACCGAGTACGCCAAGGAGCGGCGGCAGTTCAACCAGCCGATCGCCGCCTTCCAGGGGATCCAGTTCATGCTGGCCGACATGGCGATGCAGGTCCACGCCGCCCGGCTCATGGTCCACCACGTGGCCAGCCTGGTGGAACGGGGGGCGCCGGCCACCGTGCTGGAGGCCTCGATGGCGAAGTGCTTCGCCGGCGACGCGGCCATGCGGGTCGCCACCGACGCCGTGCAGGTCTTCGGAGGCGCCGGCTACACGCGGGAGTTCCCGGTCGAGCGCTACATGCGGGACGCCAAGATCATGCAGATCTACGAGGGCACCAACCAGATCCAGCGGGTGGTCATCGCGCGGGAGCTGCTCGGCCTGCGCTAGGAGGAACCGCCATGGCCAACGAGGGCGCGATCGGCCGACGGACGTTGCTCGCGGGCGCGGGGGCGGCCACCGGCGCGGCCCTGCTCGGCGTTCCTCGCGTCCTCCGCGCCCAGGCCAAGGAGATCAAGATCGGCGCCGTCCACCCGGTGACCGGCGCCCTGGCCGAGATCGGCCAGGCCTGCCGGCTCGGGGCCCAGATGGCGGCGGATGCGGTCAACGCCGCCGGCGGGATCAAGTCCCTGGGGGGCGCCAAGCTGGTCCTCCTGCCGGGCGACACCCAGAACTCGCCCGACGTCGCCCGCTCGGAGGCCGAGCGGCTCATCAACGACGGCGCCGTCATGCTGACCGGCGCCTTCCACTCGGGCCAGACCGCGGCCATCGCCCCGGTGGCCCAGCAGCGCCGCATCCCGTTCCTGATCGACATCTCGGCCGCCGACCCCATCACGCTCAACGTCGCCCAGTCGGTGAAGGAGGGGAAGCAGAAGGTCCAGTACGTCTACCGGAACTTTCCGACCACCGCCGTGTTCGGGCGCAAGGCGGTCGAGTTCATGGGCGCGATGTTCAAGGAGGCCGGCGTCGCCCCCAAGCGGGTGGTCCTCGTCTACACCAACGACCTGTTCGGCCAGACCCAGGCCAAGCAGTTCCAGGCCGCCCAGAAGGCGATGAACCCGGGCTTCGAGATCGTCGAGGCGATCCCGTTCGCCGAGAACGCGACCGACCTCTCGACCGAGGTCTCCCGGGCCAAGGCCCTCAAGCCCGACATCATCGCCCCCGTGGTGCGGGCGATCACCGCGGTGCTGCTGCTCCAGGAGATCGCCAAGCAGCGCCTCGATCTCATGGGGATCATCAGCCCGGGCACGCCCGGTCTCTACGAGAAGGGGCAGATCGAGCAGCTCGGGAAGCTGATCGAGCACGTGATGGACATCGTGCCGTGGCCGAATTACAAGAACGCCCGGACCCAGCAAGTGGCCGACGAGTACGGCAAGCGCTCGGGTGGCAAGACCTTCGACACCAACTCGGGGTACTCCTACGAGGCGATCCTGGTCATGGCCGACGTGCTGGAGCGGGCCAAGTCCACCGACCCCGACACCATCGTCCAGGCGATCAAGGCCACCAGCTTCGCCAACCCGCTGATGGTGGCGGCCGGCCCCATCCGGTTCAACGAGGTCGGCGACAACCCCAACGCCTCCACCGCGGTGATCCAGATCCTCGGCGCCAAGCCGCTGGTCGTCTATCCCCGGGAGTCGGCGCAAGCGAAGTTGGTCTTCCCCGTCCCCAAGATATGATCTTCGGAGGGGGGCTGCGCCCCCCTCCGACGGCCCTCCCGGCTGAGCCGGGCCGGTCGCTCTTCAGCGACCGGCTCGGGCCTGCCTCCCCCCAGCGCGGACGTCCGGTGACGTGATGGACCTGATCCTGCTCGGCCAGGGGCTGCTCAGCGGTCTCCTCTTCGGCGGCGTCTACAGCCTGATGGCGGTCGGGCTGTCGCTGATCTTCGGCGTGATGCGGGTCATCAACTTCGCCCACGGCGACATGATGGTGTGGGGCAGCTATCTGGCGTTTCTGCTCGCCACTCGCGCCGGCATCGACCCCTACCTCTCGTTCGTGGCCGCCGCGGCCGCGCTCTTCGTGCTCGGCCTCGGGGTCCAGCGCTTCCTGGTCGACCGCACGCTGGAGGCGCCCCACGAGATGCAGATCCTGCTCATGTTGGGGGTCGCCCTCGTCCTCGAGAACTCGGCGCTCCTCGCCTTCGGCCCCGAGCCCCGCCGGGTGCCCTCCCTGGTCGGGCTGCGGACCGTGTGGCTGGGGCCGCTGTTCGTGGACGTGGCGCGGCTGGTCACCTTCGGTCTCGCCATCGCGCTGACCGCCCTGCTCTCGCTCTTTCTCTTCCGCACCGACCTCGGCCGGGCCATCCGGGCGGCCGCCGACAACCTCTACGGGGCGCTGGTGGTGGGCACCGACGTCCGGCGGGTCTACGCCACCGCCTTCGGCATCGGCGCCGCCTGCGTGGGCGCGGCGGGGGCGCTGGTCTCGCCGTTCCTGCCCTTCCAGCCCTCGACCGGCCTCGGCGCATCGGTGACGTCGTTCAACATCGTCATCATCGGCGGAATGGGGAGTCTCCTCGGCGCCTTCGTGGGCGGGCTCCTGGTCGCCGTGGCCGAGTCGATGGGGGCGGTGTTCCTCTCCCCGTCGCTGAAGGAGCTGGTGAGCTTCTCGCTGCTGATCGTCATCCTGCTCTTCCGGCCGACGGGTCTCTTCGGGCGGCGGCCGTGAGCCACCTCGGCCGTACCCTCATGCTGATCGCCTTGGTCATCCTCGTCGCGCTGCCGGCCGTGCTCGGCTCGCGGGCGCTGACCGTCTTCGTGTTCATCTTCTTCTACGCCTATCTCGGCCAGGCCTGGAACATCCTGAGCGGCTACGGCGGCCAGCTCTCGGCCGGGCACGCCGCCTTCGTCGGCGTCGGGGCCTACACGACGACGGTGCTGGCCATGTACGCCGGTATCTCGCCGTGGCTCGGGATGTTCGCCGGCGCCGGCCTGGCCGCGCTGCTGGGGGCCGTCGTGGGCTTCCTCGGCTTTCGCTTCGGGCTCCGCGGCTTCTACTTCGTTCTCCTCACCGTCGCCTTCGCCGAAGTCTGCCGGATCGTCGCCCTCAACACCGAAGCCATCGGCGGCGCCCTCGGCCTCTACATCACCTTCACCGGCGACCCCTGGCAGTTCCAGTTCCAGGACAACCGCGGCTACTACTACGTCGCGCTGGCGCTGATGGTGGCCGCCACCGGCCTGACGGCGGGCGTCGAGCGCAGCCGGCTGGGCGCCTACCTCACGGCGATCCGCGAGGACGAGGACGCTGCCGAGGCCCTCGGCGTGGACACCTTCCGCTACAAGCTGGTGGCCATCGTGCTGTCGGCGTTCCTCACCGGGCTCGGCGGCGCCTTCTATGCCACCTACCTCTTCTCGCTCCAGCCGAACACGGTCTTCGGCATCCCGCTCTCGGTAGACATCATCCTCCGCCCGGTGGTGGGCGGCGCCGGGACGCTGCTGGGACCGATCCTCGGCTCGTTCATCCTCACGCCCCTGGCCGAGCTGTCGCGGACGTACTTCGCGCGGACGGGGCTGGCCGGCACCCACCTCGTCGTCTATGGCCTGCTCCTGATCGCGGTCGTGCTCTTCCTGCCCCGGGGCGCCTATCCCCACCTGGCCCGCGCGCTCGCCCGCCGCCGGACCGCTGCCTGATGGCATTGCTCGAAGCCGTCGGCGTCGCCAAGCGGTTCGGCGGGCTGCAGGCGCTGGGCGGCGTGAGCCTGGCGGTGGAGGCGGGCGAGATCGTCGGCCTCATCGGCCCCAACGGGGCCGGCAAGACGACGCTGTTCCACCTGGTCTCGGGCTTCCTGGCGCCCGACGCCGGCACGATCCACTTCGCCGGCGAGCCCGTGGTCGGGCTCAAGCCTCACGCGCTCTGCCGGCGGGGCCTCGCCCGCACCTTCCAGCTCGTCAAGCCGTTCCCCGGACTCACCGTCCTGGAGAACGTGCGGGTCGGCGCGCTGGCCCGCCTCCCGCGCTTCCCGGCCGCGACCGCCCAGGCCCGCGAGGTCCTCGCCTTCGTGGGCCTCGCCGCCAAGGCCGACCTCCCGGCCCGGGCCCTCACGCTCGCCGAGCGCAAGCGGCTCGAGCTGGCCCGCGCCTTCGCCACCGGGCCCCGGCTGCTGCTCCTGGACGAGGTCATGGCGGGCCTCACCCCGACCGAGACCGGCGAGGTCGTCGAGCTGTGCCGGCGGATCAATGCGACCGGCGTCACCGTCCTCCTCATCGAGCACGTGATGCGGGCGGTGATGACGCTCTCCCAGCGGGTGGTCGTCCTGAACCAGGGCCAGGTGATCGCCACCGGCCCGCCGGCCGCGATCGCGGCCGACCCGCGCGTCATCGAGGCGTACCTGGGGCCGGAGCATGGTCATGCTGACCCTTGACCGGGTCGCCGCCGGCTACGGAGATCTCCTCGCGATCCGCGCGGTCTCGCTCGAGGTCCGCGAGGGCGAGTGCGTGGCCCTCATCGGGGCCAACGGGGCCGGCAAGACGACGACGTTGCGGGCGATCTCGGGGTTGATCCCGATCCGGGCCGGCCGGGCCCTCTTTCAGGGACGGCCATTGGATGGGCTGCCGCCGCGGCGCGTCGTCGAGCTGGGGGTGGCCCACGTTCCCGAAGGGCGCCAGCTCTTCCCCTCGCTGACCGTAAGGGAAAACCTGGAGATGGGCGCGCGCACGCCGGCCGCCCGGGCGGGGCGAACCGCCAGCTTCGACGCGGTCTTCGCCCTGTTCCCCCGCCTCCGGGAGCGCGAGCGTCAGCTGGCGGGCACGCTGTCGGGCGGCGAGCAGCAGATGCTGGCGATCGGCCGCGGCCTGATGGCGCGGCCGCGCCTGCTGCTCCTCGACGAGCCCTCGCTCGGCCTGGCGCCCCTGATGGTCCGGGCGATCTTTGAAATTGTCGAGACCGTCAACCGGGGGGGGACTACAATCCTCCTCGTCGAGCAGAACGTCCGGCGGGCCCTCGAGGTTTGTCATCGTGGCTACGTGCTGGAGAACGGCGAGGTGACGCTCACCGGCGGGAGGGCAGAGTTGCTCGGCTCGGCCCACATCCGGCAGGCCTATCTGGGACTGTGACGCCGACCCGCCGAGCGTGACGACACCGATGCGACGCAACCGACGTCTCCATCCCGAACGGTCGGCGATCCGCGCGACGCCCGCCGCTGAGGCGCGGCCCGCCTCCCGGCCGGACCGCGCGCTGGTCGCCCGCCGCGCGCTGATCACCCTCGCCGAGGCGGCGACCGCGGGCCTGACGCCCCGCGAGATGCTCGAGCTGGTGATGGCGGCGGCCGGGGCCCTGACCGGAGAAGCCACCGTTCACCTCTGGCTCGTCGAGGACGAGCGCCGGGAGCTGCGGCTGGTCGCCGAGTCGGGCGGCCGGCTGGGCAAGACGCGGGCCGGCTTCGCGCCGGTCCTGAAGCTGAGCGAGGGCCTGGCCAGGCGGATCGCGGCGAGCCGGGCGCCGCTGATCCTGCCCTCCCTGCGGGGTGACCGCCGGCTGGCCATGCCGGCCGGGGCGCGCGACCGGGGCTTCGTCTCGTTCGCCGGCGTGCCCTTCGCCCGTGCCGAACGCCTGCTCGGGGTCCTCTGCGTCTTCACCTGGCGCCGGCATCGCTTCACCCGGCACGAGGTGGATCTCCTCCGCTCGTTCGCCAGCCACGCGGCGGTGGCGCTGGAAAGCGCGGCCCTCTTCGAGGCCAGCGCGAATCGGCTGCGCCGACTGGAGACCCTCCGCGAGATCGAGCGCGAGATCCTCCAGCAGCGGGATCCGGACGCCCTGCTCGCCCTCATCGTCCGGCGGGCCGCCGAGCTGCTGGAGGGCGACTCGGCCAGCCTGTTCCTCCTCGACGAAGCGGCGGGGTCGCTCCGGGCCCACGCCTCCTTCAACGTGCCCGACTGGATCCGCGACATCGTCCTCCCGGCCGGGGAGGGCGTGGCGGGCCGGGTGGCCCGGGAACGCAAGGGCATGGTCGTCAACGACTATGCCAACTCGCCGGACGCCATCGAACCCTTCCTGGGCGTCGACTGGGCGCTGGTGGCACAGCCCCTGCTCCAGGGCGATACGGTCCGGGGCGTGCTCGTCGTCCGCCGGCAGGCCGTCGATCGGCCCTTCAGCGACGACGACCTCGTCGCGCTCGGCGACTTCGCCGTCCAGGCCTCGATCGCGCTCGAGAACGTGCGGCTCCTCCGGCTGGCCGCCGCCCGCGCCGAGCGGGTGAAGGCGGCGGCCGAGGTCGGGCGGCTCCTCGCCTCCACCCTCGATGCCGACCGGATCCTCGACCTGATCGCCGAGAAGTGTCGGGAGATCCTCGCCGCCAAGGCCTTCGGCCTCTTCCGCTTCGACGACGAAGGGCGACTGCGCTACGCGCGCGGGTTCGGTCTCGATCCCGGCTTCATGCAGGTGCACACCCTGGCGCCCGGCGAGGGCGTGGTCGGCAAGGCCGTGCTCGAGCGTCGCTCGATGCAGACGGTGGACCTGCTGGGGGATCCGGCGATCACGCTCTCGGCCCCGGCGCGGGCCCGCATCGAGCGCGAAGGCTCCCGGGCGCTGGTCGCGGTGCCGATTCTCTTCGGCGCCGAGGTGCTGGGCGTCCTGGCCGTCTATCATGCGCCCGGCTACCAGATCCCCGACGAGGAGACCGAGTTCCTGGAGACCCTGGCCAACCAGGCGGCGGTCGCCCTCGAGAACGCCCGCCTCTTCGGTGAGGCGCGCCGCCGGCAGCAGACGGCCGAGACCCTGGCCGCGCTCACCCAGACCCTGACCGGCTCGCTCGATCTGTCGACCGTGCTCTCGCACGTCGCCGATGGCGTCCGCCGCCTGCTCGGGTCGGACGGGGGAACGGTCGGACTGGTGGAGCCGGACGGCGCGATCCGCCTGACGGCCGCGGTGGGCCTGGGCGCGGACGTGTTCCGCGGCATCGTCGTGCGCCCGGGGCAAGGGGTGGGCGGCCGCGTGCTCGCGAGCGGCCAGCCGTTCTGGACCGCGCGCTACCTCGAGGATCCTCGGATCACACCCGACTTCGCCGAGCCGGTGCGCGCCGCCGGCCTGGTGGCCGAGCTGGCGGTCCCGGTGCGGATCCGGGAGGAGGTCGTCGGCGTGCTGTGGGCGGGCTACGGGCGCTCGGTCCAGATCACCAACGAGGACGTCGAGCTGGCCGGCGATCTCGCCCAGGTGGTGGCCGTCGCCGTCGAGAACGCGCGCCTGTATCAGCGCGCGCGCCAGCGGGAGGCCGAGGCCCGAGCGTTGTTCGACGTGGGCCGGCTGATCGCGGCCACGCTCGACCCCGAGCGCGTGCTCGACCTGATCGTGGAGAAGGCGTGCGGCCTGGTGAGCGTACCCGCCTGCGGCCTGTTCCGCCTCGACCCCGACGGGATGCTCCGTTATGCCCGGGGCGTCGGGCTCTCGCCCGAGTTCGTCGACGGCCTCACCATCCGCGTCGGCGAGGGGACCTCCGGTCGCTCGATCGCCGAGGGGCTGCCGGTGTGGAGCGCGGACCTCCTCGCCGACCGCGCCGTCCCCCTCGGTCCCCAGACCCGTGAGTTGGTCGAGCGGGAGGGGTACCGGGGGGTGCTCTCGGTGCCGATCCGCCTCAAGGAGGCGCCCTACGGCTGTCTGGCCGCGTACTGGTGGGAGCCCCACGAGGTCACCCCGGGCGAGATCGAGACCCTCGTCTCGCTGGCGACCCTCGCCGCCGTCGCGTTCGAGAACGCGCGGCTCTACGCCGAGGCGCGGGACTACCTGACGCGCCTGGAGAGCCTCAACGAGGTCAACCAGGCGGTGTCGGCCTCCCTCCGCCTCGGCGACGTGCTCGGCAAGGTGGCGGAGGCGGCCGCCTCCCTGTTCGGGGCGCCCGTCTGCACGCTGTGGGTGGCCGATGAGGCCCGACGGGTGATCCGTCGGCGCGCCGGCTACGGCGACCCCGACTTCCTGGCCGCGATTCCCGAACAGCTCGCCTTCGGCGAAGCGGGCGCCGGCTGGGTCGCCGAGCACCGGACGCCGCTCCTCGATGTCCCGGTCGAGTCCGACGGCCGCATCCTGGAGGCCGAGCGGGCGCTGGCTTGCGGCATCACCTCCTTCAGCGGGCTGCCGGTCCTCCTCGGCGACCGGCTCCTCGGCGTCCTCGCCATCGGCGGCCGGCGTGAGGCTCCGCTCTCGACCGCCGACGTGGCGCTCTTGCGGACGCTCATGGGCCAGGCGGCCATCGCCATCGAGAACGCACGGCTCTATGAGGCGGCTCAGCGCCAGGAGGCGGAGGCGACCGCGCTGGCCGAGGTCTCGCGCCGGTTCAGCGCGACCCTCCGGCGGGACGCGGTGCTGGAGGCCCTGGCCGAGGCGGCCCTCCAGGTGCTGGGGGACAAGTGGATCGTGTTCGTCATCGAGGCCGAGACCGGGGCCCTTCGGGTCATGGCCCGCGCGCCGGCCGAGGCCATGGCGAGCGCGCCCCAGGGGCCGACGGTGGGCTCGACCCCGCTGCGGGTCGGCGAGCGCCTGGTGGGCCACGTCGCCGCCACCGGGGTGCCGCTCCTCCTCCCCGACGTCGGCGAGTTGCCGGCCGACCACCCGTCCCGGCCCGACATGGAACGCTGGGGGATGCGGTCGGTCTTGATCGTGCCGGTCGTGGCGGGCGGCGTGGTCCGGGCCGTCCTGGCCGGCTCGATCCACGACGATTCGCACCGTTTCACCGAGCGCGACCTCCGACGGGCCGAGGCCATCGCCGACCGGGCTGCCACCGCGCTCGAGAACGCGCGGCTGTTCGAGGAGCTGACCCGGGCCTACCAGGATCTCAAGATGGCCCAGGAGCATCTGGTTCAGACCGAGAAGCTGCGCGCCCTCGGCGAGATGGCCTCCGGGGTGGCCCACGACTTCAACAACATCCTGGCCGCCATCCTCGGCCGGGTCCAGCTCCTGCTCAGCCAGGTCCAGGAGCCCCAGTTCCGCCGCTGGCTGCAAGTCGTCGAGCGGGCTGCCCTCGACGGCGCGCAGACCGTCCGGCAGATCCAGGAGTTCACCCGCATCCGCCGCGACCAGCCGGCGGAGCGGGTGGACGCAAACCAGGTCGTGCGAGACGCGGTCGAGATGACCCAGATCCGCTGGCGGGACGAGATGCAGTCCCAGGGTCTCGACGTCCGGGTCCGACTCGATCTGGCGCCGGTGCCGGCGGTGGACGGCCACCCGGCCGAGCTGCGCCAGGTGCTCACCAACCTGATCCTGAACGCGGTGGACGCGCTGCCCCAGGGCGGCACCATCACCATCACCACGCGCGCCGCCGGGAACGGGGTCGAGGTCGCGGTGGCTGACGACGGCGTCGGCATGTCCGAGGAAGTTCGCCGGCGGATCTTCGAGCCGTTCTTCACCACCAAGGGGCCGAAGGGAACGGGGCTCGGCCTGGCCATGGTCTACGGCATGGTCTCCCGGCACGGGGGGGCGGTGGGGGTCGAGTCCGTGGAGGGCGCGGGCTCCACCTTCACCATCCGGCTGCCGATCGGCTTCGGCCTGACCGAGGCGGGAGGGGCGGCGCCGGAGGCGGCCGGGGGCCGGCGGGCCCGCGTGCTGGTGATCGACGACGAAGAGCCGGTCCGGGACGCGCTGGCCGACATGCTGCGGCTGGCCCGCCATCACGTGGTGGTGGCCAGCCAGGGCATGGAGGCGCTCGAGCAGTTCCGGGGGGCGCTGTTCGACCTGGTGGTGACCGACCTCGCCATGCCGGGGATGTCGGGCTGGCAGGTCGCCCAGGCCGTCAAGGCCCTCCGGCCCGAGGTGCCGGTCGTCCTGGTCACCGGCTGGGGGGTCGAGCTGCCCGCCGAGCAGCTCCGGGCCAACGGCGTCGATCGGGTCATGACCAAGCCGTTTCGGATGGACGAGGTGCAGGGCGTCGTCGCCGGGTTCTTGAGCCGTCCCAGTCGCTCCTGACGGGTTTCCGCTCGCGGCAGACCCCGGAGCGTGAGCTGACCGCGCGGCTACCCGGGCAGGCGGAACCGGAACCAGTGGAACGTGGGCCGCCAGCCCGGCGGATGGACGATGCGGTCGCCCTCCCGTCTCGCCCCCTCGGTCGTCCCGAGTTCGATCGCCCCCACGGCGTCGCTTCCGGCCGCAAGGGGGCCGCCGTAGATGAAGCACTCCAGGATCACCGCCACGACCTGCGGTCGCGGTGAGGGCGCGATCGCCCGAAGCGTGGCTCCCCGGCCAGCCAGGAAGTGCGCGACGTCATGGATGACGATCCCCGGTGCGAACGGCTTGCTGGAGGCGGCATTGGTGACCGGGTTGTAGAGTCGTCCCCCCAGCAGCACCTCGACCTCGCCGAGCGCGGGCGGGATGGACGCGCCCGGTCGGTTCTCGGCGAGCCAGACGATTCGAAAGCCGTCGGCCGCCGGCCCGTGCGGCGTCTGCCGATCCGGGGCGGCCAACCGCTCCGCCCCCAGGAGCGCCACCCGGATCCCCTCGATGGTGACGACCTCCCCGACGCCGGGCAATCTCGCGGCCGCGGCCTGAGCGCCCGCCCGCGCCGGGCCGACAGCGAGGCCGGCGGTCACCAGGGAAAGCACGCACGACCATTTGAGCGCTGTCATCGGCCCTCCCGCGTCGAAGTGACTCGATTGTATCCGGGCTGGTTCCGGGACGTGGAAGGACAGGCGCCGACTGGCTCTCAGGTGGAAATCCCGGATGAGAGCGCCGGCCAGGAATCGCGAGGTGAGTCGCGTGTCCCTGATGGATGATGGAGGCGAGGAGCGACCCCGTGAAGAACCGGCGGCGTACGCGTCTTGGCTGGGTGGTCATGGTCGCGATCGAGCTCGGCCTGCTGGCCGGCTGTCGCGTCACGGCTACGGTCATCCGTCACGACGAGCAGCGGGCGGCGAGCGAGGCGGCCCAGATACTGAGCCTCGTCTACATCGCGCGCGACTACGACCGCGCCTCCGAGCGGATGCATCCTGAGCGTCGGGTGGCCCGGGACGAGCTCGCTCGGCTGGTGGCCCGGGTGGAGGCCGAGCACGGCGCCGTCCAGGGGATTGCCCGGGACTCCTTCCTGCCCATGCCGGGGCAGAATGCGATGAGCCTCTTCTTCACCGCCGACAACGAGAAGGGTTCCACCTATCATCGAGTGACGGTGCTCGGGGACGCCGACGGCTACCGGGTCACCGGGGTCGACGTCCAGGGCGAGCCGTACCCGCTCGAGCAGCTCCGGCAAGCCTTCCGGCAGTCGCAGTAGCTCCCGACCCGCGTCACCGCCCGCCGGGTGACGGGCCCGCGACCTTCGTGTATCCTCTCCGCCAAGGCCCACGGGGCAGAGCTGCCCGGTGGCCTCATTCGTCTTGCCCGACGTCGCGGTGGAGGCAGACGAGAGGGGCCGGGGGTGCGGGGGGATCGAAATGAGCAGTCCGGTGATCATCGAGGCGATCCGGGCCCTGGTCGAGCGGCGCGACCTCACGCGCCTGGAGGCGGCCGCGGCCATGGAGGCGATCATGTCGGGCGGCGCCACCGGCGCCCAGGTGGCGGCGTTCCTCACCGCGCTCCGCATGAAGGGCGAGACGGTGGACGAGCTGGTCGGCTTCGCCGAGGTCATGCGGCTCAAGGTCGCCCGGGTCCGCACCCACAGCGAGGTGGAGGCGGCGCTGACCGGCACCGACCGCGAGATGCTGATCGACACCTGCGGGACGGGCGGCGACGCCTCCGGGACCTTCAACGTGTCCACGGCCACCGCCTTCGTGGTGGCGGGGGTCGGCGTCAAGGTCGCCAAGCACGGGAACCGTTCGGTGTCGAGCCTGTGCGGCTCGGCCGACGTCGTGGAGACGCTCGGCATCAACCTCGACCTGGCGCCCCCCAAGGTCGCCCAGTGCGTGGACGAGGTGGGGATCGGGTTCCTCTACGCGCCACTCCTTCACACCGCGATGAAGCACGTCATGCCAGCCCGGCGGGAGATGGGGATCCGCACCGTGTTCAACATGCTCGGGCCGCTCACCAACCCCGCCGGGGCCAACGCCCAGGTCATCGGCGTCTACGCCCGCGGGCTGGTCGAGCCGCTGGCCCGGGTCCTGGCCGAGCTGGGGACGATCCGCGCCTTCGTCGTTCACGGCGCCGACGGGCTGGACGAGATCTCGACCACCGGGGACAGCTCGATCGCCGAGGTGCGCGAGGGCGTCGTCCGGACGGCGACGGTGCGGCCCGAGGACTTTGGCGTCTCCCGGGCGGCCATCGGCGACCTCCAGGGGGGCGACCGGGAGGAGAACGCGGAGATCATCCGCCGCATTCTCGGCGGCGAGCCGGGTCCCAAGCGCGACATCGTCGTGGTCAACGCGGCGGCGGCGCTGGTGGCCGGCAGCCGGGCCCGCGACTTCAAGGAGGGCGCCCAGGTGGCGGCCCAGTCGATCGACAGCGGGGCCGCGATGGGCAAGCTGCGCGCGCTGGTCGAGCTCTCGCAGCGACTGGCGCCGCCGAAGAGCTGAGCGCGACCTCCGGCGATGGACACCCTGGCGCTCCTCGGCAGCGCCCTCGGCCTCAGCGTCGCGTCGGGGCTCTCCCTCTACGGCACCGCGTTCGTCGCCGGTCTCGCCATCCGTCTCGGCTGGCTCCACCTCCCGCCTGGCGGGGACGCGCTCGCCGTCCTCGCCGACCCCGTCGTCCTCACAGTGGCCGGCATCTTGTTCGCGATCGAGTTCCTGGCCGACAAGGTCCCCTGGCTCGACTCGGCCTGGGACGCCGTCCACACCCTGATCCGGCCGATCGGCGGAGCTCTCCTGGCCTCCCGCGTGTTCGGCGAGTTGAGCCCGGCCACCGAGGTCGTCGCGCTCCTGCTCCTCGGCAGCGTCACGCTCGCCACGCACGGCGCCAAGGCCAGCGCGCGACTCACCGTCAACGCGAGCCCGGAGCCGTTCTCGAACCTCCTGCTGAGCCTGTCCGAGAACGGCCTGGTGGCGGCGGGGGTGTGGCTGGCCTTGGCTCACCCCTTGGTCGCGCTGGCGGCGGGGTTGGTGGTCCTGGTCCTCGCGGTGACCACCGTGGCCTGGCTCGGCCGGCGGGCGGTGCGGGTCCTTCGCGCTCGCCGCCGTGTGCTCGCCTCCCGGGCCGATGGCTGAGCCGGTTCAGCTCGTCTACCTGAGCGGGCCCGACGTCGCGGCGCTCGGGATGACCGACGCCGAGATCCTCGGCGCCGTGGAGGCCGCACTCCAGGCCCAAGGGCGTGGCGAGGCCGTGATCGAGCCCCGGGTTCATCTGGTGCCCGACCCAGCCTTCCGCGGCCACTTCAACGTCCTGCGCGGCTACATCGCCCCCCTGGGCGTCGCCGGGGTGAAGGTCGTCGGCGACTACGTGGACAACTATCAGCGGGGTCTCCCGTCCGAGATGGCGCTCTTGAACCTCTTCGATCCCCGGACCGGGATGCCGCTGGCCGTCCTCGACGCATCGGCGATCACCGACATGCGGACGGGGGCCGTGACGGCCATCGGCGCCCGCCACCTCGCCCGCCGCTCGAGCCGCGTCCTCGGCCACGTCGGCGCCCGGGGCTCCGCCTACTGGAACGTGCGGCTGCTCGACCGCCTCTTCGACTTCGACGAGATCCGCGTCCACTCGCGGCGGCCGGAGAGCCGGGCCGCCTTCGGGAGTCGGCTGGCCGCGGATCTCGGCAAGCCGGTGAAGGTCGTGGACGACTGGGAGAGCTGCGTGCGGGGAGCCGACATCGTCGTCGAGGCGGCGCGGCTCGTCGAGCCGGCGCCACTCCTGAAGACGGCCTGGATCCAGCGCGGCGCCTGCGTGATCCCCTACGGCACTCAGAGCGCGGTCGAGCTGTCGCTGACCGACGTCATGGACAAGGTGGTCGTGGACGACTGGAGCCAGTGCCGGCCCGGCCTGCCCTTCGGCGCGCTCCGCGCTCACGTCGACAGCGGCAAGCTGACCAACGAGACGCTCCACGCCGAGCTCGGCGAGATCGTAGCCGGCAAGAAGCCAGGGCGCGAACGCGACGACGAGACCATCCTCTTCTGGCACCGCGGGCTCAGCACGACCGACATCGCCCTCGGCCACGCGATGCTGGAGAAGGCGCGGCGGCTGGGGATCGGCCAGACCCTCCGGTACGCGTGAGGCTCGTCACCGGCGCCGCGCTTCGCCGCCTCGGCGTCCTCCTCAGCGCGCTCGCCGGTCTGCTGGCGGTGGCCGCCGTCGTCGCCTGGATGCTCATGCTCCGGATGCCGGGGACCAGCTATCGGGGGCCCTTGCCGCCGCTGACGGCCGCCGAGGCGATGCTCCGCGACGAGCTGCGACGAGACGTGGACGTGCTGGCCGGCGAGATCGGCGAGCGCGACCTCATGGTCCCGGGCAACCTGGCCCGCGCGGTCGCCCACCTGGAGGCCGCCTTCGCCGCGGCTGGCTATCCCGTGCGCCGCCAGACCTACGAGACGCGGCCCGAAGCCTTCCACGATCTCGACGTGGAGCGCGTCTTCCACAACCTGGAGGTCGAGCGCGCGGGCACGACCCGCGCCGCCGAGGTCATCGTGGTCGGCGCCCACTACGACACCGTCCTGGGGACCCGGGGCGCCAACGACAACGCCAGCGGCACCGCCGCCGTGCTCGCGCTGGCCCGCCGCTTCGCCCGGCGGAGTCCCGCCCGGACGATTCGCTTCGTGACCTTCGCCAACGAGGAGATCTACTTCCAGCGGCCGGAGATGGGGAGCTGGGTGTACGCGAAGGCCCTCCGCCAGCGGGGCGACCGGGTGGTGACGATGCTGAGCCTGGAGACGATCGGCTACTATTCGGACCAGCCCGGCACCCAGCTCTATCCCCCGCCGCTCACCCGCTTCTACCCCTCGACCGGGAACTTCATCGCCTTCGTCGGCAACTACCGCTCCCGGGCCCAGGTCCGGGAGGCGCTCGCCGCCTTCCGGCGCCACGCGCGGTTCCCCTCCGAGGGCGCCGCCATCCCCAACGTCCTGCCCGGGGTCGGCTGGTCGGATCACTGGGCATTCTGGCAGGTCGGCTACCCGGGCGTCATGGTGACGGACACCGCCCCCTACCGGTACCGCTGGTACCACACGCCCCAGGACACCCCGGAGAAGATCGACTACGAGCGGATGGCCCGCGTGGTCGCCGGCCTCGAGCTGATGCTGGCCGACCTCGCCGGGATCCCCTCACCCTGAGCGGATCAGCCCGGCGACGGAGCGGTTCGAGGCGGGGGGAATCGCGCGTGGCGCCGGAAGGCGGCGAGCGCCTCCCGGACCTGGGCCCGGGAGCGGTAG
>DASYUM010000336.1:0-8946 GCA_036001225.1 Candidatus Methylomirabilota bacterium | reverse complement strand
CCCCCCCCCCCCCCCCAAGATGATGAGGCTTCAGGCCGTCATCCTGGCCGGCGGCATGGGCACCCGCCTCCGCCCGCTCACGCTGAACCGCCCGAAGCCGATCGTTCCGCTCCTCAACGTGCCGTTCCTGCAGTACCAGCTCGCCCTCCTCGCCGCCCACGGCATCACCGATGTCATCCTCTCCGTCTCCCATCTGCCCGACGTCATCCAGGCCACCATGAGCGACGGGGCGGCGGCCGGGGTGCGGCTCCGCTACGTGGTCGAGGCGGAGCCGCTGGGCACCGCCGGCGGGGTGCGGAACGCGGCCGACCTGGTGGCCGGGCGGGTCGTCGTCCTCAACGGCGACATCCTCACCGACCTCGACCTGGGGGCCATGCTGGCCGCTCACGAGGCCCGCCGGGCTCAGGCCTCGATCTACCTGACGCCGGTGGAGAACCCCACCGCCTACGGCCTCGTCGAGCTGGCGCCCGACGGGAGCGTCCAGCGCTTCCTGGAGAAGCCGGGCTGGGACGAGGTGTCCACCAACACCGTCAACGCCGGTATCTACGTCCTCGAGCGAGAGCTGCTCGACTGGATTCCCAAGGGACAACCGTACTCGATGGAGCGCGAGTTCTTCCCGCTCCTGCTCGAACGCCGGGCGGCGTTCGTCGGGCACGTCCCCCGGGCCTACTGGCTGGACATCGGGACGGCGGCCAAGTACCAGCAGGCGCACCAGGACCTCCTCGACCGGCTGGTCCAAACCCACGTCCAGCCGCCGGGGCGGCGGGTCCAGGAGGGGTGGCTCGATCCGAGCGCGGAGCTCCACTCGACCGGGCGGCTGCGGGCGCCGATCGCCATCGGACCCCGGTGCCGAGTCGAGAAGGACGCGGTGATCGGCCCCAGCGCGGTGCTGGGCGCGGGGTGCCGGATCGAAGCCGGGGCCCACGTGGAGGCCAGCGTCCTCTGGGAAGACGTCGTGGTCGGGGCCGGGGCCCGGCTCCACGGCTGCCTGGTCGGGCACGGCAGCCGCGTGGGAGCCCATGCCGAGCTCGGGCCGGGCAGCGTTCTCGGCGACGGCTCGGTCTTGTCGGACTACTCGCGGCTGGCCGCGGTTCAGTGACTGCGCCCGGGCCGGGGCCCGATCGTTGGATTCGCGCGCCTCGGGCGGCGGGGCCCCAGCCCCGCGACGTCCTGCGGCGCGATCGTTGGGTTCGCGCGCCTCGGACGGCGGGGCCCCAGCCCCGCGACGTCCTGCGGCGCGCCTTCTCTCTGCGTCCTCGGCGCTCGGCACGCCTCGGGATCGATCAGTGAGCGATTCCCTCGCCCCATCCGGGGAGAGGGAGAACCGATGACCGCCATCAAGTTCGGCACCGACGGCTGGCGAGGCGTCATCGCCGACGATTTCACCGAGGCCAACGCGGCGGTCGTTACCCAGGCCGCGGCCGAGGCCTGGGCGGCCGACGGCGACCACGACCGGCCCGTCATCGTCGGCTTTGACACCCGCTTCAATTCCCGGACGGTGGCCGAGCTGGCGGCGGACATCCTGGCCGCCAACGGCTGGCGGGTTCTGCTCGCCGACCGCCCCGTCCCGACGCCGCTGGTGTCGTTCACGGTGCAGAGCCGCGGCGCCGCCGGCGGCCTCGTCGTCACCGCCAGCCACAACCCGGCCCGCTTCAACGGGGTCAAGCTGAAGGCGCCGTTCGGCGGCTCGGTCTCCCCCGAGTTCACCGCGGCGGTGGAAGCGACACTGGGCCGGACGCCGCCCCGCCGCCCGTCGGCGGCCGAGCAGGCGCGGATCGAGCGGGTAGACTTCCTGCCCGCCTACCTCGCGCGCTTGCGGAGCCGCGTCCTGGCCGAGCACCGGCCGCCGCGTCCGCTCCGCATCGTGGCCGACGCGCTCCACGGCGCCACCGCCCGTCTCTTCGAGGCCCTGGTCCCGCCGGCCTGGGGGGCGGTCCGCGCGCTCCACGCAGCGCCGGATCCCCTCTTCGGTGGCCTGCATCCCGAGCCGATCCCGCCCCACCTCGACGCCCTGGCGGCCGAGGTGCGGGACAGCCAGGCCGACCTCGGCGTCGCCATGGACGGCGACGGCGACCGGCTGGGCGTGGTGGCGTCCGACGGCCAGTGGATCACACCCCATGCCGTCCTCGCCCTCCTCACTCGCCACCTGGTTCGGGTCCGGGGCTGGCGGGGCGAGGTGGTCAAGGGCTTCGCGGTCGGGGTTCAGATCGATCGGGTATGCGCCATCCACGACCTCCCGCTCCACGTGACGCCGATCGGCTTCAAGCACATCGCGACCCTCATGCAGAGCCGTGATATCCTGATCGGGGGCGAGGAGTCGGGTGGCGTGGGCTTCCGCGACCACCTGCCGGAACGGGACGGTCTCTTGAGCGCGCTTTTCGTGCTGGAGGCGGTGGTCGCCTCGGGCACGAGCCTCGATGACCTCTTCAGGAGCCTGGAAGCCGAGGTCGGCGCCGCGGTGTACCGGCGGCGCGACTACACCCTCCACCCGGACCTGGGACGCCGGCTCGTCTCCCGCCTGGACGCCGCCCCGCCCGAGCGGCTGGGCCCGCGGCGGGTGGTGCGGGTCGAGACGCTGGACGGCCGGAAGTACTGGCTGGAGGACGGGGCCTGGGTGCTGGTCCGGCCCTCGGGGACCGAGCCGGTCTTGAGGGTCTACGTCGAAGCGGGCAGCGAGCCCGAGGTCGACGAGCTCCACGGGGCGGCCCAGGCCCTCGTGGAACGGTTGACGAAGGAGAACCCGGAGACATGAGGCGACGGATCCTGCGGTGAGCCTGGCCCTGATCCGCAACTTCTCCATCATCGCCCACATCGACCACGGCAAGTCCACGCTGGCCGACCGGCTCCTCGAGCTGACCGGCAGCCTCGACCCCCGCAAGGCCGTGGACCAGGTCCTCGACTCGATGGACCTCGAGCGCGAGCGCGGCATCACGATCAAGGCGCACAGCGTGCGGCTCCTCTACCGGGCCCGGGACGGACAGACCTACACGCTCAACCTGATCGACACGCCCGGCCACGTGGACTTCTCCTACGAGGTCTCGCGGAGCCTGGCCGCCTGCGACGGTGCCATCCTGGTGGTGGATGCCGCCCAGGGCGTCGAGGCCCAGACCCTGGCCAACTTCTACCTGGCCCTGGAGTCGAACCTCACCATCATCCCCGTCGTCAACAAGATCGACCTTCCCCAGGCCGACACCGAGGGGACGAAGCAGCAGCTCGCCGACGTCCTCGGGCTCGATCCCGACGAGACCCTCCTCATCAGCGCGAAGGCCGGGACCGGTGTGGACGAACTGTTGGAGGCCGTCGTCCGGCGGATCCCCCCGCCGGCCGGGGACCCGGACGGGCCGCTCAAGGCGCTGGTCTTCGACTCCTTCTACGACCCCTATCAAGGCGTGGTCGTCTACGTGCGGGTCCTGGACGGCCGGGTGGCGCCGGGGACGAAGATCCTCCTCATGTCGAACGGGAAGGTCTACGAGGTGCAGCAGGTCGGCGTCTTCACGCCGCAAATGCTGCGCGTGGACGAGCTGACCGCCGGCCAGGTCGGCTTCCTCACCGCCGGTATCAAGCGGGTGGCCGACTCCCGGGTCGGGGAGACGCTCACCGACGCCGCCAACCCGACCGCCACGCCCCTGCCCGGCTTCCGGGAAGCCAAGCCGATGGTCTTCTCCGGGCTCTACCCGGTGGAAGACACCGAGTACCAGGCCCTCCGCGACGCCCTGGAGAAGCTCCGCCTCAACGACTCGGCCTTCAACTTCGAGCCGGAGTCTTCCATCGCGCTCGGCTTCGGCTTCCGGTGCGGGTTCCTGGGTCTCCTCCACCTAGAGATCATCCAGGAACGGTTGGAGCGCGAGTTCGGCCTGGCCCTGATCGCGACCGCGCCCTCGGTCCGCTACCGGGTGGTGACCACCGAGGGGGAGACCGTCGAGATCGACAACCCGGCCAAGCTGCCACCGGTGGGCAGCATCGCCGAGATCCAGGAGCCGTATGTCCGCGGCTCGGTCTTCCTCCCCACCGAGTTCATGGGGGCCGTCTACAAACTCGCCCAGGAGGCCCGGGGAGAGCACAAGGCCGTCGAGCACATCGGCAAGCGGGTCCACCTCACCTTCGACTTCCCGCTGGCCGAGATCATCGTGGACTTCTACGACAAGCTGAAGTCGCTGTCCCGCGGCTATGCCTCGTTCGACTACGACTTCTCCCGGTTCCGCTCCTCCGACCTGGTCAAGCTCGACATCCTGCTCAACGGGGAGGCGGTGGACGCGCTGTCGGTCATCGTCCACCGGGACAAGGCGTACGAGCGGGGGAAGACGCTGGCCGAGAAGCTCAAGGGCGTCATCCCTCGCCAGCTCTTCGAGGTGGTGATCCAGGCCGCCATCGGCAGCCGCGTCATCGCCCGAGAGACGGTGCGGCCGCTCCGGAAGAATGTCACCGCCAAGTGCTACGGTGGCGACATCACCCGCAAGCGGAAGCTCCTCGAGAGGCAGAAGGAAGGGAAGAAGCGGATGAAGCAGCTCGGCCGGGTCGAGATTCCGCAGGAGGCGTTCCTCTCCGTGCTCCGCTCATGAGGGAGTGATGAGCCAGCCGGTGAACCACACCGAGCCCGGCAGCCTTCCCCAGCCGGTCGTCCGGGTGCGCAAGAAGTCGGTCGTCCGGGAGTACGCCGAGGCGATCCTCATCGCCGTCCTCCTGGCCCTCCTCATCCGCACCTTCGTGGTCCAGGCATTCAAGATCCCCTCCGGCTCCATGATCCCGACGCTCCTGGTCGGCGACCACATCCTCGTCAACAAGTTCGTCTACCGCTTCCGCGATCCGGCGCGCGGCGATGTCGTCGTCTTCAAGTACCCGGTGGACGAGCACCGCGACTTCATCAAGCGGGTGATCGGGCTCGGCGGCGACGAGATCTACATCAAGGACCGGCAGGTCTTCGTGAACTGCCGGCCGCCGGAGTCGACCTGCCAGCCGATCAAGGAGCCCTGGGCCTACTACGAGGACCGGATGGGACTCGGCGGCGAGACGTTCGGGCCGGTCCGGGTGCCGCCCGGCTCCTACTTCGTGATGGGCGACAACCGGAACAACAGCCAGGACAGCCGTTACTGGGGCTTCGTGAAACGCGAGAAGCTCAAAGGCCAGGCCTTCATCATCTACTGGTCGTGGGACTCCGACCGGGAGGACAAGGCGCTCTGGCAACGGGTCCGATGGGGTCGCCTCGCCCGCTTGATCTACTAGCGCCCCCTCTCCCCCTCTGCGCGGGAGAGGACCGGGGTGAGGC
This sequence comes from Candidatus Methylomirabilota bacterium, assembly GCA_036001225.1. GTDB lineage: Bacteria > Methylomirabilota > Methylomirabilia > Rokubacteriales > DASRDR01 > DASYUM01. The sequence continues at coordinate 3,683 of DASYUM010000336.1, read as the reverse complement.
CGGGGTCCCGGAGCTCCTCACCGGTCCCGAGGGGCCGTGCTTCGGCATCTACGCCCACTGTCTCTTCTGCACCCGCCGCTGCCCCTACTGCGACTTCAACGTCGCCATCTACCGCGAAGATCGCGTCGCTCCCTTCGTGGAGGCGCTCGGCGCCGAGCTGGCCCGCTACGCCGATCTTCCGTGGGCCGGGGGCGTCCCGGCCGTCAGCCTCTTCTTCGGTGGCGGCACCCCCTCCCTCCTGCCGCCCGACACGATCGGCGAGTTGATCGCCGCCGCGCGCCGCGGCCTCGGCCTGGTCCCCGACGCCGAGGTCACGCTGGAGGCCAACCCCGAGGGCCTCGATCCCGCCCGGCTCGCCGCGCTCCGGAAGGCCGGCGTGACGCGGCTCTCGCTCGGGGTCCAGTCGCTCGACGACGGCCTCCTCGGCCGGCTGGGGCGCGAGCACTCGGCAGCGGCCGCCCGCGCCGCCTTCGCGGCGGCCCGCGCGGCCGGGTTCACCAACGTGAGCGTGGACCTCCTCTATGGCTGCCCGGCCCAGGACCTGGCCACCTGGACCACGACGCTGGACGAGGTCCTCGGCTGGGCCCCCGAGCACCTCTCGGCCTACGCCCTCACACTGGAGCCCGGGACGCCCTTCGGTCGCCGGCCGCCCGCCGACCTGCCCGACGAGCACGTCGTCGCCGCCCAGTTCGAGCGGCTCTGCGACGCGGGAGCCGCGGCCGGGCTCGAGCGGTACGAGATCTCGAACTTCGCCCGCCCGGGCTTCCGCTCCCGGCACAACCTCCTCTACTGGCACCGCCAGGAGTACCTCGGCCTCGGGCCCGGCGCCCATGCCTGCCTGGGCCTCACGCGCTTCGGCAACGTCCGGGCGCACACCCGCTACCGTGCGCTGCTGGCGGCGGCCCAATGGCCGCTCGGGTGGCAGGAGCGGCTGACGCCGGCGCAGGTTCAGGCCGAGCGGATCATGCTCGGCCTCCGCCTGGCCGAGGGCATCCCTCGCGCCTGGCTCGACACGCACCATGCCGCCGCCCCGGCGCGCCTGGAGCGGACCCTCGACCGCTACCTGGACGCCGGCCTCCTCGAAGCCCGGGACGAGCGGCTCGTGCTGACTCCGCGCGGTGTCCTGCTCTCGGACACGCTCCTCACCGACCTCGTGTAGTCGAGTGCTTGACAAGTCCGCGTCAGCGCTCGATATTTAGGGATGATGAGGAGGGGTCTATGAGCTGGGACGCGCTGGGGGACCGGGCCCGTCAGGTCCTGCAGGCCGTCATCTTCGAATACATCGTGACCGCGGAGCCGGTCGGCTCGCGGCAGGTGGCCAAGAAGTACGCCCTCGGCCTGTCCCCCGCCACCATCCGGAACACCATGGCCGACCTGGAGGAGATGGGCTTCCTCACCCATCCCCACACCTCGGCCGGGCGGGTCCCGACCGACAAGGCCTATCGCTTCTACGTGGACACCCAGATGGGGGGGCGGCCGATCGCCCGGAACGAGGCGTTGCACCTCCAGCGCCAGGTGGCGGGGGCCCGCGCCGACATCGACGACCTGATGGAGTCCACCTCGGCCCAGCTCTCGGCCCTCTCCCATTACGCGGCGGTGATCCTGGCGCCCCCGCTGCGTCAGACCCGGCTGGAGCGGATCGACCTCATCGCGGCCGGCACTGATCGGGCGCTGGTCGTGCTGGCGACCGAGACCGGCTGGGGAACGAGCCGGATCCTCACCCTCGAGGAGTCGGTCTCGCCCGCGGAGTTGGCCGAGGTGGCCCGGCTCCTGACCGAGGAGTACAGCGGGCGCAGCTTCCAGGAGATCCGCGACCGGGTGACCGATGCGACCGTCCCGGCCGACGCCGATCGGCTGGCCCGGCTCTGCACGGTCCTGGCCCGGAAGGTCTTCGCCTCGTTGTGGGATCGGAACCTCTACTACAGCGGGGCGATGAACATCCTGGACCAGCCGGAGTTCGCCGACATCGCGACGATGAAGGCGATCCTCCGCACGTTCGAGGAGAAGCGCCAGCTCATCGAGCTCTTGACCGCGCGAGCCAGCGCCCAGGACGGCGTTCAGGTCGTCATCGGCTCCGAGATGCCCTACCAGGAGATGCAGGAAACCAGCCTGGTGGCCGCGTCCTACAAGTACGGGGACCGCGTCCTGGGCGTCCTCGGCGTCGTGGGTCCCCGCCGGATGCCCTACGCCAAGATCGTGCCGCTGGTGGATTACACGGCGCGGCTCGTGTCGCGCCGGCTGACCCGGGCGGCGCGCGCGGAGCCCTTTGCGTGAGATGCCGGAGATGATGGACGACGACCGCTCCACCACCGCCGCCACCGGCGGCCAGGACACGACCGACGACCCCGTGGACGCCCTCCGGGCCGAGGCCGAGGCCAAGACCCGCGAGGCGGCCGAGGCCCAGGACCGCTATCTGCGCACGCTCGCCGACTTCGACAACTTCCGTAAGCGCGTCGGTCGCGAGCGCGACGAGTGGAGGCGGCAGGCGCAGGAGCAGGTCCTGCGCGAGATCCTGCCCGTGCTCGACAACTTCGACCGGGCCCTGGCCGCGGAGCCGGGCGGCGGCGGCGACGCCGGCTTTCGGGCCGGCGTGGAGCTGATCCACCGGGACTTCCTCAAGGCCCTCGAGCGCGTCGGGGTCCGCCCGTTCAGCGCCGTCGGGGAGTTCTTCGACCCCCAGCGCCACGAGGCGGTGGCTCGCGTCGAGCGGGACGACGTCGCCGACCAGACCATCGTGAAAGAGATGCTCCGCGGCTACCTCTTCCGCGACCGCGTCCTCCGCCCGGCCCAGGTGGTGGTCGCGGTCGAGCCGGCACCGCCGCCGGAACGGGGCGAGGGGTTCTGACCTCGCGCCGGGGCCCACGCCGGCGGATGGGACGGGCCGCCGCGATCCGTAGGCGCTGACCATGGCCGCTCGCGACTATTATCAGGTCCTCGGCGTCGAGCGGAACGCGAGCGACGCCGAGATCAAGAAGGCGTTCCGTCAGCTCGCGCTCAAGCACCATCCCGATCGCAACCCCAGCGACAACACCGCGGAGGAACGCTTCAAGGAGGTCAACGAGGCCTACGCGATCCTCTCCGATCCCGACAAGCGCGCCCAGTACGACCGCTTCGGGCGCGTGGACTTCCCGCCGGGGGGCGTGGACTTCGGCGGGTTTGGCGACCTCTTCGAGGACATCTTCGAGGGCTTCTTCAGCGGGGGCGGACGGGGGGGTGGTCGCACCCGGGCCCGCCGCGGCGACGACCTCCGCTACGACCTCGAGATCAGCCTGGAGGAGGCCGCCACGGGGGTGGAAACGCGGCTCCAGATCCCGCGGCTCGAGACGTGCGAGGCCTGCCGAGGCTCCGGGATGGAGCCGGGATCCAAGCGGGAGGCCTGCCCCACCTGCAAAGGCCGGGGCCAGCTCCGCTACCAGCAGGGGTTCCTGACCGTCGCCCGCAGCTGCCCCCACTGCGCCGGCGAAGGCCAGGTCAACCGCCATCCCTGCAAGGCGTGCCAGGGGCAGGGGCGCGTCCCGCACGAGCGGGCGCTCAAGGTGCGGATCCCGCCGGGGGTGGACGACGGCACCCAGCTTCGGATGACCGGCGAGGGGGAGAGCGGGGGCCGCGGCGGCCCGCCGGGGGACCTCTACGTCGTGGTCCACGTGCGCGAGCACGCCTTCTTCACTCGACACGGCAACGAC
>DASYUM010000335.1:0-16467 GCA_036001225.1 Candidatus Methylomirabilota bacterium | reverse complement strand
CCTGGACGCCGTGCCCCGGGGGCTCCTCGACGCCGGCAAGGCCGTCGGCCTGACGCCGTGGCAACGCCTCGTCCACGTCCGGTTGCCCACCATGCTCCGGGTCGTGCTACCGTCCCTCTCCAACGCCTACATCTCCCTCTTCAAGGACACCTCGCTGGCCTCGGTGATCGCCGTTCCCGAGCTGACCTACGGCGCCCAGTGGATCAAGACCAACTCGTTCCGGGTGATCGAGGTGTGGGCGGTGGTGACCCCGATGTACCTGGTGACCGGCTACGCGCTCCTGTTCGGGCTGCGCCGGCTCGAGCGGCACTTCGCGACCGGCTGATGGACCTGGCGATCCGGAGCCTGCCGTTCCTGTGGGAGGGGCTCCTGGTGACCCTCCACGTCTCGGCGCTGGTGGTGGCGCTCTCGCTGGTGGCCGGGATCGTCCTCGGCCTGGCGCTCGTCTTCGGGCCCCGCTGGCTCTACTGGCCGATCCGCGTGTACGCGGACTTCCTGCGCGGGATCCCGCTCCTCGTCCTGATCTTCTTCGTCTACTACGGCCTGCCCGCGTTCCGGGTCAACCTGACGAACTTCGCGTCGGCCATCCTCGCGCTCTCGGCCTTCAAGACGGCCCACGTCATCGAGCTGGTGCGGGGCGCCGTCCAGTCGATCCCCCGGGGACAGATGGACGCCGGCCGGGCCATCGGGCTGACCTTCGGTCAGCGCCTGCTGTGGGTCATCGCGCCCCAGGCGGTCCGGCGATTCCTGCCGCCCTGGATCAACGCGGTGGTCGATACCGTGAAGGGGAGCGCCCTCGTCTCGCTGGTCGGGATCGTGGATCTGATGCTGGCCATCCAGCAGGTGATCGGGCGCACCTACGAACCGATGCCGATGTACGTGCTGGGGGCGATCATGTACTTCGCCATCAACTACAGCCTCTCGCTGGCCAGCCGACAGCTGGAGGCGCACTTCGCCTACGTGCGGGACTAGGCGAGCATCGGCCGGAGCGATCTCTGAGCGACGCCTCCCTCCCGTTGCCGGTCGTGGCGATCCGGGGTCTCCGCAAGGCCTTCGGCCCCCAGCCCGTCCTGGACGGAATCGACCTCGAGGTGCGGAAGGGCGAGGTGGTGGTGGTGATCGGCCCGTCGGGGAGCGGCAAAACCACGCTCCTGCGCTGCATCAACCTCCTCGAGCGCTACGACGAGGGCTCGATCCGGGTCGATGGCGTCGAGGTCGGCTTCCGCGACGGCGCCGAAGGGCGCCGCCAGCGGCGGAGCGAGCGCGAGCTGGCCCACATCCGCGCCGACATCGGCATGGTCTTCCAGCTCTTCAACCTGTTCCCGCACCTGACGGCCCGGGAGAACGTCATGCTGGGACTCCGGAAGGTGCGCGGCCTGCCCAAGCGGGAGGCGGCGCGCGTCGCCGAGCAGTGGCTCGGCCGGGTCGGCCTCACCGACAAGCTCGACCGCCTCCCCGCCCAGCTCTCGGGCGGCCAGCAGCAGCGGGTCGGGATCGCGCGGGCGGTGGCCATGGAGCCCAAGGTCCTCCTGCTCGACGAGATCACCTCCGCTCTCGACCCCGAGCTGGTCGGGGAAGTCCTGACCGTCGTCCGGGAGCTGGCCGGGGACGGGATGACGATGATCGTGGTCACCCACGAGATGACCTTCGCCCGCGACGTCGGCTCCCGGATCGTCTTCATGGACGGAGGTCGCATCCAGGTCGAGGGCACGCCCCGCGAGGTCCTGGCCGAGACGGTCCACGAGCGGCTGCGGGCATTCCTGAGACGCATCGAGCTGAAGCACCACTGAGGGCGGGGACGGGGCGGCGGCCGCTCAGGAGCCGCCGCCGATGAGACCGAACGGGCCGGGGCGCGCTCGACCACGCGCCCCCGACCGACGCGCCGGGAGCGGGCGCGGGCCGCGCGGAGCGGGGGGGTGGCGGCCGCACGTTCCCCGGACGGGGAGGGCCGAAGGGGGCCTCGACCGGTCCCCCCCGATCCCCCTGTCGGGTTAACCGCGCGCCCGGGGGAGGAAGAACCGCCACGTACCTGGCCGGGTCCGCTCCGAGCGCCGGCTTTGCCGGCGCAAATTCCTGGGGGGTTCCTCAAAGGGGGGCAACGCCCCCCTTTGAGGACCTAGTAGAGGAGCTGGAACTCGACGCGGCCGAGGCCGGCCTCGACGACGGAGCCCCGGTCGGCGCGTACCACGAACAGGCGCCCCCGCTCGACGCCGCGTCGGATCAGCGCCTCCTGGATCACGCGCGCGCGGTCCTCGGAGAGCGCGCCCAGGTCGGCCTCGGTCACCTCCATGTGATCGAGGACGTAGCGCTCCATCTCCTCGGTGGGCGGCGCGGTGCGGGTGTAGGGTCCGCCGGCCTCGTGATAGGCGGCCTCCAGCGGGGAATCGTCGGTCCCGGCCTGGCCCTTGAGCCGCGTGCGCAGGCGCTCGCGCTTGAGCGGTTCCAGCTCGTTCGGCGTCGCGCTGCCCCGCAGCTCCAGCTCGAGCCGCGGCCGATCCTTGAGGAACGCGATGACCTTGGCCAGGCGCTCGGAGGCCTCGTCGTTCGGCTCGAGCGAGCCGGGTCGGAACTCGATCGGATCGATGCGGATCTGGCCGATCTTGCCGCCCAGGGTGAGGAGCGAGCCGAAGGCCCGGAAGGGCGCCTCCACGGCCTTGACCAGCGTGTTCCGCAGGGCCTCCCGGATGACAGGGCCGAGCTCGAAGCGGTACCCCTCGGCGTTCCCCGAGAGCGGCACCCGAAGCTGGATCTCGCCGTCGGGCCGCTCGAGCAGGGAAACGGCGAGCTTGAGCGGGATGCCGAGCCCCTGCCGCATCTCGGCGTCCACTTCCTCCCCGAGCTGGATGTGCTGGACCGTGATCTGGTTGTCGGCGAGGAAGCGTCCGCCCTCGTAGGTCACCACCGTCTGGGCCGTGACCCGTCCGCGCTCCAGGTGCTGGCTGACGTAGCGGACGGCGTAGGGGTCGAGACGAGACAGCTCGTAGTCGCGGACGCCGCCCTCCAGCCGCATCCGGAGCGATGTCGCGAACGGGGTGACCCAGCCTCGGAGCTCGAGCGGCGCCGACGGGTCGAGCATGGCCCGCAGGGCGAGGGTCATCCGCTCCGGATCGCCGGCCGCCTGGCGCACGTCGAGCTTGAGGTCGTCGAGGCTGGTGGCGAAGGCCGGGCTCACCCCGGCGTCCGTGAACTGGACGCGGGTGGCCGCGATCTCGACGCGGCGGATGGCGTAGGCCCGACGCGGGGCCTCGCCGCTGGCGGCCTCCACGGGCGGCGACGCCCGGCCCGGCGGTCCCGCCGGGGGCGTCCACAGCCGGACGACGTCCAGGTTCCCGTCGCGGTCGCGGGTGACACGCAGCAGTCCTCCGGTGAGCCGGACCCGGTCCACGTCGGCGAAGAACGTGGGGGCCAGGGCCAGTCGCGTGAACTGGACCGTCACCCGCGCGGCCCGGACGATCGGCTCCGCCCGGTCGGGGAACACGAGGGTGAGATTCCGTCCGTCGACCGTTCCCGCCACGTCCATGGCCAGGGCGCCGTCGGGGCGGCGGACGGCCGTGAAATCGAGACCGGCGTCGGCGCTGCCCCCGCGAGTGGCGGCGCCGGGTAAGGCGGCCTCGAAGTAGTTGCGGAACGGCTCCACCGGCACGCCGCGGGCGTCGAGGCGGAGGCGACCGGCGAGGGTCTGGGCGTCCGCGATCCCGGCGAGCCGGACGGTGCCCCGGTCGAGCTGGGCCTCGCCCTCCACGCGTCCCGGCTTGGCGCCGGGCCCCACGCCGAGGTCCCGCAGCGTGAGCCGGATTCCGTGCAGAGCGGCCGTCACCGGGCGGGCGATCGTGCGGTCGGTGAACTGGAAAGCGCCGCCCTCGATCCGGCCCCGCACCAGCGTGACCGCCAGCGGACGGGAGGCGTCGGCCGGCGGCGCCTGCTGGCGGGTCTCGGTCGCCGAGGCCGCCGGCGCCGGGGTCGGCGAGGCCTCGGTCGCGGTCTCGATCAGCCGCATGAGGTTGAAGGTCCCGTCCGGGTTCCGCTCCAGCACGAGCGACGGGCCCTGGAGGACGACGTCGCCGAGCCGCATCCGATTGGCGAGGAAGTCCATCGCGATGTCGCTCCCGGCCAGGCCGGCGACGCTCACGATCGGCGTGTTGCCGTCGGGCGGGAGGAATCGGATGGGACCGGTCTCGACCCGCGCCGTGAGCGCGTTCGTGGTCGGCTGGTCCCCCTGGTAGGCGAGGACGTAGCGGACCTCGCCATCGACCCAGCTCCCGCGAAGGTCGACGCGGGCCTTGAGCGGCAGGTAGCCGCGGAACATGCCGGGGTCGAGCCTCTCCATCCGGGCCACCAACTCGACGCCGGATGGCCGGCCGAACGGCGCGGCGGCGCCGGTCACCACCAGCGCGCCCTGCCCGATCTGGAGCCGAAGCTCGAACGACGTCGGCGTGAAGCGCAGCTCGGGCAGGGTCGAGAGCTGGCCGGTCGTCAGGTTCAGGGCGGTGAAGGCCCGCTCGAAGGGCGGATCCTGGGTCCGGTCGACGAAAACCACGGCGCCGCCGCGGATCTCGACCTGATCGATGGTGACGGGGGTGGCCTCGCCGCCCTCCCGCGGCTTGAGAACCTGGACGATGTTGACGCTGTCGGACCCCGTCCGCTCGACGAAGAGCCGAGGCTCGTGGAAGACGAGGTAGGTGATCCGGGCGGCCCCCCGCAGCAGGGCCCGATAGGAGAGGCCGAGGTCGAGGGTGGGGATCTTCAGGATCGGCTGGGCGCCGCCTTGGCCGCCGATCACGATGTCGGTGACCCGGGCCCGGCCGGTGAAGAGGTTCAGGTTGACCTTCTCGATCCGGACGGGGGCGGTGACCTGGGCCTGGAGCTTCTCCACCGCCGCCCGCCGGACGACGCCCGGCAGCACCAGGATCGCCGCGAGCAGGACGAGGAGGACGGCGGCGGTCGCCACCGCGCCGGCGGCGAACCAGACGCGGCGGGAGGGGAGCCGCCGAAGGGGAAGACGTAGACGTGCCATGGCCACCGGCCCGTCTCCTTCCGGAAGCAAAAGGCGGACCGAGCGCCCGGGCCGGCTCGGGCCTTGCCCCTACGGTGGAGACGGATGGCGACGGCCTCACCCGCTCGGCGGCGCGACACGCCGCCGACACCCGGTGTCAGGCCGCGGGCGCAGAATGGATCAGCGGGTCGAGTGGGCCCGCGCCGTCTCCACCAGGCGGGCGAACGCGGCGGGGTCGCTCACGGCCAGCTCGGCCAGGACCTTCCGGTCGAGGGTGACCCCGGCCTGCTTCAGACCGCGCACGAACGCCGAATAGGGGAGCCCGAGGGCCCGGCAGCCGGCGTTGATCCGGAGGATCCAGAGCGAGCGGAACTCGCGCTTCTTGGCCCGGCGGTCCCGGTAGGCGAAGGCGAGCGCGCGGGTAACGGTCTCGGCAGCGGTGCGGTAGAGACGGCGACGGCCGCCCCAGTACCCCTTGGCCTGCTTGAGGACCTTCTTCCGGCGCTGCCGGGTCTTCGGTCCGCCCTTGGCGCGTGGCATGGCAGTGTCTCCCGACTGTGTCTCCCCCGACCTCGGGGGAGGCAAGCCCGTTGCCTTCGCCGAAGGGCGAAGGCCGCGGCGGTGCCGCGAGGGCTGTCGGAGGGGGGCGCCAGCCCCCCTCCGAAGTTAGAGGTAGGGGACGAGACGCCGGATGCGCCGGATGTCGGCGCCCGAAATCACCGTGTCCTTGCGGAGCCGGCGCCTGCGCTTCGGCGACTTCCACTCGTTGAGATGCTGCTTCCAGCCCTTGGCCCGGCTCAGCTTGCCGGTCCCCGTCGCCTTGAGGCGTTTGGCGGCGCTCCGCTTGGTTTTCAGCTTGGGCATGGTCGCTCCAGATATGGCATTGTGTTCGCCTCGCCGGGCCGAGGACGACGGGATGCGACGGTTATCGGCACGGCTCAGTGCTGCTTCGGGGTCAGGATCATCACCAGGTTCCGCCCCTCCAGCTTGGCGTGGCTCTCGATGGTCGCGATGTCAGCCATGTCCTTCGACATCCGGTCGAGCAGCTTCCGGCCCAGCTCGGTGTGGGCCATCTCGCGCCCCCGGAACCGGATCGTCACCTTCGCCTTGTTGCCCTCCTCGATGAACCGGCGGACGTGCCGCGCCTTGAACTGGTAGTCGTGCTCGTCCGTCTTCGGCCCCATCTTCACTTCCTTGACGACGATGACGGTCTGCTTCTTGCGGGCGTCCTTCGCGCGCCGGCTCTGCTGGTACTTGAACTTCCCGAAGTCCATGATCCGGCAGACCGGCGGGGCCGCCTCCGGCGCCACCTCGACCAGGTCGAGCTCCCGCTCCGCCGCGATCCGCAGCGCCTCGCTGATCGGCAGGATCCCGAGCTGCTCACCTTCGCCCGTGATGACCCGCACTTCGCGGGATCGGATGCCCTCGTTGACGCGCAGGTCCTTGTGCAGTGTGGTGATGCTCTACCCTCCGCCCGACCCGATTCGAGAGGTCGCGGCCCGGGTCCGGATCTCGGCCGTGACCTCGGCGAGGAATCGCTCGATCGCGAGCGCTTTGACCTCCTCGCCGCTCCGCTTGCGAAGACTCACGGTTCCTTCCTGAGCCTCGCGCTCGCCGACGACCAGCATGTAGGGGATCTTCTGAAGCTGCGCGTCGCGGATCTTGTAGCCCAGCTTTTCCGAGCGATCGTCCAGCTCGACCCGGAGACCCCCCTGCCGCAGCCGCTCGAAGACCGCCTGGGCGTAGGCTTCCGACTTGGCCGAGACCGGGATCACCCGGGTCTGAACCGGCGCCAGCCAGGTGGGAAACGCGCCGGCGAAGTGCTCGGTCAGGATTCCGATGAACCGCTCGAAGGAGCCGAAGATCGCCCGGTGGATCACGATGGGACGCTTGGGCCGGCCGTTGGCGTCCACGTACTCGAGCTGAAAGCGTTCGGGCACCATCGTCAGGTCGGCCTGGATGGTCGCCATCTGCCAGTCACGCCCCAGGACGTCCTCGATGTGGATGTCGATCTTGGGCGCGTAGAAGGCGCCGTCCCCCGGCTTCACGACGTACGAGAGGCCGTTGGTCTTGAGGGCCTCTTCCAGCGCGTGCTCGGCGTGATCCCACTGCTCGGCCGTCCCCAGGTATTTTTCCGGCCGGGTCGCCAGGCGGAACATGGGCTCGAGCCCGAAGGTGACGTAGAACTCCTTGACCAGCTCGAGGACCGCGGCGATCTCGGCCTGGAGCTGGTCGGGGCGGCAGTAGATGTGGGCGTCGTCCTGGGTGAACTGCCGGACGCGGAAGAGCCCGGTCAGTGTCCCCGACCGCTCGTTGCGGTGGAGCCGTCCCATCTCGGCCAGCCGCAACGGGAGGTCGCGGTAGGAGCGAAGGCTCGCCCGGTAGACGTAGGTGGATTCGGGGCAGTTCATGGGCTTGAGGCTGAAGATCTGCTCCTCCACCTCCACCTTGAACATGTTCTCCGCGTAGTGCTCCCAGTGCCCCGACTGCTCCCACAGCCGCTTGTTGACCAGGATCGGGGTCGAGATCTCCGTGTACCCGCGGGCATCCTGCATCTCCCGGGAGTAGCGCTCGAGCTCCCGGAACACGATCATCCCCTTGGGGAACCAGAACGGCGCCCCCGGCGAGACATCGTGAAACTCGTAGAGACCCAGCTCGCGCCCGAGCTTCCGGTGATCCCGCCGCTTGGCCTCCTCCAGCCGCCACAGGTGCCGGTCCAGCTCGGCTTGGCTGAACCACGCCGTCCCGTAAATCCGGTGCAGCATCGGGCGGTGCTCGTCGCCCCGCCAGTAGGCGCCGGAGGTCGAGAGCAGCTTGAAGAACTTGATGTGCCCGGTGGACGGCACGTGGGGCCCCCGGCAGAGGTCCACGAAGTCGCCCTGCCGGTAGAAGGAGACGCGGCTGATGTCGGCCGGCAGGTCGTGCAGGATCTCCAGCTTGAACGGCTCCCCCCGCGCCTCGTAGAAGCGGATGGCCTCCTCCCGCGACATCTCTTCCCGGACGATGGGGTAGTCGGCCTTGGCCAGCTCGTGCATCCGCGCTTCGATGCTGACGAGGTCCTCCGGCGTGAACGCTTGCGCCCGGGCGAAGTCGTAGTAGAAGCCATGTTCGATCGGGGGGCCGATGGCGAGCTGGGTCCCCGGAAAGAGCTGGACCACGGCCTGGGCCATGAGGTGGGCGGAGGAGTGCCGGAGCGTGGGCAGGGGCTCGGGCTCGCAGTCGAACTCACCAGCCCCCGTCAGGTGCGCGTGTGCTTCCTCGGTCATCCGTCTCCTAGGGTAACCCGGGACAAAAAAAGCATCACGGAAGGATGCCCTCCGTGATGCTCAGCCGGCCATTTATACGGAGTCGCTCACGTCGTCCTTCAGGGCACCTCTCTCGGACTCCCGTGCATGGTAGGGACGGGCGGTCTCGAACCGCCGACCTCCTGTGCGTCAGACAGGCGCTCTCCCACTGAGCTACGTCCCTGTGCGCTAAAGGTGCAGCACAGCGTACCAACCGGTCGCTCGGACTGTCAAGGATCAATTTGGCTTCGGCGTCGCCGGACGACTAGCGAACGGAGGTGATGCGGCCTTCGACCTGGGGCGCGACGACCCGCGCCTGGGCGATGGCGTCGACGAGCGTCTCCGCCAAGTCCGGCCCGTCCTGCGCGCCGACGAGGACCCGCCCGGCCTTCAACATCTCGTACCCGTCACCGCCCTGGGCCAGGTAGTTGTTGGTGACGACCGTGTAGCGGCGCTCCGGATCCACCGGCACCCCGCTCACGGTGAGGCGGACGATGCGCTCGCCCGCCGGGCGCGTGGGGTCGAAGGCGAGGGTCAGCCCCGACACCTGGAGGAACCCGCCCGTTTCCTGGGGGTAGGCGCTCACCGACCGCTCGAGAGCCGCCAGCAGGCTAGCCCCGGTCAGCTCGAGCTTGACCAGGACGTTGAGGAACGGCAGCAACGAACGGATGTCGCGCCGGCTGAGAGACCCGGCCGGGATCACACGATTGGTACGAAGGCCGCCGCCGTTCATGAGGGCGATGTCCGCCCGCAGTCGGGTCCGCATGACGTCGGCGACCAGATTGCCGATGTTGCTCTCCTCGGTGCGCACCGTCCGGGTGCGGGCATCGAGCGGCTCCCGCGTCTCGCCCACCGGAACGTCGAGGGTCTCGGTGAGGCGCTGCCCGTAACCAGCGACGAGCGCCGCCATGGCCGGGTCCTCGGCTAACTCGGCCGTTACCGGGAGGAAGCGGTGATGCCGGGCGAGGACGCGGCCGTCGGTGGTGGCCTGAAGATCCACCCGGACCACGAACACCCCATCCATGCCGGCCTTGGTGATGAGCGTGGACCCGACCACCCGCTCGAGCGGGTCGTGCTCGTGCCCGCCGATCACGAGCTGGATTCCGGGCAGAGCGCGGGCGAGCGCCTCGTCGGCCTCCATCGGCTGATGAGTCACCGCGACCAGGACCGGCCGGCGGCCGGCCGTCAGCCGCGCGACCGCGTCCCGGCCAGCGGCGAGGGGCTCCCGGAACTCGACGTCGGGTCCGGGGTTGGAGGTTCCCGCGGTCTCCGGCATGGTCAGGCCGAAGAGGCCGAGCGTCACCCCGTCACGCTCGATCCAGTGCTCGGCTCGGGCGCCGCCGAAGGGCCGCCCGCGGCCCCGCTCGAGCACGTTGGCGGACAGCCAGGCGAACCGTGACTCGCGCATCCGGGCGAGCAGGACCGCGGGGCCGAAGTCGAACTCGTGGTTGCCGAAGGTCGCCACGTCGAGGCCGAGGAGGTTCCAGGCGGCGATCATGTGCTCGCCCCGGAGGAACGTGGACATGATCGAGGGGGAGAGGGTGTCGCCGGCGAAGACGAGGAGCGTGGCCGGCGACTCGGCCCGCACCCGGCTCACCAGGGTGGCGATCCGGGCCATCCCGCCGCGCTTCTGGTCCACCGGTTCCAGGATGTAGTGGTCGTTGAACTGGAGCAGGGTGACGCGCCCCGGCGGCCGGTCAGCCTCGCGAACGAGTCCGCAGCCGGCAAGGAGCGCGGCCAGGACCAGCCGGATGACACGGCCACCGGTCGGCGTCGCGCGGGGCCGCGCCGGCCGCGTCTCCGGGCGGCTATCGGAGCCCAAAGAGGCGGAAGCCGTGGTCCAGGATGTAGGTGAAGCTGGCGCTAATCCGTAAGCTGTCGCCGCCGATCCCCTCGGGGATGGGGGGGAACGGCACCGACAGCTTCACGGCGTTGACGGCGTAGCGGTCGAGGATGTCGATCCCCGACGACCGGACCAGCTCGACGAGAACGTTGCCGTCCTTGCGGATGACGAACTCGAGGACGAGCTGGCCGGACTGCCTCTTCTCGGCGGCCACCCGCGGGTAGCTCCAGTGGTCCTCGATCGCCCGTTTCACCTTGAGGAAGTACTCCGCGTAATTCGGATCGGGCGGCTTGTCGAGCGGGATCGCCACCTGGCCTTCGCGCTCGCGACCAGTCTCGCCGGCCCCTTCGCCCTCGGGGCGCGCGCCGCCACCACCCGGCAGCCGGGGCAACGAGGGGACGTCGATCTGGGGCCGGAGCAGCGAGAAGGCGCCGCGCGGGAACGGCAGCTCCGGCGGCGTGGCCGCGGGGGCCGCGGGCGAGGGCTCCGGCGTCGCGCGCGTGACCGCCGGGGGCGCGACGGAATCCGGAACCGGTTCGGGCGGAGCCGAGGGCGCGGGCGGCGCCGGAGGCTCAGGCGCGCGCGCCACGGCGGGCGGCGCCGGCGGCGTGGCCGGCGAAGGGACCGGCGTCGGGGCGAGCGGCGGCGCGGCCGGCTGGGCGACCGGGGGGACCGGCCGGGACGCCGGGGGCTCGGGCGCGGGGCGGCGGGCCGGGCGCGGGGTCACCGCGGAGGGCGCGGCAGGACGCGGCGGCGCCGGCTGCTCGGGCTGGACGAGGGGGCGGCCCGGCTCAGCCGGCGGCAGCTCGACGACCAGCGGCGCCAGGGGCAGCGCCGGCGGCGCCCAGCCGCCGTTCACCAGCCAGAGGGTGAGGACGAGGGCCGCTAGATGGAGCGCGAGCGACGTGCTGACGAGCCGGGCGAAGCTCGGCCGCCGCAGGCGCCGCCAGAACCGGACCAGGGATCGCCGGCGCGTCATGAGCCGCAGACCATTATGCCACGCCGACGGGGCCGGCGCCGCGCGCTCGTCCCCGCCCTCGGGAGGAGGCCCTAGAGCGTCCTCCCGACCGCCTGGGCGATCACCCGCAGCTCGCCCACCAGCCGCGCAAACTTCTCCGGCTTGAGCGACTGCGGCCCGTCGGAGAGCGCCTCGGCCGGGTTGTTGTGGACCTCGATGATGAGGCCGTCGGCGCCACAGGCGATGCTCGCCCGCGCCATGGGGGCGACGTACTCCCAGTGACCGGTGCCGTGGCTCGGGTCCACGACCACCGGCAGGTGCGAGAGCTTCTTGATCACCGGCACCGCGTTGAGGTCGAGGGTGAAGCGGGTGGTGGTCTCGAAGGTGCGAATGCCGCGCTCGCACAGGATGACGTCGGGGTTGCCGCCGGCCAGGACGTACTCGGCCGAGAGCAGGAACTCCTTGATCGTGGTCGCCATCCCCCGCTTGAGGAGGACGGGCTTGCCGCACTGGCCGACCTCCTTGAGGAGGGAGAAGTTCTGGGCGTTGCGGGCGCCGATCTGAATGATGTCGGCGTACTCGGCGACCAGCTCGACCTTGTCCGGCTCGAGAACCTCGGTCACCACCGGAAGGCCGGTCCGCTTGCGGGCCTCGGCCAGGAGCTTCAGTCCGTCCTCCTCGAGCCCCTGGAACGCGTAGGGCGAGGTGCGGGGCTTGAAGGCGCCGCCCCGGAGAATGTGGGCGCCGCCGGCCTTGACGCCCTCGGCGACCATGAAGAGCTGCGCCTCCGACTCGACCGAGCAGGGCCCGGCCATGATCACCAGCCGTGGTCCCCCGATCGCCACCCCGTCCACCTGGACGACGCTGTCCCGGGGATGGACCTCGCGGCTCGCGAGCTTGAACGGCTGGAGGATCGGCACCATGCTCTCGACGCACTCGAGCGCCTCCAGCGCCTGCAGCCGCGTCTTGAAGCGGTCGTCGCCGATGGCCCCGATGATCGTCCGCTGCTCGCCCCGGCTCACGTGCGCCCGGAGGCCCAAGGCCTCGATGC
This sequence comes from Candidatus Methylomirabilota bacterium, assembly GCA_036001225.1. Lineage (GTDB taxonomy): Bacteria > Methylomirabilota > Methylomirabilia > Rokubacteriales > DASRDR01 > DASYUM01. The sequence continues at coordinate 4,338 of DASYUM010000335.1, read as the reverse complement.
GGCGACAGACGTCGTCGATGTCCGCCTCCTGAGTTCCCGGCTTCAGTACGATGATCATCTGGCTCCCCTCCTGGATGAGCTCCCGCAGTTGCCCCCACTCGTCGGCCATGCTCGGATTCCCCGAGGGGGCCGGCCAACCCGGGACGTGCCCGCGGGCCAGAAAAACGAAAAGGGCCACGGGCGACCGTCCCGTCTGCCCGTGGCCCCTGTTTTTCCGGCGTTCGCTACGGCACGGGGCCGGCGGGCAGACGGGAGGTAAAGTAGTAGCCGAAGAACCCCGTCCCACACGCCAGGCGCCGCTTCATGGTGCCGCCCAGGATAGGAGGCGGCTCCGGAGACTGTCAAGCAAAAAACACGGCGCCGGAGATTCCCGAGTCATAGCCACACGCCCGGCCGGACGACGGGATGCGACGGTTATCGGCCCGGCGGCTCAGCGGCCGGCACGGCGGCGGAGCTCCTCCCAGGCAGCCCAGGGGACGGGAGGCTGACCGAGCGTGGCGGCGCGCACGGCGGGGCCGTGAAAGTCGGAGCCGCCAGTGGCGATCAGGTCCAGCTCCCGGCAGAGGCCGAGGAAGCGCGCGGTCTGCTCGGGCGTGTGCTCGGCATAGTAGCACTCGACGCCGTCGAGGAGCTGCTGGCCGGCCAGTTCCCGAACGAGCACGTCCGCGCTCTCCTGGAAGCCGGGGTGGGCCAACACGGCGAGCCCTCCCGCCTTGCGGATGACCTCGCACGCCTCGCGAGGAATCAGCTTGCGGTGCGACACGTAGGCCGGCCCGCCCGCGTGGAGATAGCGGTCGAAGGCCTCCCGCACGCTCGCCACGTAGCCGCGCTTGACCATCACCTGGGCCACGTGGGGGCGGCCGGCCGAGCCTTCCTGCACCAGCGCGAAGACGTCGGCGGGGTCGATGGGGAGGCCGAGGGCAGCCAGGCGCTCGGCGATCCGGTAGACGCGCTGGGCCCGCTCGGCGCGAAACTCGGCGAGCAGCGCCCGGAACCACTCGGCGGCGTACTCGACGAAGTAGCCGAGGAGATGGATCTCACCGCCGGTGGCGTCGGTGTTGATCTCGATTCCCGGGACGATGGTGAGGAGCGGGTGCTCGCGGGCCGCCACCAGCGCGGGCTCCACGCCTTCGGTGGAGTCATGGTCGGTGATGGCGAGGACCCGCACCCCGCGGCGGACGGCCTCGCCAACCAGCTCGGTGGGAGTGTAGGTCCCGTCAGAGGCGGTGGTGTGGGCGTGAAGATCGACGCCGCTCATCTGTCCGTCAGGGGGTCGCCCGTCCCACGCTCCGGAACTCCGTCCTTCATCGGCGACGCATCCCCCTGCCCCCGGCGGCCATGACGTAGGCGATCAGGGTCCGGGTGCCGAAGCCGACCCCGCCCTTGGCCGCATAGGGCAGCTCCTTCTCGGTGAAAGCGGCGCCCGCGATGTCGAGATGGACCCACGGGGTGGCGCCGGCGAACTCCTTGAGGAAGAGGGCGGCCGTGATGGCCCCGCCCGGTCGGGGACCGGTGTTGCGGAGGTCGGCCACGTCGCTCTTGAGCCCCTCGCGATATTCCTCGATGAGGGGAAGCGGCCACAGGCGCTCGCCAGCCTCCTCGGCCGCCCGCAGGACTCGTCGCTGGAGCCCCGGGTCGTTGGCGAGCGCGCCGCCGCAGAGGGCGCCGAGCGCGATCGAGCAGGCGCCGGTCAGCGTCGCGATGTCCACCAGCTCGTCCGGTTTCACCTCGCGCAGCGCATAGGCGATGGCGTCGGCGAGCGTGAGCCGGCCTTCGGCGTCGGTGTTGTTCACCTCGATGGTCTTGCCGCTCATCGTGCGCAGGATGTCGCCGGGCTTGGTGGCCGAGCCGGACGGCATGTTGTCGGTGGCCGCGATGAGGCCGTGGACCTCGACCGCCGGCCGGAGCCGGGGCAAGACCTTCATGACGCCGAGGACGGCGGCGGCGCCCGACATGTCGCCCTTCATCCAGGCCATCCCCTCGGCCGTCTTGAGATCGAGCCCGCCCGAATCGAAGGTGATCCCCTTCCCGACGAGCGCGACCCGGCGCCCGGCGCGCCGCGGGGCGTAGGCGAGGTGGATGAAGCGGGGCGGCTCCTGGCTTCCCCGATTGACGCCGAGGAACGCGCCCATGCCCAGCCGCTCACAAGCCGCGCGGTCGTAGACGCGGACCCTGAGGCCGCCAGCCTTGGCGATCGTCTCCGCGTGGTGGGCCAGGGCCGTCGGCGTCACGCTGTTGGCCGGCTCGTTGATGAGGTCGCGCGCGAAGCTGGCGGCCTCTGCGGTCAGCTCGGCGAGCCGGAGCCCATCGCGGACGGCGGCTCTCTCACCGCGCTCGGCGACGGCAACGGTCAGCGACTCGACGGCGCGGGATTCGTCCTTCTTGGCCTTGTAGCGATCGAAGGTGTAAAGACCCAGGAGCGCGCCCTCGCCGAGCGCTTGGGCCCGGACCCGCGCCGGCGCCCGGGTGCCGAGGACCCCGGTCGCCACGGTGCGGGCGCCGAGGTCCCGCGCCCGCCGGAGGGCGGCCGAGGCCGCCCGGCGAATGGACTCCGGCGTGCACTCCCCCCGGGGTCCCATCCCGACGACGACGAGGCGCTTGACCGCGAGGCGCCCGGCCGCGTGGAGGTGCGTCGTCTCGCCCAGGCGGCCCTCGAAGCGCTCCTCGGCCAGGGCCCGGGCCAGCAGGCCATTCAGCGCGCGATCGACTCGGACCGCCTCCGGCGTCAATCGCGGCTCGCCGGCGTACCGCTCGACGACGAGCACGTCGCCGGCAACGTCAGTCAGGGGGCCGGCGCTCACGGTCAGTTTCATGCGCGGCTCTCCTCTCGCATGGTGGCGGCCCGACGGATCATCGCCTCCAGCCCGTCGGTGAGGTCGAGGGTCGGCAGCTCGTCCAGGCCGGCCCAGCGGACGGCTCGCGCGTCAGACCCGGCGCAGGCGCGATCGGCCGTCCCTTCCTCGGGTGTGGCCAGGAAGTCGAGGAGGACGTAGTGGTACTGGATGCGCCCCGCCCCATCGGGCAGGATCCGCTCCACGAATCCGACCAACCCGTGCAGCCGGACGTCGAGCCCGCACTCCTCGGCGACCTCGCGCCGGACCGCGGTCTCCACCGGCTCGCCGACGTGGACGAGACCGCCGGGGGTGCTCCACTTGCCGATGCCGGGTGGGCGGCCCCGCTGGACGAGCAGGACGCGGTCCCCCTCGAAGACAATGGCGCCGACGCCGACCAGCGGCGCCGCCGGGTACTCACGCATGCTGCGGGACCGGCGCCCGGCCGTGGTGGGTCCACGCATCGCCCCCGTACTTCTCGGCGACCAGCCGGCGCGCGGTCTCGGCCTCGGCCGGCGAAAGTCCTCCGGGTTCGAGCGGCCCCAGCGTCTCGATGAACCCGAGGCGGAGGGCGGCCACCGTCTCGTCGAAGCCGACCGCGCGCCCGAGGGCCGCGCCGAGCGTGGTCACCCCGGCCAGGGGATCGGCGACGCCGGGAAAGACGCTCCGGAGGCGGACCGGGTCGGCGTCGAGGAGCACCGAGCCGTGCTGGAGGAAGGCGCCACCCTGGCGCCGCTGCGCGCTGCCGACGACCTTGCGGCCGCCGACCGCGATCTCGTAGGTGCCGGCGCGGGCGAAGCAGAAGGTCGGCGCCGTCGAGGCCGATCGGTCGAGAGGGACCACCATCGCCGCGATCCCCAGTCGGGCCAGCCCGGCGGCCAGCGCCGATCCGATGACCCGGTAGGTCTCGAGGAGGTCCTCGGCGCCGGGAAAGTCGCCGGTACGAGCCACGACGCTGTAGGTCAACTCGGCGGCCGGCGACTCGTGGAGGATCGCACTGCCGCCGGTGGGCCGCCGGACCAGCCCGATCCCGAGCCGGTGGCAGGCCTCGCGGTCGATGCAGCCGTCGAGCGGCTGCCCGTATCCGACGGAAACGGCCGGCGGCTGCCAGCCGAAGAAGCGGACGGTGGGCGGGGCGGCCCCGGCGATCCGCCCGCGGAGGAGCGCCTCGTCAATGGCCATGTTGGTCGCCCCGTCGAGAGGCTCGGTGAGGAGGAGGCGCCAGGTCACGCCGGGGACGGTGCCGCTCCTAGCTCTTGGTCGGCCGGGTCCAGCGCAGGTTCGGCTGGCGGGCGGCCAGCGTCTGGTCGAGGCGGCTGACCGGCGTCGTCACCGGCGCCGCCCGCACCGTCTCGGGCGCCGTTTCGGCCTCCCGGGCGATCCGGATCATCGCCTCGCAGAACTCGTCGAGCGTCTCCTTGGACTCCGTCTCCGTCGGCTCGATCATCAGGGCCTCCTCGACGATCAGCGGAAAGTAGATCGAGGGGGCGTAGAAGCCGAGGTCCAG
>DASYUM010000334.1:0-8051 GCA_036001225.1 Candidatus Methylomirabilota bacterium | reverse complement strand
CTTCCTGGGGGGAGGTTCGGAAGGGGGGCAAAGCCCCCCTCCGAAGGTTTGATGGACGAGTCGCGGGTTGCCGAGCTCACGATCGGCTCCATTCAGGAGCTGAACGGCCTGCCCGGCGCCGTCCGCGATGCGCTCTACAGTCGGCTCGTGCCGCCGGACGTGTGGAGTTGGATCGGCGCCGATCCCCGGACCGGTCGCGACCCGGCCGGCCACCAGCTGGTCCGGGTCGTCGCGCTCGCCGGACAGCCGTGGGCGCGGGTCGAGGTCCGGGCGTCGCGGGATGACCGCGATGCCGTCCTGCTGGTCGATGTCGCGATGAGCGCGTTCGGCGTGCCCGAGCTGTCCTTCGTTCAGATCACCGACCCTGGCGCCGAGCGCTTCGGCATCGACCGGGACGACGAGGGGCGCGACACGCTCTTCGGGACCGTCAGCCGCAATCGGGAGGAAGAGGCGCGGGCGCTGGCCGCCGGCTTGGCCCCCGGCCAGGTCCGCCGCGGCCTCCGGCTGCTGGGGCGGGTGATGGCGGCGATGGAGGACTTCTGCCGGCTGCTCGAGGCGGAGCTGTTCCTGGTCGAGCCGCTCTTCTACCACTCGGCGCTCCTCTACGAGCGGCAGGGCTGCGCCTACCTCTTTGGCCGGGAGCTGATGGAGGAGATCCACGCCGAGTTCAGGCCGGGCGGGCGGCTGCAGGCCGCGCTGGACGGGGAGACGGTGTTCCGGCAGCCGGGGTTCGAGAAGACTGCCCGCGGCCGGAGCTGGGCGATCCACGACGGCCTCCTGAGCGTGCTCGGCACCGCGCCGTGGGGCGGGGTGAAGATGTACCGCCAGCTTGGCCGTCCGGCGGGAGTCTCCACGTTTCCCGGCGGGGCCTACTGAGAGCTCGCCGGTGAAGACTCGACCACTGGATCTCGGGCAGGCCCGGACCATCGTCGAGGTCCTCGCGCTGCGGGCTCAGCGTGAGCCCGCCGGCGTCTACTTCGAGCTGTTCGACGAACCGATGACGTACGGGTGGCTGTGGGAGCTGGCGCGCCGGTACGGCGCCAACCTGGCCGCGGCCGGCGTCGAGCCCGGTGACCGGGTGGCGATCCTGCTCCCCACCTGCAAGGAATTCTTCGCCACCATGTTCGGGGCCATGGTCCGGGGCGCGATCCCGGTGCCGCTCTACCCTACCTATGGTCCGCCCGAGCTGGCGAGCATCTTCGCTCACGCGGGGCCGCGGGCCGCGGTGACGATCGGGTGGTTCGAGCCCGCGGTGCGCCGGGCGCAGGGGAGCGCGCCAGCGTTCAGCCGGATCCTGGCGCCCGACGAGCTGGAGCGGCCCGCGGCCGAGCCCGCCTGGCCGGCGGCCGACCCCGAACGGACGGCGTTCTTCCAGTACACGTCGGGCTCCACCGGCTACCCGAAAGGCGTGGACTTGACCCATCGGGCGCTGCTCGCCAACATCCGGGCGTTCGTCACCGCCGTCGAGGCCCAGCCCGGCGAGCCCGTGGTGAGCTGGCTGCCGCTGTACCACGACATGGGGTTGATCGGGCTCGGTTTCGGGACGCTCTACGCCGGCTGCCACCTCTACCTCCTCCCGCCCGACCTCCGGAATCCGCGGCAGTGGCTCGAGCTGCTGACCCGCACCCGGGCGACGATCACCGCTTCGCCCGACTTCGGCTACCGGAACTGCCTCCGCAACGTCCACGACCTCACCGGCCTCGACCTCTCCTCGCTCCGGGTCGCCTTCACCGGGGCCGAGCCGGTCCGGCTCGACACGGTGCGACAGTTCGAGGCGCGCTTCGGGCTCAAGCACGTGATGCACCCGGCCTACGGACTGGCCGAGGCTACGCTTGCCGTGACGGTGGGCGACCTGCGGGCGCCGCTGCGGATGGACCCTTCCGGTCGATTCGTGGGCGTGGGCCGCCCGGTGCCCGGCGTCGAGGTGGCGATCTGGGCCGAGGGGACGGACGGGGAGCCTGGCCGGTTCCTCGGGCCGGACGAGGTCGGCGAGATCGTGGTGCGCACGCCGGCCGCCATGCGGGGGTACTATCGCGATCCGGAGGCCACTGCCCGCGCGTTCCGGTCGGGCTGGCTCCACACCGGCGACCTGGGCTATCGGGCCCCCGACGGCTATCTCTTCGTGGTCGGGCGCCAGAAGGACCTCATCATCGTTCGCGGCGAGAACGTGGTCCCGCTGGACATCGAGCAGGTCGTGGACGCGGTGCCGGGCGTGCGCTATTCGGCCGCGGTCGGGGTGACCTCCGAGCGGCTGGGCACCCAGCGGCTGGTGGTGGTGGCCGAGGTCCGCGATCCCGACGCCGCGCCCGAGGCGGCCTCGGCCCTCGTCCGGGGGATCGTGTCGGCGGTCCGCCAGAGCCGCGGCTTTCGTCCCTCGCGGGTGATGCTCGTCCGACCCGGGACGATCCCCAAGACGACGAGCGGGAAGATCCAGCACGCCCGGCTGGCCGCCATGATCGCCGACGCCCGGCTCGGCCAGGCCGTCGTCTATCCCCGCCGTGGCGCCGAGCGCGATGCCACCGAGGATGGCTAAGAAGCGGCCTCGCCGGGCGGCGAAGCCCCGCAAGCCCATGCCACGCAAGCCGCCCAAGGTCGAGGTGCCGCCGACCGTCTACCGCCGGCGCCCCAAGCACGCGAAGCCCCTCGAAAGTACTGAGGGGTAACCACCCACCGCCGCGTCCGGTTTCGTTGACCTGGGGCCGGCCTCCCCTGCTAGACTGAATCCCCTGATGACGCCGGCCGTCGTCGTCCACTACCACGAGATCAGCCTCAAAGGCGGTAACCGCCCGCTCTTTCTCCGCCGGCTGGCCGACAACCTCCGCCAGGCGACCAGCGGCTGCGGGCCGCGGGCGATCCGCCGGCTGCCGGGCCGGCTGGTCCTCGACCTCGGGCCCTCGGCGGACCTGCCCACCCTGCGGACGCGGATCGCGACCGTCTTCGGCGTGGCCAATTTCGCCCCCGGTCTCGCGATGCCGCCCAGCCTGGATGCGGTCAAGGAGGCGATCCTCGCCCTGCTCGCCGGCCGGAGCTTCGAGTCCTTTCGGATCACCGCCCGCCGGACATTCAAGGTCTTCCCGCTGACCTCCGAGGAGGTGAACCGGGAGCTGGGGACCTTCGTGCTCAAGCACTTCTCGACGCGCGTCAACCTCAGCCAGCCGGCGCTCACCGTGCACGTCGAGCTGCTGCCGCGGGAAGCGCTCGTCTACGTGGATCGAGCGGCCGGCCCCGGCGGGCTGCCGGTCGGCGTCTCCGGCCGCGTGGTGAGCCTGCTGTCGGGCGGCATCGACTCCCCGGTCGCCGCCTGTCGCCTCCAGAAGCGCGGGTGCGAGGTGGAGTTCGTCCACTTCCACTCGGCGCCCTACCTGGCCGACACCTCACAGGCCAAGGCTCGCGCTCTGGTCGGTCAGCTGGTCCGCCACCAGTTCGCGGCCCGACTGTGGCTGGTCCCCTTCGGCGACATCCAGCGCGAAGTGGTGCTGAGCGTGCCACCCCCGCTCCGGGTGGTCGTCTATCGCCGCCTCATGGCACGGATCGCCGAGGCGCTGGCCCGCCGGGTGGGTGCGCTGGCGCTGGTGACCGGCGAGAGCCTGGGTCAGGTGGCATCGCAGACCCTGGAGAATCTGGCCCGGACGACCGAGGTGGTGAGCCTCCCCATCCTGCGCCCCCTCATCGGGATGGACAAGGAGGAGATCATCCGCGAGGCCCGGGCGCTCGGGACCTACGAGATCTCGATCGAGCCCGACCAGGATTGCTGCACGCTCTTCGTGCCGAAGCACCCGGAGACCCGGGCCAGCGCGGCCGCGGTGGCCCGGGCCGAAGCCCGCCTGGACGTCGGGCGCCTGGTCGAGGGCGGCACCGCCGAGGCCCGCTCCGAGGACTTCACGTTCCCGGCCGCGGCCGTCCCGGTCGCCGCCGAGCTGCAGGCCTGAGGCGCCGGTGGCGGAGCGCTCGAAAGTCCTGGTGGTGGAAGACGAAGAGCGGATGCGGGCGCTCTTCCAGGACGCCCTCAGCCTGTGGGGCTACCAGGTGACGGCCGCCGGGACCGGCGCCGAGGCCATCGAGCTGGTGCAGGGGCAGCTCTTCGACACCGTGCTCTGTGACGTCCGCATGCCGGAGATGGACGGCCTGACGATCCTTCGCGAGATCAAGCGCCACGACCCCTCGATCGAGGTCGTGATGGTCACCGGCTATCCGGCCGTCAACACGGCAGTCGAGGCCCTGAAGCTGGGGGCCTACGACTACCTGGCCAAGCCGGTCAACCTCGACGAGCTGCGACACGTCATGGATCGCATCCTCGAGCGTCGCTTCCTCCGGCGCGAGGTCAACTCGCTGCGGAGTCGCCTGGGGACCGAGCTGCCCCTCAAGGAGCTGGTGGGTGCCTCACCGCCAATGGCCCAGCTGAAGGAGATGGTGGCCAAGGTGGCAGGCACGGATTCGCCGGTCCTGATCGAGGGCGAGAGTGGCACCGGCAAGGATCTGGTGGCCGGGGTGATCCACCGGCTGTCGGCGCGGAGCGCGGGGCCCTTCGTGCCGGTCAACTGCGCGGCGGTCCCCAGCGAGCTCCTGGAGTCGGAGTTCTTCGGCCATGTCCGGGGCGCGTTCTCGGGCGCGGTGGTCGACCACGTGGGCCTCTTTCGGACGGCGAGCGGCGGCACCATCTTTCTCGACGAGGTGGCCGAGCTGCCGCCGGCCCTGCAGGTGAAGCTGCTACGGGTGCTCGAGGAGCGGGAGATCCGCCCCGTCGGGTCGTCGAAGAGCTTCCCGGTGGACATCCGGATCGTCGCCGCCACCAACCGCGAGGTCGAGCAGGCGGTCAAGGACGGGAGCCTGCGCCAGGACCTGTTCTACCGGCTGAACGTGGTGCGGCTCCGGATGCCGCCGCTCCGGGAGCGCAAGGCCGACCTGGCGGCCCTGAGCGTGTATTTCCTCCGGCAATTGAACGACCGCTTCGGCCGCGAGGTGCATGGCATCGCGCCCGAGGCGATCGCGGCGCTGACGGCCTACGACTTTCCCGGGAACGTCCGGGAGCTGGAGAACCTGCTCGAGCGCGCCTACGCCCTCGGCGCCCGCGGCGAGATCACCCTGGCCGACCTGCCGGCGCTGTCCCCGCACCCGGCTGCCGCGTTCGGCTCGACCGACCTGCCGAACCTCGCCCAGATGGAGCAGGAGCTGATCATCCGCGCCCTGCGCCTCCACGACAACGACAAGGTCCGGGCGGCCCGGGCGCTCGGCATCTCCCGCCGCACCCTCTACCGGCGCCTGAAGGAGTACGGGCTGAGCTGACCCCGGGCCGCCGCCGCCCGGCGCTCCGCGACCCCTCGCATCCCCGATTCATGCGTGCCAGCGTGGCACCGCGGTCGTGCCAGCCTGACACCCGGTCCCCGCCGCACAGCGCCGGGCACGCACGCTGCCCTGTTTTTCCCACGACTTCCGCACCATCAGGCCGTGGCATCCCAGGTGCAACATTCTTCCGGCCCGACCAGTCGCGCTCTAGCAAAGGAGGCCAGCGGGCGATGGCGAAGGTGATGGTGGTCGATGACGCCTACTCCGACCTGAAGCTGATGGAGTCCATCCTCACGTCCGGTGGGCATCAAGTGATCTCCTACGCGGACGGGTTCCAGCTCGAGGAGAAGGTCGCCGCCGAGCAGCCGGACGTCTTGCTGCTCGACATCGTCATGCCGAACCGGAACGGCTACGACATCCTGCGCGCGCTCAAGAAGGACGAGCGCCTCAGGCACACCCCGGTCGTCCTGGTCACCTCCAAAAACCAGGAGAGCGACCGGGTCTGGGGCAAGCGCCAGGGCGCCGACGAGTACGTGATGAAGCCCTTCACGCCCGAGCAACTCCTCGCCGCCGTCCGGCGGTTTTCGCGGTAAGAGCCGGCACCCGTGGCGACCGAAGTCCTCGATCAGGTCCGCACGGTCCGGGCGTGCCTGTTCACCCTGGCCGGCGAGCTGTTCGCGGTCGAGGTGCGGCACGCCCGCGAGGTCGTCGTCCTCGAGGAGTACACCACCGTGCCCCTCGCCCCCCCGCACCTGGTCGGGGTGGCGAACCTCCGGGGCTACATCCTGCCCATCCTCGACATCCGGCCGCTCCTCGGCCTCGCCGGCCAGCGGGTGGGGCGGGGAAGCAAGGTCCTCGTCATCGCCGCCGGAACGGTCCAGGTCGCGGTGGCGATCGAGGGGGTCCTCGGACTGGAGTGGTTCGCCGACCCCGTCGCGTTCGGCGATGCGGCGCGGCGGCAGCACGGCGAGCTCGGGGTCGGGCTTCTCGAGCGGAAGGGTCGGCTGGTCACGCTGCTGAACGCGCCGAAGATCCTGGAGGCGCTCCGGCTCGGGGTTCCGGCGAAGGGAGACTGACATATGGAACGGCGGCGATTTCTCGCGATCGTGTCGGGTGGGGCGGCGGGTGGACTCCTGGGGAACCGCCGGGAGGCCTGGGGACAGGGCCCAGCGGCGCCGGCGACGACCGGCGCCCCGAAGCCGCCGCCCTCGACCGAGTCCCCCATCGCCAGCGCGCCCGGGGTGACCCCCCGCGAGGTCAAGATCGGAATGAGCGCCGCCCTCATGGGCGTGACGGCGGGTCTCGGCACCGAGCTCTACCGGGGCGCCCAGGGCTACTATCAGGAGGTCAACGCCCGGGGCGGGGTCCACGGCCGGGCGCTTACCGTGGTCCCGCTGGATGACGATTATCAGCCGCTCCCCTGCATCAAGAACACGATCCAGCTCGTGGAGAAGGAAGGGGTCTTCTTCCTCTCCAACTACGTGGGAACGCCGACCTTGACCCGCGCCCTGCCGGTGATCAAGCGCTACGGCGACGTGATCCTGGTCGGCAACTTCACCGGCGCCCAGCCGCAGCGCGAGCCGCCCTACGGAGAGCACGTCTTCAACATCCGCGCCTCCTACCGTCAGGAAATGATGGCGCTGGTCGAGCGCTTCTGGCAGCAGGGGGCCCGCCGGTTCGGCGTCTACTATCAGATCGACGCCTACGGTCGGAGCGGCACCGACGGCGTGGCCCGCGGCCTCGCCCAGCGGAACGCGAAGATCGTGGCCGAGGCGACCTACACCCGCAACGCGAAGTTCGAGGAGGACATGACCCCCGCCGCCAAGGCGCTCCGGGAGGCCGGGGTGGACGTGGTCCTGTGCACCGGGGCGTACCAGGGATGCGGCGCCTTCGTCAAGTCGGCCCGAGATCTCGGCTGGCCGGCGCCCATCTCCAACGTCTCTTTTGTCGGCTCCGACGCGATGCTCAGCCTCTTGCTCAAGCACGGCCAGACCGTCGGGCGTGACTACACCCGGGCCCTGATCAACTCCCAGATCGTGCCGAGCTACGACGACCTGAGCCTGCCGGGCGTCGTCGAGTACCGGAGCCTGATGGACAAGTACAGCCCGGCGGTGCCCCAGGCGGTGCGGGATCCCAAGTACGTCCCCCAGCGGTACAGCTTCATCAGCCTGGAGGGGTTCATCAACGCCAAGGTGATCGTGGAGGGCTTGCGGCGGGCGGGGGTCAACCCGAGCCGGGCCAGCCTCAAGCAGGCCTTCGAGTCCATCCGGAACTTCGACCTCGGGATCGGCGCGCCGCTCAACTTCGGCCCCGAGCGGCACCAGGGCCTGGACAACGTCTATTTCACGCGCGTCGAGAACGGCCGGTGGGCCCCGATCGCCGACTGGAGCGCGGCGGTGAGGGCCTGAGCGGTGGCGGCCTCGGCGCGGCCCCCAATCCGGCGGTCCCCAGGAGGGGAGGGAGCGATGACCACGCGGATGGACACCCCGATCACACGGATGGAGACCCCGACCACCACACGTCTCGCGCAGGAGGCGGGCCCCACCCGGCGCGTCCGGTTCGGGCTGCTGGCCAAGATCATCGCCTTCCTGGCCGCCATCCTGGTGCCGCTGGCCGCCGTCACCTGGTACGTCTCGGTCCAGGCGATCCAACGCAGCATGACCGCCGAGTTCACCGACAAGGGCAGCGCCATCGCCAACAGCCTGGCCAGTTCGGGCGTGGACCTCGTCCTCACCCGTGACGCCTCGACCGTGCAGGCCCTGGTGGAC
>DASYUM010000333.1:0-3253 GCA_036001225.1 Candidatus Methylomirabilota bacterium | reverse complement strand
ACCGCCGGCGCCAGGCGGCGGCACGCGGCGGCCCGACCCGGATCGGCCTCGGCCTCGCCTGCTACCTCCAGGGCTCCGGGCTCGGCCCGTACGAGGGCGCGACCGTGCGCGTGGATCCGAGCGGAGCGGTCGTGGTCCTGGTCGGGGTGGCGGCCCAGGGCCAAGGCCACGCGACGAGCCTGGCCCAGATCTGCGCGGCCGAGCTGGGCGTGGCGTTGGAGGACGTGAGCGTGGTCGGCGGCGACACGCAGGTGATGCCGTTCGGCATGGGGACGGGCGGGAGCCGGGTGGCCGCGAACGCGGGGCCGGCGGTGGCCCGAAGCGCTCGCGCCGTCCGCGAGAAGGCGAGCCGGGTCGCCGCCGAGCTGCTCGAGTGCGCGCCGGGCGACGTCCGCATCGCCGAGGGCCGGGCGTTCGTGGCCGGCGTGCCCGGCCGCGCCGTCCCGCTCGGGCGCGTCGCCCGGGCGGCGATCCGGGCCGAGGCCCTGCGCGGGTCGGCCGAGCCCGGGTTGACGAGCTGCAGCTACTTCTACCCCGACACGGTCACCTGGGCCTTCGGCGCCCACGCGGCCGCCGTCGAGGTGGACCTCGAGACGTGCCTGACCCGACTCCTCGCCTACGTCGCCGTCCACGACAGCGGCCGACCGATCAACCCGATGATCGTCGAGGGCCAGCTCCAGGGCGGCATCGTCCAGGGAATCGGGGCCGGCCTCGGGGAGACGCTGGTCTACGACGCGGCCGGCCAGCTCCTGACCGGCAGCCTGATGGACTACCCGCTGCCGCGCGCCGACGACCTGCCCCCGCTGGGGTCGTTCATCGTCGAGACCGTGGATCACCCCTCGGCCGTCAACGAGCTGGGCATCAAAGGCGTCGGCGAGAGCGGGGCCATCGCGCCGGCGGCGGCCATCGCCAATGCGGTAGAGGACGCCCTCGCCGAGTTCCGGATCACGATCCGCGACGTGCCGGTGACCCCCGGCCGCCTCTTCGCCCTGCTTCATCACGGAGGAACCTGACCATGAGCAAGCGCTGGCTGAGCCTCCTGAGCCTCGGCTTCCTCGCAACGGGGGCGCTCGCCCAGACGAGCGACCATCCCAGGGACAAGCCCCTGGTCGCCGCCGCCGACGTCGGCTTCGCGCCGTTCTCCTTCAAGACGCCGGCCGGGGAGCTGACCGGGTTTTCGGTCGAGTTCGGCCGCGAGATCGCCCGCCGCCTGGGCCGGCCGGGGCTGGAGGTGATCGATCAGAAGTTCTCGGTGATCTTCGCCGGCCTCTTCGCCAACCGCTTCGAGCTGATCATCGCGCCCACCAACATCACGCAGGAGCGGGCCGAGCAGATGCTGTTCAGCGAGCCCTACATGGCGACCGGCCTCGGGTTCCTGATCCGGCAGGAGGACGCCATGAAGGGCGTAGACGACCTCAAGGGCAAGATCGTCGCCGTCAACAACGGGAGCATCTCCGACACCTGGGCGACCGAGAACGCGTCCAAGCACGGCTTCGAGATCCAGCGCTACGACAAGAACGCCGACGCCGTCCAGGCGGTGCTCACCCGGCGCGCGTTCGCCAACATCTCGGAGGTGCCGACGGTCGCCTACATCGCCACCCAGCAGAAGGCGCTCAAGGTCGGCCACAACCTCTACACCGGGCGGAACTTCGGCCTCGTGTTCCGGAAGGACGACGTCGAGTTCCGGAACGAAGTCGAGAAGATCGTGGAGGCCATGAAGAAGGACGGCTCGCTGGCCCGGCTCCACGAGAAATGGTTCGGGCGCCCGCCCGATCCGGGAACGGCGATGACCCAGGTCTACGAAGGCTTCGGCGCCCCCGGCTTTCCCGGTCATACCAGGTAGCCCTGACCATGCCCGCTCCCCGCCGGGGACAGGGGTCGGGGTGAGGGGCCTCTCGCGCCATGGACCGGCTGATCCACTATTTCTTCAACCTGGCCGTGATGCGGCGGTATCTCCCCGACCTGCTGCACGGCCTCGGCGTCACCGTCGCCCTCGCCGCGCTCGTCATCGCGATCGGCCTGGCCGTCGGGTTCGCGCTGGCCATCGTCCGCGCGCTCCAGGTCCGGCCGATCAACTGGGTACTGATCCCGGTGGTGGATCTCTTCCGGGCGGTGCCCCCGCTGGTGATCATCGTGGTGGTGTACTTCGCGCTGCCCTACGCCGGGCTCCGCCTCAGCTCGTTCGTCTCGACCGTGGTGAGCCTGGCCGCCGTCCTCGCCGCGTTCGCCGAAGAGATCTTCTGGGCCGGCATCATCTCGGTCGAGCGCGGCCAGTGGGAAGCCGCCCGCTCGACCGGGCTCGGCTACCTGGAGACCCTCGGCCTGGTCGTCCTCCCCCAGGCGGTGCGGCTCGCCCTCCCCCCGCTGACCAACTGGACCATCGCCATCACCAAGGGGACGGCCCTCGGCTCGGCGGTCGCGGTGCAGGAGATCATCAGTCAGGCCCAGAGCGCCCAGTCGACGGCCGCCAACCCCTCGCCGCTGACGCTGGGAGCCTTCCTCTATCTGGCCATCTTCGCCCCGCTGGTGGCGGGGAGCCGCTGGGTCGAGCGGCGGGTCGGCGGGCGGCCCTGAATCCTCCGGCATGACGGGCTTCGTCGAGAACTTCGCGAACCTGGACACGCTGGCCCAGGTCCATCCGCTCCTCCTCGACGGGCTGCGCCTCACCGCGTGGCTGGTGCTGACCGTGGTGCCGCTGGGCATGGGTGTCGGCCTCGGGCTGGCCGTCCTGGGAAGCGTCGGGAGCCGTCCGCTGCGGGTGCTGCTGATCGGCTACATCGACCTCCTGCGCTCGTTCCCGCCGCTGGTCCTGCTCATCCTGGTGTACTACGGCGGGCCCTTTCTGGGGCTGCGCCTCCCCGAGTTCTCGGCGGCGGTGCTGGCGCTCGTCCTCAACAGCTCGAGTTACTACGGCGAGATCTTCCGGGCCGGGATTGAATCGATCCCCCGCGAGCAGCACGAGGCGGCACGAGCGACCGGGCTGTCCGTGGCCCAGACCCTCCGGTTCGTCATCCTGCCCCAGGCGATCAAGAACGTGGTGCCGCCGCTCACCAGCAACACCGTCGAGGTCATCAAGCTGACGTCGATCGCGTCGGTGGTCGCGCTGCCCGAGCTGTTGCGGGCGGCGCTCATCGCCCAGGGGCTGGTCTACAACCCCACGCCCCTCATGGCGGTGGCGGTCCTCTACGCCGTCGTCCTCTGGCCGCTGGTGCGGCTCGTCTCGCGGTTCGAGCGCCAGCTCCTGGCCTGGCGG
>DASYUM010000332.1:0-19421 GCA_036001225.1 Candidatus Methylomirabilota bacterium | reverse complement strand
CATCCCGGGGTCACCGCCGCCGAGGTCCTCGTCGAGGCGGGCGCCCGCCTCGAGTACGTCACACCCGACCGCGTGCTGGCCTTCGAGGTCGGCGGGACCAATTACCCGGCCTACTTCCGGGCCCTGAACGCCCACCGGGTCACCTTCACGCTGAACCGGCGCCTCACCGGCGTCCGGCGGCAGGGCGGCCAGCTGGTGGCGACGCTCTGGGACGAGTACGCCCAGCGCGCCGAGCCGCGGGTCGTGGCGCAGGTGGTCGTGGAGCACGGGACCCTGCCCGCGGCCGACCTCTACTTCGCCCTGAAGCCGGGGTCGCGGAACGGCGGCGCGGTCGATTACGGGGCGCTGGTGGCGGGGCGGCCGCAGGCGGTCGTGCGCAACCCCGAGGGCGCCTACCGGCTGTTCCGGATCGGCGACGCCGTGGCGGGGCGCAACGTGCACGCCGCGATCTACGACGCCCTGCGGCTCTGCAAGGACCTCTGAGGGTCGGCGCCGCTCGCGTCCTGCTAGGGCCCCTCACCCTGACCCTCTCCCCCGGGCGGGGGAGAGGGAAGCGGGGTCTCGCCGGAGCGTCCGAAAGGTGAGCGAGTAGCGGAGAGCGGCGACCGGCGGAACGCTGTGCTGCCAGGCCGCGCGGGCGGCCCCGCTCAGCACGTAGGCCGACCGGGAGCCCAGCGGGATCCGCCGGAGGTCCCGGCCCGGCCCCGATCCGCGCCGGAAGCGCATGACGCACGGGGCCCCCAGCGACACGCCGACCACCACCGGCCCGAACATGGGCGCGTCGCGGTGCCACCCGATGCCGGCCCCCGCCGGGTAGCGCGCCACCAGCACCTGCTCGAGCGCGGCGGGCGGCAGTCCCGCCAACCCCCCCGCGCGCTCGCGGAGGGGCACGAGGAACTCCGGGACGGGCGCCGTCGGCGTCACCGTCCACGAGTCGTAGCCGTAGTCCCAACCGTAGTGGACGACGGTCCGCCGGGCCGCTACCCCCCGCATCCGCACTTCCCGATACGCCAGGCCGTCGAGACGCGCGACCAGCTCGCGCTCCTCGTCGGCGCTCAGGACGTCGGCGATGTAGCGGAAGCCGGGCGGCGCGGCCGCGCCGTCAGCGGGATCGGCTGCGCGCGCCATTCCGCAGCCAGGTCGGCGCCAGGCGGCGGAAGCCGCGGGCCGGCCACCATCGCCCGACCCGGAGGCGACCGAGGCGGCCTTGCAACCCTTCCAGATAGAGGTAGATGACCGGGGTCACGTAGAGGGTGAGGAGCTGGGAGACCAGGAGGCCGCCCACGACGGCGAGCCCGAGCGAGCGGCGGACCTCGGCCCCGGCGCCGAAGCCGAGCGCGATGGGCAAGGTCCCCATGATCGCCGCCACCGTCGTCATCATGATGGGCCGGAAGCGGACGAGGGCGCCCTGGTAGATCGCCTCCTCGGGGGGCTTGCCGGCCCGCTGGGCCTCGAGGGCGAAGTCGATCTGCATGATCGCGTTCTTCTTGACGATGCCGAGCAGCATGATGAGGCCGATGAAGCCGTAGAAGTCCAGGTCGCGCCCGAACAGCATGAGCGTCAGCAGCCCGCCGACGCCGGCCGAAGGGAGCCCGGAGAGAATGGTCAGCGGGTGGACGAAGCTCTCGTAGAGGATCCCCAGCACGATGTAGATCACCAGCACCGCGATGAGGAGGAGCAACCCCAGCCCGCGCACCGACGACTGGAAGGCCTGCGCCGTCCCCTGGAAGCTGGTGGCCACCGTCGCCGGCAGCCGGAGCTGTCGCTCCACCGCCTGGACGCGGGCGACGGCCTGGCCGAGGGAGACGCCGGGGGCGAGGTTGAAGGAGAGGGTGACGGCGGGGAGCTGGCCCACGTGGATGACGGAGAGCGGCCCCACGCCCTGGCGCAGCGTGGCCACCGAGCCGAGCGGGACCAGCTTGCCCGTGCTCGAGCGGACGTAGAGGAGCGACAGCGCGGCGGGATCGCGCTGGTGGGCGGGCTCCAGCTCCATGATGACCTGGTACTCGTTGGCCGGCGTGTAGATGGTGGAGACCTGGCGGGACCCGTAGGCGTTGAAGAGCGCCCCCTCGATCTGGCCGGCGGTGAGTCCCAGCGCTTGCGCCTTCTCGCGGTCGATGTCGACCAGGATCTCGGGGCTGGCCAGCTCGAGCGTCGAGTTGACGTCGCGCAGCTCGGGGAGGCCGCGAAGCCGCGTCTCCAGCTCGCGGGCCCAGCGGTAGAGCTCCCGGGTGTCGCCGCCCTGGAGCGTGTACTGGTAGAGGGCCTTGGTGAGCTGGCCGCCGACGTTGATCGCCGGCGGATTCTGGAGGAAGACCCGGATGCCCGGGATGCGGGCGAGCTGCGGCTGGAGCCCGCGGATCACCGAGTCCACCCCCGGCCGCTCGCGCCGGGGCGTGAGCCGCATGAAGACGATCCCCGCGTTGGAGCCCCGGGAGCCGACGACCGAGACGTAGGCCGCCACGTGCGGGTCCTGGCCGATCACGGCGTTGACCGCCTGCTGGTAGCGCACCATTCTCTCGAACGACGTGTCCTGGGCGGCCTCGGTGTAGCCGAAGGCCTGGCCGGTGTCGGGGCTCGGGATGAAGCCCTTGGGCACGGCGACGAACAGGAAGCCGGTCAGCACCAGGGTCGCGACGAAGCTGGCCAGCACCCACCGCCGATGGCGGAGCGACCAGGCGAGCGTGGCCTCGTAGCGGGCGCGCAGCCAGTCGAAGGCGCGCTCGGAGGCGCGGAAGAGGCGGCCGCCGCCCGCGCCCGGCGGGCGGAGGAAGCGGCTGGCCAGCATCGGCGTCAGCGTGAGCGAGACGAGGCCCGAGATCAGGATGGCGACCGCGATGGTCACCGCGAACTCGCGGAGGAGGCGGCCCAGGATCCCGCCCATGAAGAGCACCGGGATGAAGACGGCGACCAGCGAGAGGGTCATCGAGACGATGGTGAAGCCGATCTCCCGGGCGCCGGTCAGCGCCGCCTCCAGGCGCGGCTTGCCCTCCTCCACGTGGCGGACGACGTTCTCCAGCACGACGATGGCGTCGTCCACCACGAAGCCCACACAGAGGGTCAACGCCATCAGCGAGAGGTTGTCGAGGCTGTAGCCGAGGAGGTACATGATCCCGAAGGTCCCGACGATCGAGATGGGCAGCGCGCCGCTCGGGATGATGGTGGCCGAGGCGTTGCGGAGGAAGAGGAAGATCACCAGCACGACCAGGGCGATGGCCAGCCCCAGCGTGAACTGGACGTCGAAGACCGACTCCCGGATCGCCTGCGAGCGGTCGAAGACCAGCTCGAGGTTCACCGCCGCCGGGAGCTGGGCGCGCAGCGTCGGCAAGAGTCGCTTGATGCCGTCCACCACCGCCACCGTGTTCGTCCCCGGCTGACGCTGGATGGCGAGCACGACGGCCCGGGTGTTGTTGAACCAGCTCGCGACCTTGTCGTTCTCGACGCTGTCGATGACGCGACCCAGCTCCTCGAGCCGGACCGGCGCGCCCTCGCGATAGGCGACGATGAGCGGGCGGTAGGCGGCGGCCTCGGCCGGCTTGCCGGCCGTTTCGATGGTGAACGCGCGGCTCGGCCCCTGGAGCGTCCCGGTCGGGAGGTTCGGGTTGGCCTGACGGAGGGCCTGCTCCACCTCGTCGAGGCCGATGCCCCGGCTGGCCAGCGCGCGGGGGTCGAGCTGGACCCGGACCGCGTACTTCTGGGCGCCGAAGATCTGGACCTGGGCCACGCCGGTCACCGTGGACAGGCGCTGAGCCACCCGCGTGTCGGCGTACTCGTTGACCGCCGACAGGGGGAGCGTCGCCGAGCTGAGTGCCAGGTAGAGGATCGGCTGGTCGGCCGGGTTCACCTTCCGGTAGGACGGGGGGCTCGGCATGTCGGTCGGCAACGTGCGCGAGGCCTGGGCGATGGCGGCCTGGACATCCTGGGCCGCCGCGTCCACGTCCCGCTCGAGCGCGAACTGCAGGACGATCGTCGTCGCGCCGCGGGAGCTGGTCGAGGTCATGGAGTCGAGCCCGGCGATCGTCGAGAACTGCCGCTCGAGCGGCGTCGCGACCGCGGCCGCCATCGTCTCCGGGCTGGCCCCCGGCAGCTGGGCGGTGACCTGGATCGTGGGGAAGTCCACGTTGGGCAGGTCGCTCACCGGCAGATCGCGGTAGGCCATGATCCCGAAGACGACGAAGGCGGCCATGGCCAGCGTCGTCATGACCGGCCGGCGGATGAAGAGCGTGGTCACGGGGTTTTCGAGGGTGCGGGAGCGGGTGCCTCAGCGGCCTGGGTCTTGGGCTCGACCCGGGCGCCGGGGAAGAGGCGGAGCTGGCCGTCGGTCACCACGGTTTCGCCGGCCCCGACGCCCTGGGCGATGACCGTCTCCTCGCCGACCTCGCGGGCGACGGTGACCGGGCGCGACTCGACGGTCTGGTCGGGCTTGACCACGAAGACGTAGCGGCCCTCCTGGCCGGTCTGGACGGCGGGCGTCGGGACCACCACCGCCGCCGGCTCGGTGGTCAGGGTCAGCACGACGTTGACGAACTGGCCCGGCCAGAGCCGGCTGTCGTCGTTGGCGAAGGTGGCCTTGAGCTGGATCGTGCCAGTGGTCGGGTCGACCCGGTTGTCGATGAACGTGAGGCGGCCCTGCGCCAGCGGCGGCCCGCCCGGGGGTATGACCGCGCTCACCTCGAGCGAGCCCGCGGTCTGATACCGGCGGACCTCGGGCAGCTCGCGCTCGGGGAGCGCGAAGGCGACGTCGATCGGGCGGAGCTGGTTGATGACGACCAGCGCGGTGTCGCTGGCCTTGATCACGTCACCTTCGTGAACCTGGAGGGCCCCGGTCCGGCCGACCATCGGGGCACGGATGGTCGCGTAGCCGAGCTGGATCCGGGCATTCTCCACGGCGGCCCGGCTGGCCCGGACGGTCGCCGCCAGCGCGTCCGCCGCCGTCTTCAGCCGGTCGTACTCCTGCTGGGCGACGAAGCCCTGCCTCGCCAGCTGGGCGTAGCGCTCGGCATCCTTCTGGGCATTCTGGTACTGCGCCAGGTCCCGGGCGAGGTTGGCCTCGGCCTGGCGGAGGTCCGCCTCGAGCGGGCCGCGCTCCAGCGTGAAGAGGAGCTGGCCCTCCCGCACGTCCTCGCCTTCTTTGAAGTGGATCTTGGCCAGAATGCCCCCCACTCGCGATCGCACCGTGACGGCGTTGGAGGGCTGGACGTTCCCGATCGCGCGCAGCTGGACGGGGACGGGCTTCTGGACGGCGGTGGCGACCACGACCGGGACGGGCGGTGGCGCCCCCCCCTTCCGCTCGGACTCGGGGGCCCGCGAACAGGCGACGAGCATGGCGGCGAGGAGGAGGACGAGGCTCAGGCGACCGGCCACGACGGGACGCATCACGAGCAAGGCATGCAACCCCGACACCAGGGCGGGGAGCGCGCGGGGCAGGCCCCGGTGAGCTTGACAGGGTGTGCGGGCGGTGGGCTACCCTGGTGGCCGTGCGGCGTCTGGTCCCGGTCCTACTCCTGTGCGTGGCGATCGATTTCGCAGACCCCATGCTTCCGGGATCGGTGCGATTCGATCCCAGCGAGTCGGTCGAGGCCGCCCAGGCCCGCCCCAGCCAGAGCCCCGACGCGCGGCCGGTGCCCGCCGGCCGGCCGGAGCGGCTGCCGCCGCTCGAGCGCGTCCAGCCGCCGTCCCCGGGCGCGGCCCGCCTGACCACGGGCTTCGGTCCGCCATCGGTGCCGGTTCGCCACCGTCCGCGCGAGTCGGACGCCCTGACGTCCGCCTCGTCGATCGAAGACCACTAGCCTCACTCGCCCCCCCGGCACTCGGATTCGGGCCCCGACCGGCGCGGGCCGCCGGTCGGCCGACAGATCACCCCCTCGTGAGCATTGGACACGCCAATGGAGCTGTTGAAGGCGATCACCGTCAGCATCGTGGGCGCCGCCCTGGCCGGCCTGGTGGCCCGCGGTCTCCATCAACCACTGATCCTCGGGTACGTCCTGGCCGGCGCGCTGCTGGGCCCCCACCTCGGCCTCGGCGTCGTGACCGACGAAGCCAGCATCGAGTTGATCTCCGAGATCGGCTTGATCCTGCTCCTGTTCATCATCGGGTTGGAGATGAGCGTTCCCAGCCTGCTGCAGGCCGGCCGGACGATCCTGGTCACCGGCCTGCTCCAGTTCCCGATCTGCCTGGCGCTGGCCTGGCTGACGTTCGCGCCATTGGCGGCGACGGCGGGCGGTCGCTTCGACCATCTCTACCTGGCGGTCGCGATGAGCCTCTCCTCCACGCTCATCGTGGTCAAGCTGCTCTACGACAAGTTCGAGATGGGCACCTTCGGGGGGCGGGTCACCCTGGGGGTCCTCGTCTTCCAGGACCTGTGGGCGATCGCGATGCTCGCGCTGCAACCGAATCTCCACGCGCTCGAGCCGGATCCGCTGTTGCGGTCGTTTGCCGCCGGCTGCGGCCTGGTGGTGGCGGCGGCGCTGGTGGCCCGCTTCGTGTTGCCGGCCCTCTTCCGGGCGATCGCGACGTCGCCCGAGCTGATGCTCCTGTGCGCGATGGCGTGGTGCTTCCTGGTCTCGGGGACCGCCGGCTGGATCGGCCTCTCCGAGGAGATGGGCGCGCTGATCGCCGGCATGACCCTGGCCGCGTTTCCCTACGGGACCGAAATCGTGGCCCGGCTGTCGGGCGTCCGCGACTTCTTCATCACGCTGTTCTTCGTGGCCCTGGGCCTCAAGATGCGCGATCCGTCGGCCCGCATGCTGATGCTGACGCTGGTGGCGTCGGCGTTCGTGGTGGTCAGTCGGATGGTGGCGGTGTTGCCGATCTTCGCCCTCCTTCGGCTGGACACGCGCACGGCGGGCGTGGTGGCCATCAACCTGTCCCAGGTCAGCGAGTTCTCGCTCGTCATCGTGACGCTGGGCGCCGGCTACGGCCACGTCAGCCCGACGGTCGTCACGCTGGTGCTGTACACGCTGCTGGTCACGGCCCTCGTCTCCACCTACGGGATCCGCTTCAACCATGTCCTGGCGACCCGGCTGGCTCATCTGTTGACGCTGGCCGGGCTGCCGCGTTGGCTGGGCGGCGGTGCCCAGCGGATCGAGGAACACGGCCGGGAGGTCGACGCGCGAGATCTGTTCCTGCTCGGCGTGTCGCGCGAGGGCCTGGCTTTTCTCCAGCACCTCGAGCGGGAGTCTCCGGCGATGAAGCGACGCATCGTGGCCATCGACTTCAATCCGGAGACGCTGCAACGGCTGACGGCCGACGGCGTGGAGTGCCACTACGGGGACATCTCGAACGCTGAGACGCTCCGCCATGCCGGCATCGAGCGGGCGACGGTGGTGGTGTCGGGGATTTCCGACTGGTTTCTGAAGGGGACCGACAACCTGCGCCTGCTTCGACAGGTGCGCCGCCTCGCGCCCAAGGCCCTGGTGATCGTCACCGCCGACACCCTCGCCCGGGCGCAGCAGCTATACGCGGAGGGAGCCGATTACGTACTCATCCCCCCGGCGCTGGCCGCCGAGCATCTCTTCGGCTTGCTTCAGGACGTCTCGCCGGCCTCGCTCGCCGCCGCCCGCGAGCACCAGGCGGCGGAGTTGTTCCGGCCGGGCGGGCGCGCCCGCTGAGACCGGGGCGGGCCTACTGCCAGAAGTAGGGCTCGGCGAGGCGGTGGGTGACCGGGTGCCCCTTCTCGTGGATGCGGAACACCAGCAGCTTCAAGGGCTCGGTCGTGCTGGCGTTCTTCGTCTCGTGCGGGACCTTGGCCGGGATGTAGGCCGACTCGCCGGCCTTCATCGGGGTCGATGGCTGCCCCTCGACCTCCCGGATCAGCGAGCCGGACAGGACGTAGGCGACCTCGTGCCCGGGGTGGAAGTGCTTGCCGCTCGAGGCCCGGGGCGCGAACTCGGTGAGCTGCACGAGCACTTCCTTGCCGTCGATGCCGACCGCGTCGGCCTGCAGGATCGTCGTGCTCTTCGGCGTGGCCGAGTCCTGGGCGCGCAGGGTCGGATACCCGATCGCCCCGAAGACGGCCCCCGCGCCGAACGCCACCGCCAGCATCAACGCCATGCGCTTCATCGTCGGTCCTCCGGTTGACGGGTTCGCGGCTCGGCGTCGGCTGGCCGCAGCTCGATCGGCTTCCCGGGCGGGGTCTGGCGGGCGGCGGTCTCCCAGTCGCCCTTGCGGCGGACCAGCTCGGCGGCGGCCACCAGGCCTTTCTCGGCGACGATGCGCTCGAGGGCGGCCAGCCAGTGCTCGTAGTAGGTCGTGCCGAGATCCGGATCCCCGAGCTCTTGCGCGCGCTGGATCTCGGCGGCCAGGCGCTCGGCCCACTCCCGCCACGTGAAGCAGCCCGCCTCGTGGAGCTTCACCGCCAGCGCGAAAGCCTGCGCCTCCCACGGCGCGCGGAAGACCGGGCCGTCGTCGTCGCGGGGCAGGGCGGGGAAGTCGGGGAGGCGCGGCTCAGGCGGGGTCGAGGTAGTCATCCCACAGATCCACGTAGACGTGATCACGGGCCGGGGCCTCCGGCCCCCACAGCTCGCGGGCGGCGAAGCGCACGCTGTAGACGTGCTGCGGCTTCTTGCCGAGACCGGCGGCGTGCGCGTCGGGGAAGATGAAGACGCCGTGGTCGCGGTCGACGACGCCCTGTCGCCCGCGGACGTAGCGGGGCAGTCGCGTGTGGCCGACCGGGTGCAGGTTGCGCGCGACCACCCGGTCGCCCGGCTTGAACTTCGGCGGGACGGGGTCGTCCAGCCGCGCCGCGCGCCGGTTGCGGAGCAGCCGCGGGACGTCGGGGACGCGGAGCGCGCCCGGCCGCGGCTCGGCGGGGGCCGCCGCGATCCGGGCACCCGGGCGGGCCAGCTCCGCGGGCGTCACGAAGCCGTGCTCGATCAGCAGGGCCTCCAGCCCCCACAGCCAGCGCTCGTAGTAGCTCGCCGCCAGGTACTCGGCGGGCGGCATCCGCTCGCGAGCGGAGCGTGACATGTCGAGGTTCCACTTCCGCCAGGCGCCCATGGCCATCGTCAGGGCGAAGGCCCGCCGCTCCCACGGCGCGTGGAAGACCGGCTCGTCGGGCTCGGCCTCGACGAGGCCGAAGCCGTGCATGCCGCCCAGGTCGTGGACCCCGTTCATCGCCCGCCCTCCCGCCCCGCCGGCCGCGGAGGCCGTGGGACCTGGGCGGTGCCGATCATCGCGTCGCGGGTCACCAGCGCGGCCAGCTTCTCCTCGCTCAGGCCCTCGGTCCCCGGCGGGCGCTCGGGCAAGACCACGTAGCGCAGCTCGGCGGTCGAGTCCCAGATCCGGACCTCGACGTCCTCGGCCAGCTCCACCCCGAACTCCCGCAGCACGCCGCGGGGGTCGATGACGGCCCGCGCGCGATAGGGCGACGACTTGTACCAGACCGGTGGCAGCCCGAGGACCGGCCACGGGTAGCAGGAGCAGAGCGTGCAGACCACCAGGTTGTGCACCTGCGGGGTGTTCTCGACGGCGACCATGTCCTCGCCCTGGCGGCCGATGAAGCCCAGCTCGGCGATCGCCGCCGTCGCGTCGGCGAGCAGGCGCTGCTTGAACGCGGGGTCCACCCACGCCCGAGCGACGACCCGGGCGCCGTTGCGCGGGCCGACCCGGGTCTCGTAGGTGTCGATCAGCTCGTCGAGCGCGGCCGGGTCCACCAGTCCCTTTTCGGTCAGGAGCGACTCCAGCGCCTTCACCCGGAGCTGGACATCCGAGAGCGGCGCGTTGTGGGGGTGCGCGGGGTCGTCGGGGTGGTGGTGCCCGTGGTCGTGCTCGTGCCCGCTCATCGGTCCCTCCGTGCTCGCATGGTAACTCGGGCCCCGAGTCCGGCCAAGGGCCGGGGCCCGTTTCAGCGGTGGGGGGCGCCCTCGAACCGTTCGAGACGATAGCCGGCGAGGTCGGGGAGGACGTCGGTCCCGCCCTTGGTGAGGAGATCGGCCACGATCGTGCCCAGAGCGGGCGAAAGCTGGAGGCCGACCCCGCCGCCCCCGACGGCGTTGTAGAAACCGGGCACCGCCACCGCCTCGCCCACGATGGGAAGGGAGTCCGGGGTCAGGGGGTAGAGCCCGGCCCAGCCCCCCGTGACGCGCAGCCGCCCGGCGTCGCGGTAGCGTCGGCCGAGCAGCTCGGCGACGCGGGCGGCGTACTGCCAGTCCGCGTCCTGCCGGAACGCGTCCGGGTCCTCGGGACGCTCCCAGTCGCCGTACCCTTCCCAGTGCAGGCCGGCGATGAGCCGGCGCGCCGTGTCGTCCCGGAAGTACAGTCCCTCCCGCTCGACGCCGGGGGTGTAGTCCATGAGCATCGGCACCGGGGCCGGGAACGGCTCGGGTGGCTCGAAGATCACCAGTTGCCGGCGATACCCATCGACCGGGATCCGAAGGCCGGCCATCTCCCCGACCCGCCGCGCCCACGCGCCGGCCGCGTTCACGACCGTCTCGCACGCGATCACCTCCCCGCCGACCTCGACGCCGGCCACGCGTCCCCCCTGGAGGCGGATGCCGGTCACCCCTCGACCCGTCAGCACCTGACCGCCGCCGTCCCGACCGAGCCGGGCCAGGAGCTCGCAGTAGCGCACCGGATCGATGTATCCGTCCGACGGCCCGAACAAGGCGCCACTGAGGTCATCCACCCGGAACGCGGGGAACCGCCGGGCCAGCTCGGCCGGGTCGAGGACGACGGCGTCCTCGACCCCGTGGTCGCGCTGGATCTCCACGCTCGCCCGGAAGCGCGCGAGGTCCTCGGCCGTGTGCCCGAGGCGCAGGTAGCCGTGATGGACGAACGGGAGCCCGCACTCCGCTTCGAGGCGCTGGAAGAGACGCATCGACCACGCACAGAGGGCGATCTTGTCAGGGCTCAGGTACTGGGTCTCCACCACCGCGGCCGAGCGGCCGGTCGAGCCCGAGGCGAACCCGGCCTGCTCGACGAGCAGGACGTCCCGCCGGCCGCGCTCCACCAGGTGCGCGAAGCAGCTCGCCCCGATCGCGCCGCCGCCGATCACGACGGTCCGGACCTGCATCGCCGTCCCTCCCTACCGCGCCGACAGCGGCCGGCCGAGGCGCTTCTCGATGACGTGGCTGACGGCCGAGAAGTCCTGTTGGCCCCAGCCCTCGGCGAGCGCCTCCTGGTAGGTGCGCCAGGTCTCCTCGAGGAGCGGGGCCGGGACGCCGACCGCCCGGGCGTGGGTGAGGGCGAGCGTGGCATCCTTCACCATGTGCTGGAGCAGGAAGGTCGGCGCGAACTCGCCGTCGAGGATCCGCTTGGCGCGCCGCTCCCAGTACGTCCCGTAGGCCATCCCGCCGCCCCGGCAGACGACCTCGTAGAGGACGTACGGGTCCACGCCGGCCGCCACCCCGGTGCCGAGGGCCTCGGCGACCGCCACCGAGATGACGGCGGCCAGCCCGTTGTGGATCAGCTTGATGCGGTGGCCGGTGCCGATCGGGCCCACGTGCAGGTGGAGCTTGCCCATGATCTTCAAGTAGGGCTCGATGCGCGGCAGCTTCGCCCCGTCCCCGCCGACGATGAAGAAGATCTCCCCCGCCACGGCCTGCGGCTGGGAGCCGAGCATGGGCGTGTCCAGATGGGAGATCCCGCGCGGGGCCAGCGTCCGGTGCACGTCGAGCGTGACCTCGGGGCTCACCGTCGAGCAGTCGCAGGTCACGAGGCCCGACCGGCCGCCGGCGGCCAGGCCCTCGGGCCCGAGGTAGACCGCCCGCACGGCCTCGTCGTTCGGGAGGCACGTGAACACGACGTCCGCCTGGGCCGCCACCGCCTTCGGGGAGCCGGCGGGGGTGACGCCGGCGATCCCGCGGGCGGCCTCGAGCGCCGCCGGGCTCGCGTCGTACGCCGCGACCGCGATGCCGGCCTTGGCCAGATTGGTGACCATGGGTCGTCCCATGGTGCCCAGCCCGATGAACCCGACTCGGTTGCCCATGTCCGCCTCCTCGGTCCAGAATGCCCCATCCTAATACGGAGGAGCCAGCACGAGGGCCGGGCGGGCGTGGTGGCGGGACGGCTGGCGCTCGGCGCTGCTACGACGGCTGCGCGGCCGCGTGGATCAGGTCGGCGAGGTCCGACGGCGTCCTGGACACGGCCCACGGTCGTGGCGCCAGTGCCGCTGCGGCTCGTCGTAGGGGTCGTTGACGATGAGCTGGTCGATGCTCCCGGCCATCAGCGCGGTTCGCCGGCCAGGGCGCGCTCTAGCGCGGCCACCAGCGGCGGAAAGTCATCGGCGATGGTGTCCCAGACCACGTCGTAATCGATGACGTCATAGTCGTGGACCATCCGGTGTCGAGTCCCGATGGCCTTGGCCCACGGGATGTCCGGAAATTGGCCTGGCCCGCGCGCGAAACTCGGGTGGCGGCCTCGCCCACGGTCTGCACGAGGTGAACCAGCGCGAGCTGGAGCATGCGGTTCGTGCGCAGGTCGGCCCGATGCCGCCCGCGGATCATCTCCACCGCCTCGCGCGCGTGTTCGAGCATCTGGTGCATGGGGAGCCGGTCGTCATGCTCCGTCATAGACCGCCTCGGCCTGTCCCAGCACCTTGTCGCGGATGAACCAGTGCAAGGATTTCGGGACGTGGACGTCCGCTTTGCGTCCCAGGAGGCCCGAAAGCTCTCGCTCGATCTGCGCGAGCGTAAAGTAGGTGTATCGGTGCTCGGGCTCGAAGTCGACGAGCACGTCGATGTCGCTTTCGGGCGTGAAGTCGTCGCGGAGCACGGACCCGAACAGCGCCAGCCAGCGGATGTGATGGCGGCGGCAGAACTCGGCGATCTGGTCGCGGGGCAGCTCGATCCGGGCGCGGCTCGGCGTCACGGCAGCGGGATGACCTTGAGGCTCTCGATGCCGCGGTCGTCCACGATGTTGACGGCGGCGCGCTTGTGCGGGCCCGGAGGGAAGGGCAGGGACACGGTGCCCCGGTAGGCTTCAAGCCGTTCCTCGTCGATCTCGGCCTGCTCGATGGGCCGCTTGCCGGCGGTCGGCTTGTCGGTCGTGCTGCGTGAGCGCGCCATGCTCCCTCCCCGGCCAGGCCTGCGTCCCCCGTCTGCACAACTCTATCCGATCTTCCGCTCGTCGTAAGCCCTTTGGGAAGCCGCAGCCTGGGCTGGCCAGGGGCTCGCTGGCGTGCCGCGCTGCGGCTGGGCTATCCTGCCGGGGGCGTGCCAGAGATGACGACGCGACGCGGACGGTACTGGCGCGAAGAGATGGAGACGGCGCCGCCCGCCCGTCTGCGGTCGATCGAGCAGACGAAGCTGCGCCGCCAGCTGGACTACGCCTGGACCACCAGCCCGTTCTACCGCCGGAAGTGGGAGGCCGCCGGCATCGATCCGGGGCGCCTGCAGCACGTCGAGGACCTCGGTCGTCTCCCGTTCACGGAAAAGCGCGAGCTGCAGGAGACCCAGGAAGCCAGCCCGCCGTTCGGCGACAACCGCTGCGCCCCGATAGAGCAGCTCGTGCGCATGCAGGCCACCGGCGGCACCACGGGGCGGCCCCTGCGCCTGGCCCTGACCCGTCGCGACATCGACGTCTACAACGAGGTCGGTGCCCGGGCGGCCTGGGCGGCCGGCCTCCGGCCGGGCGATGTGCTGTTCGAGTGCATGAACTACAGCCTGTACGCCGGCGGCGTGAGCGATCACATGACGTTCGAGACGGTCGGCGCCTGCGTCGCCCCGGTAGGAATCGGCCAGTCCCGGCGTCTGCTCGAGATCATCCGCGACATGCGCATTCCGGTCAGCCTCTATTCGACGCCGTCGTATGCGCTCCACCTGGCCCAGGTGGCGCGGGAGGACGGGCTCGAGCCGGCCCGCCTCGGCATCGCCAAGGGCTTGTTCTCGGGCGATGCCGGGCTGGCGGTCCCGGGCTATCGCCAGCAGATCGAGCGGACGTGGAACCTGGCGGCCCGCGACATCTGGGGCATGGGGGAACTGGGGGCGCTGGCCGCCGAATGCGAGCTCGTCGACGGCCTGCACTACCTCGGCCAGGGACTGTTCGTCGTCGAGCTGGTGGACGCCGAGACGGGCGCACCGCGGCCGCTCGTCGAGGGAGCGGTCGGCGAGCTGGTCTTGACCACGCTCGAGCGCGAGGCGTTTCCGCTCATCCGCTTCCGGTCCCACGACCATGTGCGGATCGCCGTCGAGCCCTGCCCGTGCGGCCGCGCCGGCTTCCGGTTCGTGATCCTGGGTCGCAGTGACGACATGTTCATCGTGAAGGGCATCAACGTCTACCCGCTCGGCGTGCAGGACGTCCTCGATGGCTTCCGGCCGGAATTGACGG
Organism: Candidatus Methylomirabilota bacterium; assembly: GCA_036001225.1. Classification (GTDB taxonomy): domain Bacteria; phylum Methylomirabilota; class Methylomirabilia; order Rokubacteriales; family DASRDR01; genus DASYUM01. The sequence goes on along the minus strand of DASYUM010000332.1, from coordinate 5,156 downwards.
GTGAGTTTCAGATCCTGCTGGACGACCCGCCGCCCATCACCCGTGACCCACGCCTGCGCGTGGAGTACGGGGAGTCCGTCCGGCCCGAGGCGCTGGCCCGGCTGCGGGAACGGGTGACCCGTCGGATCCGGGACGTGCTGGTCTTCACGCCGGTCGTCGAGTTGGTGCCGGCCGGCAGCCTGCCGCGGAGCGAACGCAAGGCCAAGCGCCTCTATCGGCTCTACCAGGGAGAACACGCATGAACGGAGAGCGCCTGCAGTGTGACAGGCGGGACGGCGTGGCGTTGATGCGCCTGAACCGACCTCACGCCTTGAACGCGCTCGATGCGCCGCTGCTCCAGGCCCTGGTCGGAGCCGTGGAGGACGCCCGGCGCGATCCGGCGGTCCGGTGCGTCGTGGTCACCGGGGCCGGCCGGGCCTTCAGCACGGGCGCCGACCTGAAGGCCATGCTGGCCATGACCAAGGACGAATTTCGGGAGTTCATCGTGCTGCTGCAACGGCTCAGCGCCGAGATGCGCCGCCTGGCCAAGCCGAGCATCGCCGCCGTGAACGGCTATGCGCTGGCCGGCGGCTTCGAGCTGGCCGTCATCTGCGACATTCGCATTGCCGCCGAGAATGCGACCTTCGGCCTGCCCGACACCCCGATCGGGCTCAGCCCGACCAGCGGGATGACGTATCTCCTGCCTCGCATCGTGGGCATGGGGTGGGCCAAGCACCTGACCTTCACCGGGGAGACGATCGAGGCCCGGCACGCCGAGCGCATCGGGTTGGTGACCCGGGTGGTGCCGGCGGGCGAGGCCGAGCCGGCGGCACTCGACATGGCCCGCGCCATCGCCCGGTACCCCCCGCTGGGCCTCCGCCACGTCAAGCTGGGCTTCGATACGGCATCCGACGTCAACTTCTTCGCCGCGCTCACCTATGAAACCGAGGCCGAGGTGACGTGCTTCGACACCGAGGAGGTCCGGGCGAACCTGCGGGGGTTTGTCGAGCGGAAGAAGCGGAACGGCTGAGGTGGGGACAGCCCGGCGGCGCCCTCAGCTCCGCGGGTAAGGGATGGGGCCCGCGTAGTCGACCTTGAGCGGCGCCCAGCGGTCCGCCCACAGTCGGGCCAGCGTCGCGGCGAGCTGGGCCAGGTGCAAGCGGTCGTGGGTCACCCACGCCGCCAGGAGGTCCTGGCCCGAGAGCGGGCCGAGCCGCGGATGCGCGACGGCCGCGCTGAGCCGATCGGGGGCGACCGAGGCCAGCCACTCCAGGCTCGCCGCCCGGCCGGCCCGCAGGGCCTCCAGCGCGGCCCGCGGGCGCTCCTCGCGGTAGCGACGCGCCTCGACCCAGCCCTCGGGGTCGATCGGGGCGAAGCGGTCGCCGCCGGCGACGACGACCCGCAGGCGGGCGGGGAAGTCCTCGGCCTCCTCGTCGCGCAGGTGGCAGACGATCTCGATCGGGGCCCACTCGCGCGGCACCGGCCGCGCGCGCCAGGTCGCGTCGTCCAGACCGCCAACGAGACCACCGAGGACCGGCAACAGCCGGGCCAGCTCGCGGCGCGCCTCGCTCAGCAGGTGCCCAGGATTCGCCATGGCTACCTCCTCTCAGGCGATGACACGTTTCGGGGTCCGGCCCGCCACGGCGCGGACCTTGCGGGGCGCGGCCAGCCAGATCGCCCCCGCCGACACCACGCTCAGCGCGATCGCCAGCCAGAAGGCCGGTGCGTAGCTCCCGGTCCGGTCGTACAGCACCCCGGTGACCCACGGGCCCAGTCCGGCCCCCGCGCCCGCCGCGAGGTTGAGCGTCCCGAAGATCGTCCCGAAGTGCCGCCCCTGGAAGAGCTCGGCGGGAATCGGCCCGAAGACCGAGGCCAGGCCATAGCCGAGCATCCCCTGCGATGCCACCATCAGGTAGAGGAGTCCCGGCGTCGGGTGATCCCGCATCACGAGCAGTGCGACGTAGCAGATCACGTACCCGGCGCCGCTCAGCGTCCATGCCCACTCCCGGCCCACGCGATCGGAGAGGTGGCCGAGGCCGATCTGGCCGACGATGCCGGTCAGGCCGACCAGCCCCAGGGCGTAGGCGGCGACCGCCGGCGCGAAGCCGATCTCGAGGAGGTACTTCGTCTGGTGGACCTGGACCGCGTACCACGCGAAGAGGCCGGAGGCGTAGGCGACGGCGATCCACCAGAAGCGCGCCGTCCGCATCGCCCGGCCGAGCGTCCAGTCCACCGCCGCCCACGCCGGATCGACGACGTTGTCGGCGGCGGAGGCGCCGTCGCGGCCAGTGGGCGCCGCGTCGCCGTCGGGGCGCAATCCCAGCTCTTCCGGGCGCTGGCGCGGGACGAGCAGGTTGAGCGGCAGGATCGCCACCAGCAGGAGCGCGGCCAGCGCCAGACAGGCCGCCCGCCAGCCGGCGCGGCTGATGATCGCCTGAACGGCCGGCAGGATCGTGATCGAGCCGACCCCGACGCCGGAGAACGCGATGCCGATCGCCAGCCCCCGCCGCCGGACGAACCAGTTGGGCAGGAAGAGCGAGTGGCCCACGTAGCTCACGGCCATGCTGCCGCCCGCGACGAGGACGCCGAGGGTCGCGTAGAGGTGCCAGGGCTCGCGGACGCGCGTCGCCAGCCCGAAGCCCACGCTCACCAGGCCGATGCCGATCGGGAAGACCATCCGCGGCCCGAAGCGGTCCATCAGCGCGCCGATGAACGGCACGTAGAGCGTGGCGGCCAGGAAGCCGACGGCGAACGCGGCGGCCGTCACGCCGCGGGCCCAGCCGAACTCGTCGAGGATGGGCGGGAAGAGGAGCGAGAAGGCGGTGCGCGCGTTGACACCGACGCCCATGGTGACGAAGGCGGTCGCCACGATGATCCAGCCGTAGAAGAACGGCAGGCGGGGCGGAGGGGCGGGCACGCGCTCAGGAGTGGCGCAGCGCGGCCTCGGTGGCGAGCCGATCCGCGCGGGCGTTGTAGGCGGCGAAATCGTTCCGCCCGGCGTAGGTGGACTCGTGGCCGCGCTGGTGGCGGAAGGCGACGGTCAATCGCCGCTCGGCGATCCGCGTCCGGCAGGCCGCCACGATGGCCGCGACCAGCGGATCCTTGGCCTTCCAGCGGCCTTCGAGCCAGGCGCCCACCCCTTCGTAGTCGTGGACCACGGTGAGCGAGGTCCCCGGCGCGACGAGGCCGGTGACGGCGTAGAGCCCGCCGAGCTCGGTCAGGACGTTGCGCAGGCGGTCCACGGCCGCCGTGATCTCGGGCCGCGACGTGAGCCCCGGAATGCCGGCCGCGCCGAAGACCTCGTAGGCCGTGGTGGCGACGTCGCGGACCGAGCGGGGCCCGTCCGGGCCCTGCTCGACGAGGACGACGCCGATGCCGCCCATGTGGTTGCCGTCCACGAAGGCCCAGGTCCCCGGGGGCAGGACGATGGCCTCGCCGCGCAGCATCGCCTCGGCCGCCTCCCGGCTGCCGACGGCCTGGTAACGGGCGCCGGGGATACCGGCCACCGCCGCCTGGCACTCGGCCCACGTCGGATAGATGCCGCGAATCGATTCGGGATGGGTGACCACGTAGACCTTCACCCCCCGGCGCCTCCGATCCGGCGGAGGAAGACGTCGAGGGCGGCGGTGAACGCCGCCGGGCGATCGAGCATCAGGTGGTGATAGGCGCCCGGAATCTCCACCAGGGCGGCGTCCGGAATGGTCTCGCGCATCCGGTCGGCCATCGCGCGCGGCAGGATCGGGCTCAGCTCCCCGCGGACGATCAGGGTGGGCCCGGTGATCCCCCCGAGGAGTGGCCAGACGTCCGCCGGCCGGCGCGCGCCGTCGGCGGCGGGGTCGAAGCGCGACGCGAAGCCGCCGTCGCGGGCGACCACGCTCGCCCGGCCGAGGTGCGCCAGGAGCGCGGGGTCGGCGACGGTGTCGGGCGGGAGCAGGCGGAAGGTCTCGCCGGCGGCCTCCCGCGTCGGGTAGCGCCGGGGTGGGCGCCGGCCGCGGGCGTGCATCCGGTCGAGCCGCTCGGCGGGAATCGACGGCCGCGCGTCCACGATGACGAGCGCGCGGACGCGGTGGGGGTGCCAGGCGGCGAAGGCCATCGCGTTGTGGCCGCCCATCGAGTGGCCGACCAGCGTGACCCGGTCCCAGCCCAGGTGATCCAGGATGCCGGCCAGGTCCGCGACGAAGTCCTCGGTGGCGTAGGCGGGCGGGTTCGCCCACGCGCTCTCCCCGTGGCCCCGCTGGTCGAGCACCAGGACGTGATGGCGGGCGCCGAGCGCCGGCGTGACCGCGTCGAACCAGTGGGCATGGGCGGCCCCACCGTGGAGCAGGCAGACGGGCGAGTGACCGGGGAGGCCGGACTCGAGCGCGTGGAGACGGAGCCCGTTGACCTCGAGCGTCCGCGAGCGGGCGGTTTGGCAGCCGAGTGCCGGCGTCGTCATGCCAGCGCTAGATTGTACGCTGGCCGGACTCGCGAGACCGTCAGGCGCCCGGGCGGCGATACCCCCGGACGGCGGGCGGCGGCGCGATCGCGGGCGCGAGTCGGGGGTCCGGCACCGGCGGCTGCGGCGTGAGCCGCAGCGGGATCTCGCCGGCCCAGCACGGGTGGGCGTAGTCGTCCTCGTCGTCCACCGGCGGCCCCTGGCGCACCTTGGCCGAGGCCTCCTCGATGGGCAGCCGCAGGACGAGCGTCGCTTTCAGCTCGGTCTCGTTCGGCCAGCGGATCTCCGGCCAGCGGCCGCAGACGATGTGCTCGACGATCGCCTCCAGCGCCAGCCGGCGCTCGGCGTCGTCGGTCACCTCGACCGCGGTCCCCAGCAGGACGACCGAGCGGTAGTTCATCGAGTGATGGAAGGCCGAGCGGGCGAGGACCAGCCCGTCGAGCAGCGTCACCGTCACGCAGACCGGGACGCCGCCCCGCAGCGCGCGGAGCATCCGGCTCGCCGCCGAGCCGTGGAGGTAGAGGCGGTCCCCGATGCGCCCGTACGTCGTCGGGATCACGTAGGGCTGGTCGTCCACGACGAACCCGACGTGGCAGACCAGGCCCTCGTCGAGGACCGCCTCGATGGCCGCGCGGTCGTAGACGCCGCGCTTCGGCAGGCGGTGGACGCGGGTGCGGGCGGTGGGCGCGATCTGGGCCATGGCGGGCCTCCTCCTCGGGTTCCACGCTACCCGCCGAAATGG
>DASYUM010000331.1:0-24988 GCA_036001225.1 Candidatus Methylomirabilota bacterium | reverse complement strand
GACCGTCTCGTCGATCTCGGGGAGTGGGTACGGGTTCACCTCGATCACGTCGTCGAGGAAGCGGACCGACAGGCGCACGACGCGCTCGAGCTCCGGCCAGTCCACCGCCCATTCGCCGTCCGGCTGGCGCGCGGCGAACTTGGAGACGTTGATGCTGCCGAGGTTGCAGGCCTCGTTCGGCAAGAGCGGTTGCTCACCGCAGTTATGTACGACAAATCCGTTACTCACGAAGCTATGGGTGAGAGGTTCTTTGAGATCAAACACTGGCGCGATTCCGGCCGATTCCAGCGCCTTGAAGCGCACGACGAACATCTCGCGATACGGTCCGCGACTGTAACCGGCCAGCGCGTGGAGCAGCCGGTTTTGCTTCGCTGTGGTCAAAAGGCCGACTTCCCGCGCGAAAGCCGGCAGATTGCCGCGAGCGATCACCAGATCGTGGTCAGCCTGGCAGTCGTATTCGGCCGTCCCCCCACGCCCATCGGGGAGACGAGTTCTGCGCGCCGGGTGTCGCTCTTGGTAAAGCCGGGAAACGATGCCGAAGTTGAGGAGCATCCGCTGCACATCCTTGAGGAGCGGCAGCGAGATCGAGGTGAGACGTACCGAGAACCCCTTCTCTAGCGTTCCGGCGACGTGGCCGTCGGCGGTGAACAATGCCTGAAGGAAGCCGCGCTGAAGCCCTTCCGAGCCTGCGAGGATCTCGGGGGGTACTCCGGAGAGTTTCGTCTCTTGGGAGAGCTGATACCGTTCCAGGATTCTCCTCGCGAAGCGAACGGAACTCACCGTGGCCTGGTCGCGGCCCTTGACTTCGACGGCCGAAACCGGATACCGGTCTGCCGCTCCAGTTCCGATCACCGCATTCATATGGCCTGCAAGCAATGGCGCCAGTTCTCGCTTCTCTTCGCCATAGAAGCGAAGAATGACACCCTTGTCGGGGCGAACATGACCATCGCCGACTAGCCAGCCCAGCAGGCGGCCTTCCTCAAGCGTGCCTTCAGTTCCAAAGCCGCCCTTCCGGTTCAGAATGTGAATCAGATCCCCAGGCCGAAGGCTATCGGCTCTCCGCCAACCTGCGGGCGTCATCACTTGATGGTCAGCCGTGAGGCTCAGTTCGTACCCCTCCTCGGTCACCAGCCGATAGACAGGCTTCACCCCGGTCTCGAAAACGCTGGAAGCGAGTCCCCACTCGCCCGCATCAAATCGGGAGTCCAGAATCACATCTGCTGCCTCGCCGGACTGCGCCAGCGAGTCTGCCCGGACGAGTCCGCGGGCAGTATAGACCAGCGAATCGCCCGTGATGCACGGGTTCGTCGCCTCCACCATGCCGACCTCGGGCGTCGGGTTGGCGGGACTCGCGTTGATCCGGTCGATGAAGACCATCCCGGGATCGCCCGTGCGCCAGGCCGCCCGGACGATGCGGTCGAATACCTCGCGGGCATTGAGGCGGCCAACCACCTCGCCGGAGTGCGGCGCGACGAGGTCGTATTCCTCACCCTTGGCCAGGGCGTCCATGAAGCGGTCGGTGGCGGCCACCGAGATGTTGAAGTTCGTGATGCCGCCCTCGATCTTGCACTCGATGAACTCGAGGATGTCCGGATGATCCACTTTCAGGATGCCCATGTTCGCGCCGCGACGAGTTCCTCCCTGTTTCACCGCCTCGGTCGCCCCGTTGAAGACACGCAAGAACGACACCGGCCCCGAGGCCTTCCCCCCCGTCGAGGTGACGACCGCGTCCTTCTGGCGGAGCCGGGAGAAGGCAAACCCGGTTCCCCCTCCGGATTTGTGGATTATAGCTGCCGCCTTCACGGCGTCGAAGATCTCCTCCATCGAGTCGCCGACCGGCAGCACGTAGCAGGCCGAATACTGCAGCGCGTTGCCCTTGCCCGCGTTCATGAGGGTCGGCGAGTTGGGGAGGAACTGCCCCTCGACCATCAGGTCGTAGAAGGCGCCGGCGATCTCGTTGACCACGGCCGTGCTCTTGCCCCACCGCTCTTCGGCCCGGGCGATCGCGCTGGCGACCCGCCAGCACATGTCCTCGGGTGTCTCCAGGATCGTGTCTCCTTCCCGGTGAAGGTACCGCTCCCGGAGAACCCGGAGCGCCTGATCGGTCCAGTTCCCAACCTTGGTGGGGCGCGTTGCGGTGCGCATCGAAGCTCCTCCTTGACCCATCGGACCGCTATCGACTCGGCTCGTCGCTCCGGCAGGAATCCGCAGGTGCCGCGGAGCCGAGCGTCCCGGACGCCCCGAGGGGGCTGCCCGGCGGGGACGCGCCCGCCGGCATCCCGGCGCGGCCGGCCTCGCGGGGGTCAGGCGGCGCCGGTGTGGTGCCGAGGGCCACACTCAGCGGGCAGCGTCCCAGGCCGCGGCGCGCGCGGGCTCGGATCCGATCGGCGGCCCTGGCGAGGCTCACGGTTGACCCCCTTTGTCCTGATCGGCTTCTTGGCGATCCCCGCGTGCACTACTTGATCTAGTAGCGGGCGCATCCTGGCATACAGCATTTGGGGCTGTCAAGGAAAAAGGTACCAGATTTTGCGCCTAAATTCACAAGGCCCACAACAGGATCGGCCGCTCTACCAGGCGGGCGAGACCGTCGGCGGGAGGCGCCTAATCGGACCCCGTTGCCTGTACTCATCATGTGCTGAGTATCGACTGCCGCGCCGCCGCAGTCAAGCCCCAAGCGCGCCGGCGGGCGCATCGCCTGCTCTCACCTTGACAGGCGCCGGACGCCGACGTTATAGTCCCGTAGAACTGACTGGTCAGTTCCACTTCGATGGCACAGACTCCCACGGCTCGGTCCCGATCGCGCACGCCACGAGGCGTGCAGAAGCGGGCGCAGATCCTCGCGGGCGCCTCGCGGGTCTTCGCCACGCGCATCTACCATCTGGTCACCATGGACGAGATCGCCCGCGTGGCGCGGGTCGGCAAGGGCACGCTCTACCGCTACTTCCCGTCCAAGGAAGACCTGTACCTGGCCATCGTGGACGAGGCCTTTGGCCTCCTGATCGACCGCCTCGAGTCGGAACGCGCGGCCGCGGTCGCCCCGACCACCGCGCTCTGCCGCATGATCGACGCCATCGTGGACACCTTCGCCCACCACCTGCCCTCATTCCGCCTCCTTCACCGGGGTGAGGGGCGCCTCTTCCTGCGCAAGAAGCAGGTCATCCGGGCCCGCCGGGCACACATCGCCCGGCTCCTGGCCGAGGTCCTCGACCGCGGCGTCGAGGCCGGCGCCTTCCGCAAGGTGGATCGCGTGCTCGCCCCTTCGATGCTCATCGGCATGGTCTGGGGGACGACCCTGAATCACGCCGAGGATACTCCCGCCGAGGTGCTCGCTCCGCGCGTCAGTGACCTCTGCTTGCACGGTCTCCTGCTGCGACCGGACGCCCCGGCCTGATGGCTTTCCTGCGCCGCCACCGGGTCACGCTGGTCATCCTGGCCCTGCTCTCGGTCATGGTCGGGCTGGTTCTCCTCCGCGTTCGCGAGCAACAGGCCCGAGCGGTGACGCGCGCGCCGCGCGAGATCGTCGTCGGCGTGGCCAAGCCCGAGCGGCGAGACCTCGAGGTGGCCCTCTCCTTCACCGGTGACATCCTGCCGAACCAGCAGACCCCGATCTTCGCCAAAAGCTCGGGGTACATCCGCGCCATCCGCGTCGACAAGGGCGACTTCGTCAAGGCCGGCCAGCTCCTGGTCGAGATCGAGCCGACCGAGATGGAAAATGCCCTGGACCAGGCCCGGGCCTCACTGGCCACGGCCCAGGCCGGCCTCCAGGTCGCGCGCTCGAACCTCGAGTCGGCCCGGGCCAACCTCCTCAACCAGCAGGCCAACCTGGCGAAAGCCCAGGCTGTGCTGGCCAACGACCGCCGGCAGGCTGAGCGCCTGACCGAGCTCTTCGCCAAGGGGTTGGTCTCGGCCCAGGATCGCGACAACGCGCGGACCGCCTACGAGGCCTCCCAGGCCGGGATGCAGGCTCAGGAAGCCCAGGTGCAGGTGGCCCGCGTCCAGATCGAGACCGCCGACAGCCAGGTCAAGCTGGCCGAGACCCAGGTCGAGCAGCAGCGGTCCGCCATTCGCATGTCCCAGATGCGCGTCGACGACACCCGGCTCATCGCGCCGTTCGCCGGCTACGTCTCGCAGAAGAACCTCGACGTGGGCGCGGCGGTGAGCAACCAGGCCGCCGCCACCAGCAGTTCCTCGGTGGCGGTCCTCGTCCTGCAGGACATCAATCCGGTGAAGGTCCAGATCGAGGTGCCCGAGCGGGAGGTCGCCCGCGTGAAGGTCGGCAATCCGGTCCGACTGACCGTGGATACCTACCCCGACCGGGGCTTCTCCGGGACCGTCGCCCGGATCGTGCACGCCCTCGACCCCCGCACGCGGACCATGGGGTTGGAGGTGGAGATCCCGAACACCGGCCAGGTGCTCAAGCCCGGGATGTACGCCCGGGTCCAGCTCGTCCTCGACGTCCGGCGGGGCGCGCTGCTGATCCCGCTCGAGGCGCTGACCGGTGCCGAGACGAAGCCGGCGGTCCTCCTGGTGCGCGACGGCAAGGTCGCGACGCAGATCGTAGAGCTCGGCGCCGGCGACGGACCGGTCGTCGAGGTGGTCAAGGGACTCCAGCCCGACGACCAGGTGATCGTCCAGGGCAAGGAATTGGTCCGCGAAGGCCAGGCCGTCAAGGCCGTGCCCGCCAAGTCCTAGCGCCGAGCCCCGTCCGAATAACTCCATGTGGCTCACGCTCCTCGCCATGCGCAACGCCATCGCCGTGCTGATGGCGTCGCTGGCGGTGGTCGTCCTCGGCTACACCTCGCTCTCCCGGATGTCGATCGACCTCTTCCCGAACATCAATCTCCCGATCATCACCGTCGGCACCCAGTACACCGGGGCAAACGTCCAGGACATCGAGAAGACCGTCACCTACCCGGTGGAGAAGGCCGTCAGCGCGGTGGCCAACGTCCACCACGTGGAGTCCAAGAGCCGGCAGGGCATCTCGGCGGTCGCGGTGTGGCTCAACTACGACGCCGACATGAACGCCGCCCAGACCGAGGTCATCCAGCGGATCCAGCAGATCCTCAATACCCTGCCCACCGGCATCAAGCAGCCGTTCATCGTCCGGGCCGACCTGTCGAACATCCCCGTCTGCCTGCTCACCGTCTCCGGCGGCGGCCTCGACGAGAAGCAGCTCTACGACCTCGCCTTCAACACGGTCGAGCCGCAGATCGAGCGCCTCAACGGCGTCGCCGCGGCCAACGTCGACGGGGGCAAGGTCCGCCAGATCGCGGTCAACCTGAACCGCGACCTCCTCTATGCCAAGGGCATCTCGGTGCTGGACGTCGTGCGGGCCGTCAACGACGCGAACTTCCTCCTGCCCTCGGGCGGGATCAAGGTCGGCACCGTCGACTACCAGCTCTTCACCAACAACCAGTTCCAGCTCGTCAGGCCGATGGAGGACATCGTCGTCCGCCGGTTCGGCGAGGTTCCCGTCCACGTGCGCGACCTCGGCTACGTGACGGACTCCTTCGAGACCCAGACCAGCGTGGTCCGGGTCGACGGCGAGCGATCGGTCTACCTGCGCGTCAACAAGCAGCCGGGCGCCAACACCGTCGATGTCGTGGACGCCGTCAAGAAGACCCTCCCGCAGCTCATCGGGATCCCGGCCGGCGTCAAGGTCGGCCTCACCTTCGATCAGTCGACGTACATCCGCCAGTCGATCGAGAGCCTGTGGCACGAGGCGGGCCAGGGCGCCGTCCTGGCCTTCCTGGTGATCCTCTTCTTCCTCGGCAGCCTGGTGTCTACCGCCATCATCTTCATCGCCATCCCCCTGTCGATCCTCGGCACCTTCATCGCCATGTACTTCCTGGGCCAGACCATCAACGTGTTCACCCTCGGCGGCCTGGCCCTGGCCGTCGGCCGCCTGGTGGACGACTCGATCGTCGAGCTGGAGAACATCAACCGCCACCTCGCCATGCCCGGGACGGAGCGCCGCAGGGCCGTCCTCGACGCGGCCCGCGAGGTGGCCATGCCGATCTTCGTCTCCACCATCACCACCATCGTGGTGTTCCTGCCCACCATCTTCATCGAGGGGCAGGCCAAGCTTCTCTTCCTCCCCCTGACCTTTACCATCTCCTTCTCGCTGTTCGCCTCGTTCCTGGTCTCCCGGACGGTCACCCCCCTCCTCTGCTTCTACTGGCTCAAGCCCGAGGGCGCCCACGATCCCCATCGCCGGCGCTGGTGGGATCGGGTCCTCGAGGCGAGCCGGGCCACGCTGGCGCGGCTCGACCTGGTCTACCAGCGGACGCTCGCCTGGGCGCTCCGGCACCGGAAGCTGGTGGTCTTCGGCGTCTTCGCCGTGTTCCTGCTGAGCCTGGGGCTCTACCCCCTGATCGGCACCGAGTTCTTCCCCGCCTCCGACGAGAGCCAGTTCCGGGTCTTCGTCCGGGCTCCCATCGGGACCCGCGTGGAGGAGACGGAGAAGATCACGGCGCGGATCGAGCAGATCATCCGGTCCAACCTGCCGGCGGGGGAGCTCAAGTCGATCGTCACCAGCGTGGGCATCCCCAGCGGGCGCTCGGCCATCTTCACGTCCAACACCGGCCCCCACGCCGCCCAGGTGCAGGTCTACCTGTCGACGCCCGACAAGCGGAAGCGCTCGGACGCCCAGATCGTCAACGCGATCCGGCCGAAGTTCGCCGGCCAGTTCCCCGGCACCATCACCTTCTTCAACCTCGGCGGCATCATCAACCGCGTGCTCAACCGGGGCTCCCAGAACCCGCTGGAGCTGGAGGTCCTGGGCTACGACCTCCAGGACGCCCGGGCCGCGGCCGGGGAAGCGGCTCGGCTCATGCGGGAGATTCCCAACGTGGCCGACGTGCAGATCAGCCGCGAGGAGAACTACCCGCAGTTCAGCGTCGTGGTGGACCGCGAGAAGGCGGCCAGCGCCGGCCTCAGCCAGCGCGACATCGCCCAGGCGGCGCTCTTCTCGCTCAACTCGAACGTCAGCGTGAACCCCTCGATCTTCACCGACCCGCGGACCGGGAACCAGTACAACATCGTGGTCCAGCTCGACGAGCCGTTCCGGGTCCGCCCCGAGGACCTCGGCAAGATCTTCGTCACCGCGGCCGGCGGCCGGCCGCTGGTCCTGTCGACCATCGCCGACATCAAGCGCAGCTTCGCCCCGGTGGAGATCGAGCGGAAGTACCAGCAGCGCCTGATCCGCATCTCGGCCAATCCGGTGGGGCGCGACCTCGGCGCGATCTCCTCGGACATCGATGCGCGGCTGGGCTCTCTCCGCCTCCCGCCCGGGTTCGAGGTGCGCCTGGGCGGACAGACCGCCCAGCAGCGGGAGGCGTTCGCGAGCCTGTTCTTCACCACCATTCTGGCGCTGATGCTCGTCTACATGGTGATGGCGTCGCAGTTCCGATCGCTGAAGGACCCCTTCATCATCATGTTCTCCGTCCCCATGGGCCTCATCGGGGTGCTGTGGGCCCTGTTCGTGACCCGCACCACGCTCTCCACGACGTCGTTCATGGGCATCATCATGATGGTCGGCATCGTCGTCTCGAACGGCGTGCTCCTCGTCGAGTACACCAACGAGCTGCGCCGGCGCGGGAGGCCGCTCGCCGACGCCGTGGTCACCGCCGGGCGGACCCGGCTCCGGCCGATCCTGATGACGAGCCTCACGACCATCGTCGGCCTTCTCCCGATGGCGCTCGGACTCCTGGTCGGCAGCGAGGCCAACGCCCCCCTGGCCCGAGCGGTCATCGGCGGCCTCCTGGTCTCGACCTGCTTGACCCTCCTGCTCATCCCGACGCTCTACACCATGCTCGAAGAACGCTTCCCCCGGACGTTCCGCGCCGAGGACGCGCGCGCGTCCTGATCGGGCGCGCTCCGCCGCGCCCTCCCTCACAGGAGATCTCGCGACCATGCACCTCGGACCCGCGGATGACCGTGCCTGGCTGGTTGGCTTGTTGATCGTCGTCGCGCTCGGCGCCGCGGCGCCCGGGGCCGCCCAGCCTCCGCCCGCTCCCGGTCAGCCCGGCCCCGCCCGGGAGGCGCCCGCGCCCGGCCAGGTGCTGTCGCTCCCGGAGGCGATCGCGCTGGCGCGGCGGCAGCACCCCACCATCCGGGCGGCCGAGCAGGCCGTGACGGCCTCCACCGCCCGGGTGCCGCAGGCGCAGTCCGCCTACTATCCGAGGCTCGACTGGCTCAGCGCCGCCGCCCGCAGCCAGTTCTTCAGCTCGACGCTCAACCAGGGCGTCCGGGCGAACTCGATCTCCACGGCGCTCCAGGCCAACCTGCTGATCTACGACTTCGGGAAGACCGGGGCCCTCGTCGACGAGGCCCGGGCCAACGTGCGCGTCTCCGAGACCGACCTCGAGCGGATCCGTGAGCTCGTCGTCCTGAACGTCCGCCAGGCCTACCTCGTGCTGCTCCAGTCCCGCCGGCTGGTGCGGGTGGCCGACGCCGGCCTGGCTCGGGCCGAGCTGAACCTCCGGAGCGCCCAGGGCTTCTTCGATGTGGGGACCAAGCCGAAGTCCGACGTCACCAAGGCCGAGGTCGAGGTCGCCAACGCGCGCGTCACGGTGATCCGGGCCCGGAACCAGGTCCGGCTGGCCGAGACCACCCTGGCCAACGCCCTCGGGCTCGAGGCGACCACCACCGTCGAGATCCAGGACATCCTCGGGTTCGAGCCGGTGACGCTGGACGCGGCCGGGCTCCTCACCGAGGCCCTCAAAAATCGCCCGGAGCTGATCCAGGCCCTGGCGCGCTTCGACGCGGCCCGCGCGCAGCTGGCTGGGGCCCGCGCCCGCTTTTGGCCGACCCTGAACGCGGCCGGGTTTTACGGGTACAGCACGCCCGACGACCCGCCGCTCCACGAGAATTGGTCGATCGGCATCCAGCTCTCCTGGAACCTCTTCGAGGGCTTCTTCACGGTCACCCGGATCCGCGAAACCCAGGCGCTGGTGGAGGTCGCCCGCGCCAACTACGACGCGTTCGAGCTCCAGGTGCGGCTCGAGGTCGAGCAAGCCTACATCAGCGTCGTGGAGGCCGCCGAGCGGGTGGCCGCGACCGAGAAGGCGGTCGAGTCGGCGACGGAGAACCTTCGGCTGGCCCAGGGCCGGTATGATGCCGGGGTGGGAACGATCCTCGACCTGACCGACGCCCAGCTCGCCCTGACCACGGCCGAAGCCGACCAGGTCCGGGCCCTGACCGACCACAAGCTCGGCCTGGCCGCGCTCGATCGTGCGGTCGGACGGCCCTGAAATGTCGCGGGTCGCCCCCGCGTCCAACAGACGCGGTAGGATGATCATGAAGGAAGAGGGGGCGCGACCCATGACGCGGGGCTGGCCGGGGCCTGCCACCCGCCCGGGGCGGGACCGATGAAGCGGGCGGTGCTGATCGTCCTCGCCCTGGTGGTCGTGGCCGGCCTGGCGACAGCCGGGTACCTGGTCACCGCGAGCCGCGCTCAGGCGGCGAAGTTCCGCACGGTCAAGGCCGAGCGGGGTTCGATCGTCACCACGGTGTCGGCGACGGGGAACCTCAACGCGGTGACGACGGTCCAGGTCGGCAGCCAGGTGTCCGGCCAGATCAAGGAGCTCTACGTCGACTTCAACTCGGCGGTCAAGAAGGGCCAGCTCATCGCCCGCCTCGACCCCGACCCCTTCCAGGCGAAGATGAACGCGGCCCGGGCCGACGTCGAGAACGCCCAGGCCGTCGCGCTGAACCAGCGCGCCAACGTCGAGAAGGCCCGCTCCGAGATCGAGAACGCCCGAGCCGGCGTGGTGACGGCCCAGGCCAACGCCGCCAAGGCGCAGGCCGACGTCGAGAACACCCGGGCCGCCATCGCGACCGCCCGCGCCAACGTGACCCGTGACAGCGCCACGCTGGCCAACGCGAAGCTCCAGCTCGACCGCAGCGTCGATCTCCTCAAGAAGCAGCTGATCGCCCAGAACGACAAGGACCAGGCGCAGACGAGCTTCGAGACGGCCAAAGCCCAGGTGGAAGCCACCCAGGCCCAGGTCCGGGCCAGCGAGGCCACCCTCCGCTCGGCCGAGGGCCAGCTGGCGGCGGTCCAGTCCCAGGCCAACGCCGCCCAGGCGCAGGTCGTCTCCGCCCAGGCCGCCCTCCAGGTCGCCGAGGCCCAGCTCAAGGCCGCCGAGGCCAGCGTCCGGAACAAGCAGGCGGCGCTCGACCAGGCCCGGCTCGACCTCGAGCACTCCGAGATCCGGGCGCCGGTCGACGGCGTCGTGATCTCCCGAGCGATCGACGTCGGCCAGACCGTGGCGGCGAGCCTCCAGGCGCCGACCCTCTTCACGATCGCCCAGGACCTGACGCGGATGCAGGTCGAGGCGGCGGTCGACGAGGCCGACGTCGGCCGGCTCCGGGAGGGCATGCCGGCCACCTTCACCGTGGATGCCTTCCCGGGCCAGACCTTCCGCGGCGAGATCGTGCAGATCCGCAAAGCGCCCCAGGTGGTGCAGAACGTGGTGACCTACACGACCGTCATCGCCGTCGCCAACCCGGAGCGAAAGCTCATGCCGGGGATGACGGCGAGCGTGCGGGTCCAGGTCGATCGCAAGGAGGACGTGCTGCGTGTTCCCAACGCCGCCCTCCGCTTCCGGCCGCCCGGTGAGACGGGGGCCGGGCCGGAGCCCACGCCGGGCGGCGGGCGGAGTCCGGCCGCCGGGGGCGGGGCCGGCGGCGGTCCCGGCGGCGGGGCCGGCGGGGGCCTCGGGCAGCAGCGGGAGATGCTCACCCGCGAGCTCGGCCTCACCTCCGAGCAGCAGACGCGCCTGGACGCGATCCTGGCCGAGTCGCGCCAGGCCTTCGGGGCGATGGCCGGGCAGGGGCTCGACGACCGCGCGCGCGAGGCACAGCGGAAGCGGATCCGGGCGGAGACCCGGGACAAGATCCGCGCGATCCTGCGGCCCGAGCAGCAGGCGAAGTACGACGCGCTGACGGCCGCCGCCCAGGAGGGGCCGGCGGCCGGGGCGGCGCCGGCCGGGGTGCCGGGGCGCGTGTTCGTCGTCGGGCCGGACGGCAAGCCCAAGGCGGTGTCCATCGTGACGGGGGCCTCGGACGGAAGCTCCACGGAGGTGCTGCGCGGCGACCTCCAGGCCGGCCAGGAGGTCATCACCGGCCAGGCCGGCACGTCCGCCGCGCGGGGCTCCTCCGGCAGCGCCCCGCGGCTCCGGTTCTGACGGAGGCTGGCCGCATGACGGCCCCGCTCATCGCCGTCCGCGACCTCGCCAAGACCTACCGGCTGGGGTCCCATTCGGTGCACGCCCTGCGCGGCGTGACGCTCGACATCGCGCCGGGGGAGTTCGTGGCGATCATGGGACCGTCGGGCTCCGGCAAGTCCACCTTCATGAACCTCGTGGGCTGCCTCGATACCCCGACGTCGGGCCGCTACGCCCTGGACGGCGAGGACGTCTCGCGTCTATCCCGCGACGCGCTGGCGGCCATCCGGAACCAGAAGATCGGCTTCGTCTTCCAGACCTTCAACCTCCTGCCGCGGATGAGCGCGATGGAGAACGTCGAGCTCCCGCTGCTGTACGACGGCGGCGCGACCGCCCGCGACCGACGCACCCAGGCCCTGGCCCGCCTGCGGGACGTCGGCCTCGAGGGGCGCGAGCACCACCACCCGAGCCAGCTCTCGGGGGGCCAGCAGCAGCGGGTCGCCATCGCCCGGGCTCTCGTGAACGAGCCGCGCCTCGTCCTGGCCGACGAGCCGACCGGGAATCTGGACACCCGGACCAGCATCGAGATCATGGCGATCCTCCAGGCCCTCAATCGCGGGGGAATCACGATCGTGCTCGTGACCCACGAGGACGACATCGCCCGCTACGCGAGCCGGATCGTCGCATTCCGGGACGGGCGGGTCCGGACCGACGCGCGGGTGGACGCCCCGCTGCGGGCCGAGGCGCTGCTGGCGACACTGCCGGCCGAGGACGAGGCCGCCCAGGGAGTCGGGGCGTGAACGTCAAGCTCTGGGCCGCCATCCGGATGGCCCTCGGCGCCCTCCGGGCCCACGTGCTGCGCACCGCGCTGACCATGCTCGGCATCATCATCGGCGTCGGCGCGGTCATCGCCATGGTCTCGGTTGGCGCCGGCGCCCAGCGCCGGATCGCCGAGCAGATCCGCTCGCTCGGCTCGAACGCCATCGTGGTCCTCCCCGGCGCCCAGACCTCCGGCGGCATCCGCTGGGGGCTCGGCTCCCAGCAGACGCTGACCGAGGAGGACGCCAGGGCCATCGGCCTCGAGATCCCGGCGGTGGAGGCCTCGGCGCCGTCGGTGCGCGGCGCCGCCCAGACGGTCTTCGGCAACACCAACTGGTCCACGATCATCCAGGGCGTGACCCCCGATTACCTGGTGGCCCGCGAATGGGACGTGGCCACCGGCAAGATGTTCGGTTTCGAGGACGTCGACGCCGCCGCCAAGGTGGCCGTTCTGGGCGAGACCGTGTGGCGGAGCCTCTTCGACACCTCCGACCCCGTCGGCCAGACGATCCGGATCAAGAACGTCCCCTTCACGATCGTCGGCGTGCTGGACGCCAAGGGACAGTCGGCCTTCGGCCAGGACCAGGACGACCTGATCCTGATCCCGCTCTCGACGGCGAAGAAGAAGGTCCTCGGCGCCAACCGGTCGAATCCGCGCACGGTCGGCACCATCTCGGTCAAGGTCAAGGACTCGGACCTGATGGAGGAAGCCCAGGGCCAGATCCGCGACCTGCTGCGCCAGCGCCACCGCCTCCAGTCGGGGCAGGACGACGACTTTCAGGTCCGGATCCTGTCCGAGATGTTCGCCGCCCAGGAGGAGTCCGCCCGCATCATGACCATGCTGCTCGCCGCCATCGCCTCGGTGTCGCTCCTGGTGGGCGGCATCGGGATCATGAACATCATGCTGGTCTCGGTGACGGAGCGGACGCGCGAGATCGGGCTGCGGATGGCGGTGGGGGCGCGCAGCCGGGACATCCTGGCCCAGTTCCTGGTGGAGGCCGTGACGCTCGCCATCGCGGGCGGGCTGGTGGGGATCGTCGTCGGGCTGGCGGCGTCGGAGACCATCGCGTCCATCGCCAACTGGACCACCGAGATCCCGGCCGAGGCGATCGGGCTGGCCTTCGTCTTCTCGGGGGCCGTCGGGGTCTTCTTCGGCTTCTACCCCGCCCGCAAGGCCTCCCGGCTCGATCCCATCGAAGCCCTCCGCTACGAGTAGGCGCAACTCCGGCCGAGCCCGCCGGGGTCGCCCGCACCCGCCGCCGCGAGACGAAGGTCGCCATGAGGCGCAGTGGGTCTCCGTGAGCGCGCCCACGACGCGACGATCGGTCCGGGAAGGGATCTCACCTGCGGCCTCGGGCTGGCGGCGGTCACCGCGCTGCCCGCCCTGCGTAGCCCAAGCGGAGGCGCCGGCCGCTCGGTGGATCGACGTCGCGGCGCCCGACGGCCGGACGCTCCGGGCCGCCGTGGTGCGGCCCGACGACGCCGGGCCGTTTCTCAAACCTTCGAAGGGCGCACCAGGCTACAGCAGAATCCAGGTCGTCGGTTTCCCATCAGTGTGATGGGGGCAAAGGTCGTGTTTCGGGGTCGACCGCGTCTACTCTCCGGACGCCCTCGTGCAGCTACATGACCACAGCCCTGACGGGTCGAGGCTCTGGAATAGGATCGCCCCGCTCCAGAAGCACCGCAATGAGACTGCGCCTGGCCTCTCTGAGTTCCGCGAGCGCCTCCTCGGGGGAAGCGCCCGTGCCGAGTGGACCGGATACGGTTCCAAATTCCGGATGCCGCGCCACATAGTAGATCGAGCCATCCGCTCGGACATCCCGCTCGATCTGGACTTCCCAGGCAAGCGAATCGTAATACTTCGCGTCCTTCACGCCCGATGCCCTCCTTCCCGACATCATGCCCTTCGCCGAAGCAGCTCATCTATGAGCCGTATGGCAGTCCGGGCATACGCCGGATCCAGCTCGTCGTGCCTCGCGACGGTGGTATTCAGATCTGGATGATCGCGGTGCCGGACCACGATGTGCCGCGTTCCCTCGATTACCTCGAAGCCAAAAGCCGGGCCGGTCGCCCTTCGGCGACCGGATCGGGCCTGCCTCCCCCCGGGCCCCGGTGACGCGGGTCAGCGGGGCTTGAGCTCGATGCGGTACCCGTCGGGATCGCGGATGTAGAGCGAGAGCCCCTGGCCGAAGGCGCCGCGCCGGGAGACGACGTCCCCCTCGACCTCGACGCCCTGCCCGCGCAGGTAGGCGGCCAGCGCGGCCATGTCGTCGCAGCGGATGGAGAGGCAGACGTGATCCATCCGCCCGCTGGCGGGCGGGGCCTCGCCGGGCGGGAGCGGCAGCAGGTCGATCAGGTGGCGGCCGCAGCGGAGCTGGACCAGCTTGATCGGCTCGTTGACGTGGTCCAGCGTGAGGCCGAGCACCTCGACGTAGAAGCGCTGGGAGACGGCCTGGTCCCGGACCCGGAGCACCACGTGATCCAGCTCCAGGCACTCCAGCGGCCGGCCCGGTGACTCACTCACGCTCAGGCCCTCCTCGACAGCACGATTTACGGCGTGACCCTGATGATCCGCGTCTGCCACTGACACACGCCGCCGAGCGTCGTCGCCCGCTCGCCGGCGAACCAGAAGCTCCGGTTGTCGACCGGATCGCGCTGGGCGCCGATGTAGTCGCCCGTCCGCGCCGTCCTCTGCGGGCAGGTGCCGACGGTGAGCGGCCGGATGGTCGTCCCGACCGCCCAGTAGGAGCTCAGGAACGTCGTCGCGCTGCTCCGGTGGAACGCGAACCCCGAGTCCCGAGAGCCGCCATCGGCGACGCCCGGCCAGAAGAGAAAGTCTCCGGGGGCGAGCCCCAGGGTGAACTGGTCCTCCAGGCTCGCCGCCAGCGCGCCCCCGGGGCCCGAGCCGACCCGGATGGCCACCGCCCGGACGCACGACTCGGTGGCACCGCCCCCGACGTTGCACACGGTGCCGTGGACGGCGCTGAAGCTGCCCCTCAGGTCGCCCGAGGAGGCCTGGGTGATCCGGTTGTCGCCGGTGTCCAGGCGCAGGCTGCTGCCCCGCTGCCGGGCCGCGGGTGGGACGCCGTAGGTGAAGGTGCCCTGGACGCTCGCCACCTGGAGTGACGGGGGGAGGTTCCGCACGCGCCACACCCGATATCGGGTGTTGGTGCCGAAGACCGTGTTGACGAGATAGACGGGGTTCGCGACGCCGGCGCTCGAGGCCGGCGCCACGTAGTGCTGCACCGGCTGAAGGGTGAAGGCCGCGGGGTTCTGAAGGAGAGCCGAGGGCTGGAAGGTGAAGACGAAGGGGAGCGGCGGGCAGGCGGCCCCGTTGTTCGCCAGCACCAGCTTGTTGAGGACGCGGACGATGGCGAAGGTGAACAGGTTCGACGCGAACGTGAACTGGTTGGCGGTGATGACCAGCTTGTCGACGCCGACCCCGAGCCCCGGGTAGTCCGCCCAGCTCGAGCGCGCGGTGCCCCCGTTGCGCTTCCCGTCGATGGCGTACCGGCACCAGCGTGCCGGCTCGAGGTCGGCCGGGTCGACGCCGCGCGAGACGGCCAGCCAGATCCGGGACACGCCCGTCGCGTCCGAGGTGCCCCGCTTCTCCAGCGCCACCACGTAGAAGCGCGGGTTGACGCCGAGCCGGTCGAAGTAGACCTTGGGGTCGAACAGGACGCCGTCGCGCCCCGCCGGCGGCGGCGCGCCGAAGAAGAGCTGGAGGCTCTTCGTGGCCAGCACGCCGCCCGCCGTGGTGAAGAGCCGCGTCGCGCTGTTGGTCGCCTCGAGCACCCGGGTCCGGCCCTTGGCGAGGATGGGGTCCGGCGGCACGAAGGTGAACCCGCCGCTGGCCGCGCCCGGCTGGTCGAGCCCGGCGAAGGACGCGGTGATGGTCGGGGCCTCGGCCTCGCCGGCCGCGACCTCGGCCAGGCGTGTCGGCGCCTCGGCGGCGGCGTCCGTCTCCGCCTGGACCTTCAATGCCTGATAGCTCGCCGCGTCCACCGCGGTCAGCCGGGGCGCGGTCCCCTGCGCCGAGGCGACCGTGGCCGCCAGGAGCATCCCGGCGACGACGGCGGCGAGGATTCGGGCGGTGGACGCTCGGGGATCCCTCTGGCTCATGGTCCGCAACCTCCAGCCGTGTGGGTTGGGAGGGGGCACCCGCCGCCCCGACCGCGGGACTATGGCGTGACCTTGATGATCCGCGTCTGCCACTGGCAGGCGCCGGCGATCACGGTGGCCCGCTCGCCGGCGAACCAGAAGCTCCGGTTGTCGACCGGGTCCCGCTGGGCGCCGATGTAGTCGCCCGTCCGCCGCGTCGTCTGAGGGCAGGTGCCCACGGTGAGTGCCCCGATCGTCGCTCCGACCGCCCAGAAGGAGCTCAGGAAGGTCGTCGCGCTGCTCCGGTGGAACGCGAACCCCGACTCGAACGAGCCGCCGTCGGCCACGCCCGGCCAGAAGAGGAAGTCGCCCGGGGCGAGCCCGAGCGTGAACTGTTCTTCCAGGCGCGCCGTCAGCGCGCCGCCGGCGCCCGACCCCACGAAGAAGGCCACCCCCCGCAGACACGACTCGGTGGGGCCGCCCCCCGCGTTGCACACGGTGCTGTGGACGGCGCTGAAGTTGCCGGCGTCGTCGCCGGAAGACGCCTGGGTGATCCGGGTGTCGCCGGTGTCCAGGCGCAGGCTGCTGGCCCGCTGCGGGGCCTGGGGCGGAATGCCATAGGCGGCGGCTTGCACGTTCACCGGGCCCTGGAGCGTCGGCGGGAAGTTCCGGACCCGCCACACCCGGTACACGCTGCTGGCGCCGAACACGGTGTTGACGAGGTAGACGGGGTTGGCGACCCCCGCGCTCGAGGCCGGCGCCACGTAGTGCTGCACGGGCTGGATGGTGAAGACCGTGCCGTTCCCGGCCCCGGCCGACGGCTGGAAGGTGAAGACGAACGGGAGCGCCGGGCAGGCGGCGCCGTTCTTCGCCAGCGTCGCCTTGTTCAGGACCCGGATGATGGCGAAGGTGAACGCGTTCGACGCGAAGGTGAACTGGTTGGCCGTGATGACGAGCTTGTCGGCGCCGACCCCGAGCCCCGGGTAGTCCGCCCAGCTCGAGAGCGCCGTGCCCCCGTTGCGCTTGCCGTCGATGGCGTACCGGCACCAGCTGGCCGGCTCGAGATTGGCGGGCTCGGGGCCGCGGGAGACGGCGAGCCAGATCCGGGACACGCCCGCCGCCGGCGAGGCGCCCCGCTTCTCCAGCGCCAGCACGTAGAAGCGCGGGTTGGCGCCGAGCCGGTCGAAGTAGACCTTGGGGTCGAACAGGAGCCCATCGCTCCCGGCCGGCGGGGGCGCGCCGAAGAAGAGCTGGAGGCTCTTGGTGGCCAGCACGCCGCCCGCCGTGGTGAAGAGCCGCGCCGCGCTGTTGGCCGCTTCGAGCACCCGGCCCCGCCCCTTGGCGACGACCGGGTCCGGCGGGACGAAGATGAACCCGCTGTTGGCCGCGCTCAGCCGGTCGAGCCCGATGAAGGACGTGGTGACGGTCGGCGCCCCGGTCTCGGCGGCCGCCGCCTCGAGCACGCGGGTCGGCGCCTCGGCGGCGGGGTCCCGCTCCGCCTGGACCTTCAAGCGGTGATACGTCGCCGCGTCCACCGCGGTCAGCCGCGGAGCGCCTCCCTGGGCCCAGGCCGTCGTGGCCGCCAGGACCATCCCGGCGACGAGGAGGCCGAGGCGGCCAGCGACGACGGGTCGGGTCTTCCGCTCTCTCACGATGACGACACCTCCTGCCCTCCCGCCTGGTGACTGAAAACGACGCCGGCCGGAGGCCCAGACCCCCGGCCGGCGCGCGCCCTGACGGCGGCGGCTACTGAACGACCTTGATGATCCGCATCTCCCACTGGCACCGGCCGCCGACGACCGTCGCCCGCTCGCCGGCGAACCAAATGCTCTGGAGGTCGACGGGGTCCGGCTGGACGCCGAAGTAGTCGCCGGTCCGATTCGTCGTCTGCGGGCAGTTGCCGACGGTGAGCGGGATCAGGGTCGAGCCGACCGAGACAAAGGAACTCAGGAAGCTCGTCGGGCTGCTCTTGTGGAACCCGATCCCCACGTCCCTCCGGGTGTCGGCGACGCCCGGCCAGAAGAGGAAGTCTCCCGGAGCGAGCCCGAGGGTGAACTGGTCGAACATGCTTGCGATCAACGAGCCCCCGCCGCCCGATCCCACCTTGATAAGCACGGCGCGCACGCATGATTCCGTCGGGCCGCCGCCGACGTTGCAGAGGGTGGAGTGGACGCCGACGATTCCGATCGTTTGCGCCGCGGACGCCTGGGTGACCCGGGTGTCGCCGGTGTCCAGAAGCAGGGCGCTCCCCTTCTGCCGGGCGTTGGGCGGGTTGCCGTAGAGGTTGCCCTGGACGTTCACCGGACCCTGGAGCGACGGCGGGAAGTTCCGGACCCGCCACACCCGGTACACATTGCTGGTGCCGAAGATCGTGTTGACGAGGTAGACGGGGTTCGAGACCCCCGGCGCCGAGGCCGGGGCCAGGGCGTGCTGCACCGGCTGGAGGGTGAAGACCGCGCCGTTCCCGGCGGCGGCCGACGGCTGGAAGGTGAAGACGAAGGGGAGCGCCGGGCAGCCCGCCGCGTTGTTGGCCAACACCAGCTTGTTGAGGACGCGGATGATGGCGTACGTGAAGGAGCCGGACGAGAAGGTGAACTGGTTGGCGGTGATCACCAGCTTGTCCACGCCCACCCCGAGGCCCTCGTAGTCTGCCCAGCTGTCCCGTGCGGTCCCCGCGTTCCGCCGGCCATCGATGGCGTAGCGGCACCAGCCGGCGGGGCCGAGATTGCTGGGGTCGGCGCTGCGGGAGACCCCGACGTGGATCCGGGACACCCGCGGGGCCTCGCGCATCTCCAGCGCCACCACGTAGAAGCGCCGGTTCACGCCGAGCCGGTCGAAGTAGACCTTGGGGTCGAACAGGAGCCCCGACGATCCCGCGGGCGCGACGCCGAAGAACACGTTGAGGCTCTTGGTGTCCAGCACGGCCCCGGTCGTGGTGTGGAGCCGGACGGCGCTGTTGGCCGCCTCCAGCACGCGGGTGAAGCTCTTGCCGACGATCGGGTCCGGCGGGACGAAGACGAACCCGCTGTTGGCCGCGCCCGGCCGGTTGAGCCCGAGGAAGGACGTGACGACGTGGGGGATCGCGGGCTGGGGCGCCTCGGCGTCGAGGATGCGGTCGGGCACCTGGGCGGCGGGATCATGCTCCGCCTGGACCTTCAGGGCCTCGTACGTCGCCCGATCGACCGCGGTGAGCCGCGGCACGGTCACCCCCTGAGCCCGGGCGGCGGCGGCCGTCAAGACGGCGGCGGTGACGACGGCGAGCGCGAGTGCGACGGTGTAGCGCCGGTGTCTCATCGTGTTCTCCCGTGTTTGACTGGTGATTGGCCGATACCCCCGACCCTCTCCCGGATCGCTCTCCCCGACCTCCGAGAACGACACCCGACCCGCCTTATGGGCTGACCTTGATGATGCGCATCTGCCACTGGCAGGAGCCGCCGATGACCGTCGCCCGCTCACCGGCGAACCAGAAGCTTCGGAGATCGACCGGGTCGAGCTGGGCGCCGAAGTAGTCGCCCGTCCGCCGCGTCGTCTGGGGGCAGGTGCCGACGGTGAGCGGGATCAGAGTGGTGTCGATGAGCACATAGGAGCTCAGAAACAAGCTCGCGCTGCTCCGGTGAAACCCGATCCCCGCCGGTCCCGGGCTGTCGGCGACGCCCGGCCAGAACAGGAAGTCCCCGAAGAGTCCGAAGGTGAACTGGTCCTGCATGCTCGCGATCAGCGAGCCCCCGCCGCCCGACCCCACCCGGATGGCCACGGCGCGGATGCACGAGACGATCGAGCCGCCGACGGTACAGCGGGTGCCGTGGACGGCGACGAACTCGCTCGTGACGGCCGAGGACGCCTGCGTGATCCGGTTGTCGCCGGTGTCCAGAAGCAGGGCGCTGCCCCGCTGCCGGGCGTTGGGCGGGTTGCCGTAGAGGAAGTTGCCCTGGACGGTCACCGGCCCCTGGAGCGACACGGGGAAGAGATTCCGGACCCGCCACACCCGGTACGCGATGTTGGTGCCGAAGATCGTGTTGACGATGTAGACGGGGTTGGAGACTCCCGGCGCCGAGGCCGGGGCCAGGGCGTGCTGGGTCGGCTGGAGGGTGAAGACCGCCCCGTTCCCCGCCGCGGCCGACGGCTGGAAGGTGAACACGAACGGGAGCGCCGGGCAGGCGGCCCCGTTGTTCGCCAGCACCAGCTTGTTGAGGACCCGGATGATGGCGAACGTGAACGTGTTCGACGCGAACGTGAACTGGTTGGCGGTGATCACCAGCTTGTCCACGCCGACCCCGAGGCCCTCGTAGTCCGCCCAGCTGTCCCGGGTAGTCCCCGCGTTCCGCCGGCCATCGATGGCGTAGCGGCACCAGCTGGCGGGCGCCAGATTGACGGGGTCGGCGCTGCGGGAGACCGCGACGTGGATCCGGGACACCCGCGGCGACGTGCGCATCTCGAGCGCGACCACGTAGAAGCGCGGGTTGGCGCCGAGCCGGTCGAAGTAGACCTTGGGGTCGAAGAGGAGCCCCGACGAGCCCGCGGGCGCGACGCCGAAGAAGACGTTAAGGCTCCTCGTGTCCAGCACGGCCCCGGTCGTGGTGTGGAGCCGGACGGCGCTGTTGGCCGCCTCGAGCACGCGCGCCCGGCTCTTGCCGACGATCGGGTCCGGCGGGACGAAGACGAATCCGCTGTTGGCGGCGGCCGGCCGGTTCAGCCCGAGGAAGGACCCCACGATGTGGGGGACCGCGGGCTCGGGCGCCTCGGCGTCGAGGATGCGGTCGGCGGCCTGGGCGGCGAAGTCAGTCTCCGCCTGGACCTTCAGGGCCTCGTACGTCGCCCGATCCACCGCGGTCAGCCGCGGCACGGTCACCTCCTGAGCCAGCGCGGCGGCGGCCGTCAGGACGAGGGCGGTGACGACGAAAGCGAGAGCGGTGGTGGAGCGCCAGTGTGTCATCGTGTTCTCCCGCGTTGGCTGGTGATGGCCGATACTCCTCCCGAGAAACGACACTCGACCCGGCCTCAAGGGCTGACCCTGATGATGCGCATCTCCCACTGGCAGCGGCCGCCGATCGTCGTCGCCCGCTCGCCGGCGAACCAGAAGCTCGCGAGGTCGGACGGATCGAGCTGGGCCCCGAAGTAGTCGCCGGTCCGTCGCGTCGTCTGGGGGCAGGTCCCGACGCTCACCGGCAGCAGTGTGCTGCCAACAAACACGAAGGAGCTCAGGAAGAACGTCGCGCTACTCGCGTGAAACCCGATCCCCAGGGGCCCGGGGCTGTCGGCGACGCCCGGCCAGAAGAGGAAATCCCCCGGGGCATTGCTCAGGGTGAACTGGCCGGAGATGCCCGCGGTCAGCGAGCCCCCGGCGCCCGACCCCGGCCGGATGCCGATGGCGCGGATGCACGACTCGGTCGGGCCGCCGCCGACGTTGCAGACGGTGCCGTGGACGGCGACGAAGTTGTTCGCGGCTGCCGAGGACGCCTGGGTGATCCGGTTGTCGCCGGTGTCCAGACGCAGGGCGCTCCCTCGCTGGACGGCATTGGGCGGGTTGCCGTAGAGGAAGTCGCCCTGGACGTTCACCGGGCCCTGGAGCGACACCGGCGCGAGGTTCCGGACCCGCCACACCCGGTAGGCGATGTTCGTGCCGAAGATCGTGTTGATGAGGTAGACCGGGCTCGCGACGCCCGCGAACGAGGTCGGCGCCACCGCGTGCTGCACCGGCTGGAGGGTGAAG
Organism: Candidatus Methylomirabilota bacterium; assembly: GCA_036001225.1. GTDB lineage: Bacteria > Methylomirabilota > Methylomirabilia > Rokubacteriales > DASRDR01 > DASYUM01. Next base: position 3,187 of record DASYUM010000331.1, on the reverse strand, counting down.
ATCGCGCCGTTCCCCGCCGCCGCCGAGGGCTGGAAGGTGGAGACGAACGGCCGCGCCGGGCAGGCCGCCCCGTTGTTCGCCAGCACCAGCTTGTTGAGGACGCGGACGATGGCGAACGTGAACGAGCCCGCGGAGAACGTGAACTGATTGGCGGTGATGACCAGCTTGTCCGCGCCCACCCCGAGCCCCGGGTAGTCCGCCCAGCTGTCAAGCCCCGTCCCCGGATTCCGCCGGCCATCGATGGCATAGCGGCACCAGCTGGCGGGACCCAGATTGCCGGGCTCGGAACTGCGGGAGACCCCGACGTGGATCCGCGACACCCGGGGAGACGTGCGCATCTCCAGCGCCACCACGTAGAAGCGCCGGTTCACGCCGAGCCGGTCGAAGTAGACCTTGGGGTCGAAGAGAAGCCCCGACGACCCCGAGGGCGTGACGCCGAAGAAGACGTTCAGGCTCCTCGTGTCCAGGACAGCCCCGGTCGTGGTGTGGAGGCGAACGGCGCTGTTGGCCGCCTCGAGCACGCGGGTGAAGCTCTTGGCCACGATCGGGTCCGGCGGGACGAAGACGAACCCGCTGTTGGCGGCAGCCGGCCGGTTGAGCCCGGGGAAGGACGTGACGATGTGTGGGTCCGCCGGCTGGGGCGCCTCGGCGTCGAGGATGCGGTCGGGCGCCTGGGCGGCGGGATCATGCTCCGCCTGGACCTTCAGGGCCTCGTAGGTCGCCCGATCCACCGCGGTCAGCCGCGGCGCGGTCACGCCCTGAGCCTGGGCGGCGGCGGCCGTCAGGATGGCGGCGGTGACGACGAGGGCGAGGACGATGGTGGTGCGCCGGTGTGCCCATGGTAGTCCGCGTGTTCGACTGGTGATCGCCGATCCCTCCCGATCCGTCTCGTTGAGCGCCTGCCCCGATTTCCGAGAGCTACACCCGACCCGCCCGGAGGGAGTAGTAGTTGCGGTAGACATTCTCGCACGACGCGCGCAGCGCCGCGACCCCCCGGTAGCGCCCGCCGAAGCGCCCAGGGTGCATGGCCGTCACGTCGAGGAACGGCGGCTGACCGGCGGCCAGCTCCGCCACGAGCCGTCCCATCGCCAGGCCGTCCATGATCCCGGTGGCGTTGCAGCCCGCCGCGATCAGGAGCCCGCGCGGCCGGCCGAGCGGGCCGAGGAGATGCTCGCCGTCCGGCGTGAAGGCGGGCAGGCCCGCCCGCGCGCTCACGACCGGCACGTCGCCGAGCGGCGGAAAGACCTCGACGAGCCGCGCTCGCGCGGTGGCGAGCGCGCCGGTCCCCGGCGGCACGTCCTTCATCGTCATCCCCGGCCGCAGCGTCCGCGGGTCATAGCTCAGGGGCCGCCGCTCGAACCGCCCGAACCAGAGCTCGCGGCCGTCGGGCCGGATGTACGCGCACGCGTCGGGGACGCGCACGAGGGGAAACGTGGTGGGCAACCCGGTGAGCGGCGCGCTGACGGCGAGCTGATGGCGGACGGGGTAGACGGGGAGCCGCACGCCGGCGGTCTCCGCCACGAGGCCGGCCCAGGGTCCGGCGGCGAGCACGACGGTCGGCGCGGCCACCCGCCCCCGCTCGGTCAACACCCCCTGCACCCGATCGCGGCTCACCAGGATCCGCTCGACCCGGGCGGCCGTCCAGACGCGGGCGCCCTGGCGCTCGGCCCGGTCGGCCAGGGCGCGGGCGGTCGCCGCCGGATCGACGTAGCCGTCCGAGGCCACGTGCGCCGCCGCGAGCACACGACGCGAGTCGAGGCCCGGGGCGAGCCGCGCGGCCTCCTCGGGCGCGACGAGCGTCACCGGGAGGCCGAGCCGCCGGCCCTCGGCCACCTGCCGGCGGAGCTCCGTGACCCGCCCCGGGGTGAGCGCGACCTTGACGCTGCCGACCTCCCGGAACGGGCTCGGGGCGCCGGGTTCGGCGGCCAGCCGGCGCAGGAGCTCGACCCCGTAGGCGGCGCCGCGCGACGCGACCGGCGAGCTCCGGAGCTGGCCGATCATCCCCGCGGCCTGCCCCGTCGTCTGCTCCGCCAGCTCGCCCTGCTCGACGAGGAGACAGTCGGAGAGCCCCAGCATCGCGAGGTGGTAGAGCGTGCTGCACCCCCAGAAGCCACCGCCCACCACGACGACCCGTGCGCGTTCCACGGGCGAGGTCAGTGGGGACGCGCGGCGGCGTGGAGCGCGAGCGCGACGGCGCCGACGCCGAAGAGCGCGATGTTCACCGCCACTGCCCGGCGGTGGAGGCGCGAGAACTCGAGCGGAGCCAGGTCGCCGGCCGGCGCCACCTGGGCGCGCAGGCGCGCCGCCCGCGCCTGGGGCAGCAGGATCTGCCCGGCGTAGAGCGTGCCCGCGAGGACGACGCCGAGCAGCGTCACGGCGGCCCAGCGGAGCGGCGCCCGGCCCCCCCCGAGGGCCAGCCAGAGCGTCAGGCCGCACGCCAGACCGGTCGTGACGATCCCGAAGCCGTAGTAGCCGGGAAAGAGCGCCTCCATGAGGCGGACCGCCACCGGCCGATCGGTGACGCGGAAGGCCGAGGGCGCCACGAGAAAGGAGAGGAACAGCTGCACCCCCAGCCCCGCGCCGAGCAGCGCGGCGGCGAGGGTGTGGATGAAGCCCCGCATGGGGGCGATGATGGGAGCGCCGCGCCGCTTTGTCAAGGCGCGCCCGGGGCTCGGTTGAACGACGCCCGGCTCCCTGGTAGAGTCCTCGGCGATGGCGCTCACCCTCCGGCCCGGCGGCGCCCTGCTGCCCGCGCTCCTCCTCGTGCTGGCCCTGGCCCTCGTCGCGCCCGCCGCGACGCCGGTCACGCCTCCGCCCTCAGGCCCGGTGGCCGAGGCGTGGGCCCTCTTCCGGAGCTTCCACGAGGACCTCGCTCGGATCGACCGCGCGCGGGAGCTCCTCGAGCGCACGGTGGCTCGGGAGCCGACCCTCGACGGGCTCCTCCTCCTGGGCTGGGTCCATCTCACCTGGGCCGATCTTCGCGCGACGAACCTCGACGAGAAGCTGGCCGGGTACGAGCGGGGCCGGGACGTCGCCAAGCGCGCCATCGAGCTCGATCCGCGCAGCCCGGAGGCCCACCTCTGGTACGCGGCGAACCTGGGGCGCTGGGCGATCGCCAAGGGCAAGCTCCGGGCCGCGTTTCTGCTGGGCACGCTCAAGGAGGAGATCGAGACGGTCCTCCGGCTCG
>DASYUM010000330.1:0-19814 GCA_036001225.1 Candidatus Methylomirabilota bacterium | reverse complement strand
CGGACCGCTCGCACCCCCGCGAAGGCCTTGGAGACGCCTTCGCAGGTGAGGAGCGGTCGTTCGGGCTGGGGGGGAGCGCTGCTCCTCCCCCAGTCCCCCCCGGCGGTCAAGCTCAGCGCTTGGAGAAGGGCGGGGCCGGGTACGCGAGCGGCGCCGTCGCGAATTCCTTCGGCCAGACCAGCTCCTGCTTACCGTTGATCCACTGGATGAAGGCGCCCTGGACCACCCCGGTGCCATCGGGCCGGAACTTGACCGGCCCGATCACCGTGTTCGTGAGGTCGGTCGCCGCGATGGCCTCGCGCACCTTCTCCCGGTCGGCGGCGCCGGCCTTGGTGAGGGCCGCCGCCAGGACCTGGACACAAGCATAGGCCGGTCCGGTGATCGGGTCGGCTGGCCGCCCGAAGCGCTTCTGGTGCTCCGCGTTCAGCTCGGCCACGCCGGGGTACTTCATCGAGTGGTGCCAGCCGGGCGCCAGGAGCACGTAGTCGCCGTCCTTGCCCAGGTTCTTCGCCCAGACCGGGACGTCGGGCGCCCGGATCAGGAGCGCGAGCTTCGGGTTGAAGTCCAGCTCCTTCATCTGCTTGACCATCGCCATGCCGTCGGGCGGCGTCGGGAGACCGAAGAGGGCGTCGGCCTGAGCGGCCTTCGCCTTGAGGATCACGTCGGAGTAGTCCTTGGCTCCCGGCGCGTACTCGCCTTGGGACACGACCTCGTACCCGGCGGCCCTTCCCGCCTCCACCCAGGCGGCCGCCATCTCCCGGCCCCAGTCCGTCTTCTCCAGGAAAATGGCCACTCGCTTGGGCCGCTCGGCGGCGGGGATCGACGCGAGGAGCGGGACGAGCTGCTGACCGATGTCGGGCGACTTCCAGAATGGCGAGAAGAGGTAGCGGAACCCCTGCTGGTGGATCTTGTGGAGCGCGAAGGCGACACCCAGGTAGGGAACCTTGTTCTTCTCGGCCACCGAGGCGGCGGCGGCGTGGAGGTCGGAGCCGAAGGTGCCCAGGTAGGCGACGACCCCCTGGGCGGCCAGCGTCTCGTAGCGGCTCACCGTCTTGGTCGCGTCGGACTCGTCGTCGAGCACGGTCAGCTCGAGCGGCACCTTCTTGCCGGCGACCGTCACCCCGCCCGCCCGGTTGATCTCCTCGACCGCGATCTCGTACCCGGCGCGGGCCTGGGCGCCGCCGGCGCCGTAGCGACCGGTCAAGGGGACCGCCGCCCCGACCTTGATCGCCTGCGCGGCAGCGACGGCCGGCCAGGCGCCGAGCCCGAACGCGATCAGCAAGACGAACGGCTTGGGGATTCGCACACGCTGTCTCATCGCACCCTCCTCGATCACGGGCGGGCGGAGCGCTCGGGAACGCAGGGACGGGGCAGGTACGACCCCTCCGGGAACTGGCTTGACGGCCGCCACGCGGCTGTCCGACCATACCCAAAACGGTTCGGGCATGTCAATCGGCCCGCCGATAGCCGAGCCGAGCGCGGCACGGTTGGCCCCGGGGGTGTGACCATGGATGGCGCCTCACCGCGTCGGGCGTGATGGCCGTGCCGGCCGCCGCGCCGCAACCCACGCCGTACCGGGCCGACCAAGTTGGCAGCTTCCTGCGCCCGGCCGATCTGCTGGAGGCGCACCGCACGCCCGGGCCGGATTCCGAGCCTCTCCGGGCGCTCGAGGACCGCCACATCCTTCGGGTCCTCGCCAAACAGCGGGACCTGGGATTCGAGGTCTTCACCGACGGCGAGCTGCGCCGGCGCAACTTCATGAGCGACTTCACCGACGCGGTCGACGGCTTCGACTTCGGCGACGCGGTGGCCCGGAGCTGGCAGGCGGGGAGCGGCGCCGGCGCGCCGGTCAGCAGCGTCGCCGGCGTCGTCACCGGCAAGCTGCGGCCGCTCCGGCGCCTGACCGGGCACGAGCTGCCGTTCCTCCGCGCTCACAGCCCCGGCGCGATCAAGATGACCCTCCCCAGCGCCACCCAGTTCCCGGCCATCGCGTACAAGCGGGGCGTGACCGACAAGGTCTACCCGAGCCACTCCGCGCTCCTCTGGGACATCGTCGCCATCCTCAAGGCCGAGGTGCAGGCGTTGGTCGCGGAGGGCGTGGCGTACCTCCAGATCGACGCCCCCCGCTACAGCTACTACATCGATCCCAAGTGGCGGGACTACATCCAGACCGAGATGGGACTCGACCCCGAGGCGGCGCTCGAAGAGGCGGTCCGCGCCGACAACGCCTGCCTGGAGGGCGCCCGCCGCCCGGGGGTGACGCTGGCCATCCACCTCTGTCGGGGCAACAATCGCAGCCACTGGTACGCCGAGGGCGGCTACGATCCGATCGCCGAGAAGCTCTTCGGCACCCTCCAGGTGGACCGGTTCCTGCTGGAGTACGACGACGCGCGCTCGGGCACCTTCGAGCCACTCCGGTTCGTGCCCCGTGGGAAGACGGTGGTCCTCGGGCTGGTCAGCAGCAAGCGGCCCGAGCTCGAGTCGCATCGCGAGCTGGTCCGGCGGATCGAGGCGGCGGCGCGCTACGTCCCGCTCGAGCGGCTCGCCGTGAGTCCCCAGTGTGGGTTCGCCTCCACGATGGAGGGCAACCTCCTCTCCGAGGACGACCAGTGGGCGAAGCTGCGGCTGGTCGTGGAGACCGCGCGGGAAGTGTGGCACTAGGACCGACGCGGGTCGGGACCCGAGCCGCGGCGCTTGACCACCGTTCGAGAAATCTGGTAACGAAGAAGCCATCCCCGTTTGGCCCAGGAGGGGGGACCTCGGCATGGCCAGCTTCAGCGTCTACCTGAAGGCGGGGCGCCGCCAGGGAAGTCGTCGCCGGCGGCCGGCGCCGGCGCCGCCCGCCGTGCGCCCCGCTCCGAGGCCTCGGCCCGCCGCCGGCCGGCCGCCCCTGGCAGGCCTCGGAATCCTGGTCGTGGAGGACCATCGCGACAGCCGCGAGATCCTCGAGCAGCTCCTGACCCGCGACGGCGCCCGGGTCTCGCTCGCCGAACACGGCCAGCACGCACTCGACATCCTGTCCCGCGAGCAGCCGGATGCGATCCTGCTCGACCTGCTCATGCCGGTCATGGACGGCTTCGCCCTGATCCGTCACCTCCAGCAAGACCCCCGATGGGCCGGGATCCCGGTGGTGGCCGTGACCGCGCTCGGCGGCGACCTCGACTTCCGCCGGACCTTCGAGCACGGCTTCGACGCCCACCTGACCAAGCCGATCCACTACGACGAGCTCCTGGGGCTGATCCTGCGCCTCACCTCGAGCCGGCGCCGGCCGGGGGCGCCGCCGCGCCCTTCCCGCCGGCCGCGGCCGGATCACGGCGCCTCCCGGTAGCGGCGCGCCCTGCCGCCGCACTGTCGAGCCGCCGGATTTTTCGACACTTCGCCGGTCCGGACACCGGCGCCCCAGAGCTAAATGCCCGCCAGGACGGCGATCGGGCGTGGCACAGTCCCTGCTCTACTGAACGCCATGCATGCCTCGAGCTTCCTGGTCGTGGTGCGGGCTGACCGAATCGATCTCCTCGAACACCTGGCCGAGACGTTCCGCGAAATCCGGGCGTTCGTGATCGTGGATCGGCGCCACCGCGATCGGCGCGTCATCGTACAAGACGTGCCGGTCGAGCGCCGACGCGGTCAGCGCCGGACACCGCCCGACGAGATGTGGCGGCGACTCGGCTTCATCGTGACGGAGACCGAGGAGACCGACGCGGCCGTGTCGAACGGGTAGCCGCTCCGGGCCTCGCCTTCGGCGAGGGTCACCGGGGGTTGTCAGCGGGACGACCCTCCGCGGCTCCCCGGGCGGGCCGCGTTTTTCCGTCCGTGGCATGAGTGTTGCTGTACTCCACGGACAGAGCCATCCATGTAGCGAGCCCAAACGCCGGTCAACCGCACAGGATCCGTATGCCAGGTCCGCTGATCTGCACTCGGTGTGGTCAGCGAATCGCTGTGGGGTACGGATACGTCAGGGTCGGCGGCCAACCCGAGCACATCCAGTGTCCGCCGTCCCCGAACAAGACGCCGGGGCCGCGAAAGGCCGGCCGACGTCCACGGCGCGGACCCGGGCGGCGCCGCTGATCGCCACCCCGGCGAACGCGCGGAGGACGCCACCCTCTGCCGGGTTCCCCCCGGCCACCTCTCCGTAGGGGCCAGCCCGAGTAGATCGGCCCGTACGGATCGTGCTATCCCAGACCTCACTCGGCGAACACCAGAGGGAGGGCGGGATGCAGGAGCGGGTCCCCAAGGTACGGTTCCGGACCGCGGACGGCGACGAGCCCTACTGCTTTTGGCTGCCGCGGCGCCTCATCGTCATCCATCTCAACCGCGACCGCGACCGCGACCGACACTGGATCGCCGCCACCTACGTGCAGCGGCGCGGTCGGCGGATCGAGCGGCTGGAGGGCTTCGTCTCCCGGCAGGATCTCTAGATTGTCGGAGGGGGCCTCAACGGCCCCCTCCGAGGCCTCCCCCAGGAGAATTGCGCCGGCAAAGCCGGCGCTCGAAGCGGACCACCGACCCTTGGTGGTTCGGCGGCGCGCCGCGCGTTGTTAACCCGACGGGCTGCTACTCAATCGGAGGGGTGTCGGAGCACCCCTCCGAGACCTCCCCAGGAGAAGGGCGCGCCGCAGGACGTCGCGGGGCTGGGGGGCGCGACGAGGCGCCCGTACCCAAAGATTGCGCGGGCAGAGCCCGCGCTCGGAGCGGAACTTTCCGGGCGGGGCGGTTCGGCGTCATGCGGAGCTCCGTCAATCCGACGGCCTCTGAGAGGGCCGCCGGCGGCCGGCGCTCACCGGAACTGGGCGACCACCGGCGCGTGGTCGCTGGTCCCGAAATCGGCCGCGACGAGGGAGGCAGTGGCCCGGGCGGCGAGGGGTTCGCTGGCCAGGACATAGTCGAGCCGCCAGCCGATGTTCCGCTGGCGCAGGTTCCGCCAGGGCGCCCACCAGGTGAAGAGCCGGTCGTTGTCGGGGTCGAGGGTCCGCCCGACGTCCACCAGCCCGCGCTCCAGGAGGCGGGCGAACAGCTCGCGCTCCTCCGGCCGCTGCCCGATGGCGTTCGGCTTCCGCTCCTTGGGATGGACGTCCATGTCGGCCCGGGTCACGTTCATGTCGCCGCACAGCACCAGTTCCCACCCGGCGGCGTGGCCGGCCGCCGCGTACTCCTCGAGGGCTGCGAGGAAGCGCATCTTGGCCGGGAAGTCCTTGCCGCCGTTCGGCACGTAGATGGAGGCGACGACGAGGCTCCCGGCCTGGGCGGTGACCATCCGGTTCTCGTGATCGAAGGCGGGGTGCCCGAAGACCGGCTTGTCGGGGAAGGCGTCCTGACGGAGGTGAAGGCCGACTCCGGAGTAGCTCGTCTCGGCGTGCCAGTAGCACCAGTAGCCCTCGAGCTCGCAGAGGGCCGCCGGCACCTGGACCATGGGCGCCTTGATCTCTTGGAGGCAGAGGACATCCGGGCGCTCCCGCTCGATCCACTCCCGCACCTGGACCTCGCGGGCCCGGATGCCGTTGACGTTCCACGTCACGATCTTCACGGCCCCGCGAGCGCGTCGAACCCCCGGCCCGTCACCCCGGGAACCCTTTCTGCTTGAGGATGGCTTCGATGCGGGCGTGATGGGCGGCCTCCCACGCCTCCAGGGTCTCCGCCGCGTCGCGGGCCGCCTTGGCCGTGGCCGCCCGCAACACGGCCTCGGCCCGATCGGCGGGGACGACCACGATGCCTTCCTCGTCGGCGACCACGATGTCCCCCGGGCCCACGGCGACGCCACCGCAGCGGATGGGTCCGTTGAGAATCCCGACCGCGTCCTTCGTTCCCGGAATCGGGCTCACCCCGCGCGCGAACACCGGAAACTGGTTCTCCCGCGCCTCGGCCACGTCGCGGATCACGCCGTCCACCACGAAGGCCGCCACGCCCCGCTTCTGGGCGACCCGGCAGACGTTCCCGCCGGCGATCGCGAACGCGGTGTCGCCGGCCTCCACCACGATGACGGCGCCGGGCGCCGCCCGGTAGATCGCCGCGTGGACCATCAGATTGTCGCCGGGCGGGCAGCGGACCGGGTAGGCGGGGCCGGCCACCCGCGGCATGCCGGGCCAGAGGGGACGGATGCCCCCGTCCATGACCCACTCGCGCGTCAGCACGTCGGCCACCGTGGTCGGGGAGAGCTTCGTGAAGGCCGTGTACCGCTCGTCCATGCGATCCTCCATCGGCGTGGGCGGTTCTCAGAACCCTTTTACACCTGCCGGAGACGCGGGTCGAGGGCGTCGCGGAGGGCGTCCCCCACCAGGTTCAGACCGAGCACGGTGAGCGCGATCGCCAACCCCGGATAGACCGCGACCCAGGGCGCCAGCTCCATGTAGCGCCGCCCCGCGCTCAGCATCGTGCCCCACGAGGGGTGGGGCGGCTGGGTCCCCAGCCCGAGGAAGGAGAGCGTGGCCTCGCTGAGGATCGCCGTCGAGAAGGACACCGTGGCCTGCACGATCACCGGCGCCGCGATGTTGGGCACGACGTGGCGCGCCTTGATCCGCCAGCGCCCGGCGCCGATCGCCCGGGCCCCCTCGACGTAGGGCTGCTGCATGACGGCCAGGGTCGGCGCCCGGACGATGCGGGCGAAGATCGGCGAGTAGACGATGCCGATGGCCAGCATGGCCGTGGTGAGGCTCGGCCCCACCACGCCCGAGATGGCGATGATGAGAATGACGCTCGGGAACGCGAACATGACGTCCACCAGCCGCCCGGTCAGCCGGTCCACCAGGCCCAGGTAGTAACCGGAGACCAGCCCCAGGCTGCCGCCGAGGACCAGCGCCAGACCGACCGACACGAGACCGACCTCGAGCGACACCCGGGCGCCGTAGGCGATCCGGCTCCAGACGTCGCGGCCGAACTCGTCGGTGCCGAGGAGGTGCCGGCCGCCGGGCGGCGAGAGCCGTTTGCCGGGATGGGCGGTGGGGTCGAACGGGGCCAAGAGCGGCGCGGCCAGGGCCAGCGCGATGAAGCCGACGACCAACACCAGGCCGACCATCGCGAACGGGCGCCGGCCAAGGAAGCGCCCGCCCGCACGGAGAGCCGGAGCGAGCCGCTCAGTCATAACGGATTCGGGGATCGAGGTACGCGTAGGCCACGTCCACCACGAGGTTGACCAGGACGAAGGCGACCCCCACCAACAGGACCCCGCCCTGGACGAGCGGGTAGTCGCGCTGGTAGATGCCGTTCAGGATCATCCAGCCCACGCCCGGCAGCCCGTAGATGACCTCGATCACGACTGCGCCGCCCAGGAGGTAGCCGACCTGGACCCCCATCACCGTGATGACGGGAATGGCGGCGTTCTTGAAGGCGTGACGCGCCAGCACCCGGCTCTCGGCCACGCCCTTGGCCCGGGCGGTCCGGATGTACTCCTGGGCGAGGACCTCCAGCATGGCCGAGCGGGTCATCCGCATGACGACCGCGACCAGCGCCGCGCTCAGTGAGAGGACGGGCAGCACCATGTGCTCGAGGTTGACCCGGGGACTCTCCCAGAGGGCGAGCCACTCCCCGGCCGGCTGCCAGCGGAGATAGAGCGAGGTCGTGAGGAGGAGCATCGTCGCCAGCCAGAAGTTGGGGACCGACAGGCCGACCAGGCCGAGGAGGTGGGCGAGGAAGTCGAGGACGCCGTGGCGGCGCACCGCGGCCAGCGTCCCCAGGGGCACCGCGATGAGCCAGGACAGGGCCGCGGCCAGGACTGCCAACTCGACGGTGATCGGCAGCCGGCGGGCGATGACGCGCGTCACCGGCTCGGCGGTGCGGAGAGAGACGCCGAGGTCGCCCCGAAGGAGATCGCCCAGCCAGCGGAGGTACTGGACGTGGAGGGGCGCGTCCAGGCCGAACAGCCGGTAGAGCGTCTCACGCTGCTCGGGGCCGAGCTGAGCCTCGGTGCCGAGCATGACCTGGACGACGTCGCCGGGCAGGAAGCGCATGAGGAGGAAGACGAGCAGGGAAATACCGAGGAGAGTGGGCGCGAGCAGGATCAGCCGGCGGAGCACGTAGGTGGCCATTCCGAGGCCGATTCGCGTCGCCTAGCTTCGTCCTCGGTCGTCGGCGCGCCTCAACTTCAGGTGGCGCGCCTCGTCGCGCCCCCAGCCCCCCGACGTCCTGCGGCGCGCGTACGCGGCATACGCCTCGGCGCGCCTCCTCCCTGCCTCCTCGCTGCGCTCGCTACTCGGCCTCGGAGCGGGTCTGGCGTCGAGGCTACTACTTGTCGAGCCAGGCGTGCTTGAGCCCCCACGCCCGGTAGGTGTAGGCGCTCTGCGTATACCCCTTCACGTAGCCCTGGAGGCCCTCGGTCACGTTGTCGTTGCCGATCCAGATGTTGGGCGCGTCGTCGAGCAGAGTCCGCTGGATCTCGCGGTAGAGGGTCTTGCGCTGGCCGACGTCGATGGTCGTGCGCGCCTTGACCAGCAACTCGTCCAGGGCGGGGTTGTGGTAGCCGGCGGCGTTGGGCGTCTTGGAGTAGAGGCCGTTGTAGACGTAGCCGTCGGGGTCGTGGCGGGCCGTGTAGGCGTTGGCCTGGATGTCGTAGTTGAAGGTGGGCGGCGCCACTTCCTTGATGAAGACGCCCTGCTCGACCTGACGGATCTTGACGGCGAGGCCGATCCGCTTCATCTGCTCGGCGAAGACGACGGCGAGGCCGGGGAAGTTCTGGTTGAAGGGCGTGACCAGGAAGTCGATCTCCTTCCCCTCGGGGACGCCGGCCTCGCGGAGGAGCTGACGGGCCCGGGCCGGGTCGGGCTTGAACCACTTGCTCTGCAGCTCCTCGGCGCCGAGGTACCAGTCGCCGAAGCCGTAGGGGATGGGGCCGGCCATGGTGGCCCCGCCCGAGAAGACCTTCTCGATGATCTCCTTGCGGTCGGTGGCCAGGCTGAGGGCCTGCCGGACCCGGGCGTCGCTCCACGGCTTCCGCTGGCGGTTGATCACGAACGCGTAGAGATAGGTCCGTGGCCGGCTGGTGATGACGATGTTCTTCTCGCTGCGGAGGCGCTGGACGCCTTCGGGCGTCAGGAAGGCGTAGTCGAGCGAGCCGCCCCGGAGGCCGGCCACCCGGGCGTCCTCCTCTTCGAGGACGCGGAAGGTGACCTCGTCGAGGTAGGGCAGTGGCTTGCCCCAGTAGTCGGGGTTCTTGCGGAGCTTGACGTGGCTCTTCGACACGTACTCGACCAGCTTGAACGGTCCGGTCCCGATCAGCTGGGTTTCCAGCTTCAGCCGGTCCAGCGCGCCCTTCGGGATGATGGCCGAGCTGCGGAGGATCGCCAGCGCCCCGAGCAGCGGCGGAAACGGCGCCTTGGTGGTGAAGCGGACCGTTTGCTTGTCCACCACCTCGACCTTGTCCGCCTGGTCGAAGTTGCCGCGCCAGACCGCCGGGCCCTTGGGGTCGAGGACGATGTCGAAGGTGTACTTGACGTCCTCGGCCGTGAACTCGCTCCCGTCGTGGAATCTCACGCCCCGGCGGAGGTGGAAGATGTAGGTCATCGGGTTGGGGATCTCCCAGCGCTCGGCGAGGGCGGGGACGATGTTCAGGCTCGAGTCGAAGGCGGTCAGGCTCTCGTAGCAGTGCTCGAAGCCCTGGGTCGAGGAGAAGTTCGAGTTGGTGACCGGGTTCAGATGGACGGGGTCGGTCTCGGCGGCCCACACCGACGTCCCGCCCGGCTTCGGGGCCTTCGCCGTCTGGGCCGGCGCCCGGCGGGGCGTGAAGGCGGCCAGCGCGGCCTGGCCGACGCCGAGCGCGGCGCCGCCCCTGAGCAGATCACGACGGGAGATCCCGCTCATCGTCGCTCCTCCTTCTCTCGGCGGGTGCCGGCAGTCTAGCAGGTTCGTCAGGCCGGCTCCAGGCGCTGGTGCGCCGCAGCCTCGGCGCGGATGCGCCCCCAGTCGTAGCGCATGGGCAAAAGGTGCCCCGCGCTCCACGGGGTCACCTGGTCGGCGTAGTGCGGGCTCCCGGGGTGACCGGAGACCCCGAGCGGCGTCACCCACGCGCTCCGCTCCCAGTCGGCGAGGTCGAACACGTAGCGCGCGACCGACGTGACGGTGACGCCGAAGCCGGCGGCGGCGATGAACCCGGCGTTCTGCACGGTGTCGCCGTCGCCGCCGACCGCGACCGAAGGCGGGTCGAGCGCGGGGGCCGCTTCCGGGAACACGGTGGAGAGCGGGTGGCGCGGCCGGGTGACGTGGACGCGGCCCCACGTCCAGGCGGCGGGGTCGGGCCCGAGCGTCGCGGCGAGGTCGCCGACCGCGCCGGCCAGCGCGCGGGCGAGCGCCGCCGGCCAGTCGGCCCCCGCCGGCAACAGCGTCCGGTCGTCGCGACGGATCAGCTCGGTGAGCCGGGCGCGGAAGCGGACCATGTGAGCGACCGCGCCCCGGGGCGCGCCCGCGAACGCCTCCTCGGCGAGGGGACCGAGCCACGGCGTCATGAGGTCGCGGAGGAGCCGCTCCCGGACGGCGGCATAGATCGTGGCCGCCACGCTGTCGCGGTCCATGACCCCGTCCCAGGCCAGCAGCCGGTCCAGCGCGCGCCGGACCAGTCCCTCGCCGACGGGGACGCGAGCCAGGATCGGCACGAGCTCGCGAGCTGCGAGCGAGACCCGATCGGCGTGGATCGCGGCCATGTCCGCCACCGTCGCGCCCTGCAGCCCGGCCAGCCGCTCGACCAGGCGCCGGGTCCGGAAGTCGGCCGCGTAATCCAGCCCGATGTAGTACGGGTAGTCCGCGCCGGCCACGCGGCTGTTGGCCGTCGCCACGAAGCCGGTGGCGGGGTCGCGCACCACCGGCAGCTCCTCGAAGGGAATGGCTCCCTGCCACTCGTGGGCGCCGTCCCATCCGGGCACCGGCAGCCAGGCGTTGGCCATCGAGCGGATCGGTACCTGTCCCCGTGTCCGGTAACCGATCGCCCCGTGGACGTCGGCGAAGACCAGGTTGTTGACCGGATCCACCCACGCGCGCATCGCCGCCTCGAGGTCCGCCGCCGAGGTGGCGCGCAGCATCGGCCGGATCGCCTCGAAGGTCCGGTTGGGCTCGGCCGTCGCCGTGTACCGGAAGGCGAGCCCGTAGCCGCTCGGGGGCTCGCCGAGGACGATCGGCCCGTGGTGAGTGGTGGTGACCTCCAGCTCCTCGGGATCGCCGCCGCGCACGCGGATCACCTCCCGGGAGACCTCGGCCTCGCGCCAGCCGCCGGCCACGGCGTAGCGGGCCGGCCGGGACGGATCGAAGCGCTCGACGTAGAGGTCCTGGTAGTCGGCGGCGGTGTGGGTCACGCACCAGGCGACGGCCCGGTTGTGGCCGAAGTGCGGGAAGCCGGGCACCCCGGGAAACGACAGCCCGATCGCGTCGAACTCCGGACAGGCGAGGTGATTCTGATAGTAGACGTTGGGCACGTCCAGCGGGCGATGGGGATCGCCGGCCACCAGCGGTCGGCCGGACGCCGTGCGGGCGCCCGCCACCGCCCAGTTGTTGCTGCCGCTCTCCCATGCGGTCAGATGCGCGAGCGCGGCCTCGCCCTCGGTCAGCTCCTTGAGCCCGTCGAGGACCGGCCCCCGATACTCGCGGCCCGGCGGGACGATCAGCATGGGGTTCGGCTGGGTGCCGGGGCACAGGTAGGCGGTCCGGACGGCGCCGAGGTGCCGGAGCAGCCGCGCCCGCCAAGCCTTCGTCTGCCAGGTGCCCATGAGGACGTGGCGGACCTTGAAGACGACCAGGCTGTCCCAGGGCTCCCAGGGCTCGGGGCGGCCTCCGAGGAGTTGGAACTCGATGGGCGGCCCGGCTGCGCTCCGGATGAACGCGTTGACGCCGGCGGCGAAGGCGTCCAGCATCTCGCGCGTCTCCGTGTTCACCGCCGCGTAGTCGGCGCGGGCACTCGCGCCCAGCCGGAAGCAGCGGAGCTGGCGGTCCTCGGCCAGCCCGTCCGGCCCCGCGTACTCGGCCCACCGGCCGTAGGCGCGGCGCCGGTCGTACTCCATGTGCCAGAGCCGGTCCTGGGCGTGGACGAAACCCTGGCCCAGGAAGGCGTCGCGCGGGCCGCCGGCCCGGACGTGCGGGACGCCGTCCGGGTCGCGCCAGACCTCGACGCGCCCGCCCAGGCCGGGGAGGCGGACGACGCCGCCGGGGTCGGGGACGGACTGCCTGAGCTGCTCCGAACTCAGCGACCCCATGGCTCGTCTCCCTCTGTCTCCGCCCGGCGACCGGCACGGGCGTTGCTACAGCAGCCTAGCAGCGTCGCATCCATCGTCAACGCCCCTCGGCGGCGCGGAGGAAGTTTCCATGACCATGCCAAATCAGCACGACGAGGTGTACGCCCAGGACGGGGGCCGGCGACAGGTCCGCATCCCCGAGTCCATCTTCTTGGCCCGGCCGGACCTGTGGAGCCGGGACGGGCTGGAAGAGTACCTGCGCGAGCACGGGATCGACATAAAGCGGCCGTACTTCCGCGAGGAGGTCTTCGTTCAGGATCTGCGGGCGGCGGCCTGAGTCTCAGAAGCTCAGCCCGAACCCCAGTGTGAAGTTCGTCCCCTCGCCCGAGAAACCGAGGTCTGCCCGGAAGAGGGCCGTCCGCTCCATGGTGAAGCGGAGCCCGACCCCGTAACTCGTGTGAATCTTCGCCCCCGGTAGCTCGCCCAGGCTGTCGGCCACCGTCCCCGCCTCGCTGAACAGGGCCAGCCCGATCCGCTCGATTCGGATCGTGTCGGTGAGCCGGAACCCCCGGGGAATCACCCAGAAGCGATATTCGGCGACGGCGTGCCAGGCGGCATCCCCCGTGAACCGGTTGGCGATGTACCCCCGCAGCGTGTTGATACCCCCCAGGCTGGGGCGGGCGTAGAACGGCAACTCCCCGACGCTCGCGTCCACGTGGACGCCCAGGGCCAGGGTGTCCGTGGGGGGGTTCTCCTCGCGAGGGTCGCCCGTCCGGTGGAGCAGCGACGGTAAGGAGATCGCCACGTTGCTGTAGCCGGTGAACACGGCGCCGACGTCGCCGGTGCTCTGCCACAGCGGCGCGTCCACGAGAGCCCCGACGCGCCAGCCCCGATAGGGCTGGTGCTGGCTGTCCCGGGTGTCCCAGCGGAGGCCGGCGATGAGGCTCATCGCGCTGTAACCGTCGCCGGCGGCGAAGAGGTCAGGAAAGACCTGATCGGTGGTCGGACGCCCGGAGACCCGGCCGGGGGCCAGGTTGTGGTGTTCCCCCCGGATGCCGAGGCTGGCGATCCAGTCGCTGCCCGCCCTCGGCAGCGCCAGCTCTCCCTGAATGCCGAGATCGACCAGCTCGTCGACGTAGCTCGTCTCGTCCGAGGCGCGAGTGTCCGGCCCCAGGCCGAAGAACCGCCGCGTCAGGGTCTTCTGGTAGCCCCCGATGGCGCTCAGCCAGCTCCGCTCCTCCTGGATCACCCCGCCTCCCGGCAGGTCCTCGTGGTTGAGCCAGCGGCGCCAGAGCAGCCGGTACTTCTGCTGGCCCTCGGTGGTGTAACTGAAGAACGCGCCGAGGAACTCCTGGCGCCGCTGGCTGCGGAAGTCGATGTCGGTGAGCGCGATGCCGCCGCCGAAGCCGACGTCTTCCTCGAAGAACACCTGGGGCGCGATGAAGCTGGAGACCAGAAAACGGTCGAAGACGTTGCCCGGCTTGATCCGACCCTCCGGGATGTAGCGCCAGCGGGACGGCTCGGGCAGGTCCTCGGGCAAGGGGACTTTCGGAATGCGCCCGCTCGGGTCCAGGCCCTTCAGCGGGTCGTGAGGCGGCACCGGTGTGGTGTCGGCCGCCGACGCCGGCGGGACGCCGCCGAGGAACGCCAACCGCAGGGTGACCAGCACGACGGCGAGCGCCCGCCGGGGGGACATGCCTCCGCAGATTACAACCGTCGGCGCTCGCGCGCCCGTCGGATTTTCACGGCCGGGGGGCGCGAGCCCAGGCGACGCTACGGCGCCGATGGAATCCGGCGAAAGCGAGCCGCGGGTTTCACCTCGGGGTTCACGAACGCGCTCGGCCACTCGCCGGCCAGGACCCGCAGCACCTCGCCGACGGTGTCCCGGCAGTTCTCGGCGAGGGAGTCCACGCTGTAGCCGGCTGTGTGTGGCGTCAGCAGGACGTTGGCCAGCCCGAGGAGCGGGTTGTCGGGCTCGGGTGGCTCCTTCTCGAGGACGTCGAGGCCGGCCCCGGCGATCCAGCCCTCCCGCAGCGCGCGGATCAGCGCCGCCTCGTCCACCGCCCCCCCGCGCGAGGTGTTGACGAAGTAGGCGGTCGGCTTCATCGCGCGGAACTGGGTTTCGCCGAACATCCGGCGGGTGGCGCTGTTCAGCAGGGCGTGCATCGAGACGAAGTCGGCCCGCCGGCACAGCTCGTCCAGCGAGACCAGCTCGACGTTCCAGGCCCGCACATCGGCCAGCTGGAGATACGGGTCGTAGGCGAGATAGCGCAGGCCGAAGCCGGAGAGCTTCTCGGCGGTGCGGCGCGCGATCCGGCCGAAGGCGACGAAGCCGAGAGTCTTGCCCATCACGCGGTAGATCGGGCCCATCTGGGCGACGGCGGCCGGGCGGTTCCAGCCGTGGCGCGACGCGGCGTAGATCTGGTGGGACAGCTTGCGCGCACAGGCCAGGATGAGCATTGCGGCATGGTCGGCCACCTCCTCGCTGCAGAAGCGGGGGCTATTGGCCACCATCACGCCATGCCGGGTCGCCGCCGCGACGTCCACCCGGTCGTAGCCGACGCTGCACTGCTGGAGGAGCCCGAGGCGCGGCAATCCGGCAAACACGCGCTCGGAGAACGGGACGCCACCGAAGCACATCACCACGTCGGCCTCGGCACAGGTGGCGAGGACCTCCGCCTCGGTTCCGCCCTTGCCGGTGACGATCGTCACCCCCGCCTTCTCGAGCCGCTCGCGCTCGCCGCCGGGGTCCGCCTCGAAGAGCGGTCCGATCACGGCGACCCGGTACGCATGTTCGGCCATCGGTCACGCCTCCTGGGTTGGGAATCGGGCAGGGGGCCCGAGGCAGGATAGGGGATGCGGGCGGCCACGGCAAGGCCCCGTATCGCGCTGGCGGTTGGACAGGGAACGCTCCACCTCGACTTCCCGGAGCCGCTGGTGATGACCGCCGACACGACGTGGTGCGCGTGGATCGACACGGCGTTCGGAAACTTCACCGGCCACGCGCTGATCGTCGGCGCGACCCGCTGACGGGCCCGGGGAGAGTGCCCACGCCCAGTGCGGTACCCGGAACGCCATCCACGCGCGCCATCACCGGGCGACGCGGGACGGCAAGAGAGGGCCCGCTCGGCGCGGACCGGGTAGCTCAGCCGGCGGGGGGCTTGGCGCCGGCGAAGAACCGGCGGAGGCGCTCGCGGTACTCGGGCTGATCCACGGCCTGCGCGTGTCCCGCGCCCGGGACGAGCCAGAGGTCGGCCCGGTGCCCGGTCGCTTCGTAGAGCCGGAGCGTCTCGGCGTGGGGAACGAGCCGGTCGCCCGTCCCGTGGATGAGCAAGAGCGGCCGGCCGGCCAGGGCACCGATCCGCTCTCCGGGCCGATGGGTGTCCAGATCGACCCCGGCCCAGACCCATGCCCAGGCGCGTCCCAGCGTCCACAGCGGCGTCGCCAGTGGGCCGAAGGGGCGGAGGAGTGTCCCCCGGGCGACCGTCTCCAGGCTGGCGAAGCTCGAGTCCAGCACCATCCGGTCGAAGAGCCCGTACTCGGCGGCCGCGTGGACGACCGCGGCCCCACCCATCGAGTAGGCGAGCGCGTACACCGGCCGATCGGGCAGGCTCTGCCGGATCCAGTCGTGCGCCGCCTTGACGTCGCGGGCCTCGGCGAGGCCGAAGGTCGAGGTGTGCCCGTCGCTGTCGCCGTGAGCGCGGAAGTCGAACATGACGACGTCGTAGCCGAGCTGGTGCACCAGCACGGCGGGCAGCAGGAAGTTCTCCTTGTTCGCGTTGAACCCGTGGGCGATCAGGACCACCGGGCCCTCGGCGCGGCCGGCGGGGATGTGCCAGCCGGCCAGCCACCGGCCGTCGGCCGCGAAGCGGACCTCGGCGTAGGCCAAGCCCACGGCCCCGGGGGTCCCCGCCGTCATGATCCGAAGCGGGTGGAGCTGCAGGGTCACCAGGATGAACGGAAAGACGACGAGCAGCAGGATGACCACATGCAGCGCGCGGGCGGCCACGCGACGGCCGCGGCTCCCCTCGCCGATCAGCCGCTGCGCCCCCGTCAGGACGAGCCGGTCGAACAACCGCAGCCCCGCGATGACGACCCCGAAGGCCACGACGTCGAAGACCAAGTAGGAGAGCGGATAGCGACCGCCCATCAGGCGCGCCAGCGTGAAACCACGCCCGCCCACGATGGCGACGAGGGCGCCGGCGTAGAGGGCGAGGCCGATCGACCGCCGCGCCGCCCTCCCGCCGAACCCGACGAGCGGCACCGGGCGGGCCGAGGGGAGGGTCACGCCGTCGAGCCGGGGCGACAGCACGGACCGATCCTCAACCGAGCACGCCCCAGAGGATCCGGGCGGCCCGGCGGCGGACCCCGCCCCCCGTCCCCGGCCGGCTGCTCCGCTCACGGCGGCCCTCGGCGCGGCGATTCCAGAGGATGGGGACGGCGTCCGGGGCCTCCAGGCGGCCCTCCTGCACGAGGAACAGGTCGCTGGTCCCGTCGCGGACCACGTAGTGCGCGGTTTCGCTGACTGGCTCCATGATGGCGCTCCTCCCTGACGGCACGGGGCTACGGCGCTGCCAGACGCGTGGTCGCCGCTCGCCCGTGAGTCTCCTCGGGCTGGCCCGGCGCCACGTCCGACACCCAGAACGCGAGCAGGATCATCGCCAAGGCGATGACGCACTGCAGATGTGTCCACGAGGGCTTCCGGCTCGACCTTTCCCGCTCCATCTCCAGCCTCCTACCAGCCCAACCTGACGAGGACGAGCAGGACGACCACCGACATCACCACCGAGACGGCGTAGGCGAGGACGATGCCCGCCTCGCTCGGGCCGCCGCCGACCGCTTCCACCCGGGCCTCGACCCGGGGTACTGGCCGGCGCCACTCCCGCGCGTCGTATCCTCGCTCCCTCCAGGGGCCACCCATCGCCGTCTCCTTCTCTCCCGACACGCCAAGGGATAAGGCAAGGGGGGTGCCACGGCGAAGCCCTTTGAAAATAGGGACATAGCGCCGTGGGCAGCGCGGTGAGCGGTGGTGGTGGCGGATTTTTGGGCGGTTTTCGTCACCCCGAACCGGGGATAGGAACCGGCGACGAGCCGGAGTAAGATACCGCGGGCAAAGGATTCCCAAATGAACCCGCTAGCCGAGCTGATCGGGGAGAGTCCGGGCGTCCAGGCCGTCCGAGAAACCGTGAGCCGGCTGCTGGCCCGGCAGTCCGAAGCGCGCCGGGTCCCGCCCCTGCTCATCCAGGGCGAGACCGGAACCGGGAAAGGGCTTCTGGCCCGCATGATCCACGCCGCGGGTCCCCGGCGGAGCGGGCCGTTCGTGGACGTCAACTGCGCGGCGATTCCCGAGACCCTCCTCGAGGCTGAGCTCTTCGGCTTCGAGCGCGGGGCGTTCACCGACGCCCGCCAGGCCAAGCCGGGACTCTTTCAGGCCGCGCATCACGGCACGCTCTTCCTCGATGAGATCGGACTGCTGCCGGAGTCGCTCCAAGGAAAGCTCCTGACCGTGATCGAGGAGCGCGCCGTGCGCCGGCTCGGCAGCACCCGCAGCGAGCCGGTGGACGCCTGGATCGTCACCGCCAGCAACGAGGACTTGGCCGCGATGACGCGGCCGGGCCGCTTCCGCGAGGATCTCTACCACCGGCTGGCGGTCCTGACCGTCTGGCTACCGCCGCTCCGGGAGCGCGGCGACGACGTCCTCAGGCTCGCCGAGCACTTCCTGGCCCGCGCCTGCAGCGACTACGGCCTCCCGCCGAAGACGCTCGCGCCGGACGCGCGGGCGGCGCTCCTCGCCTACCCGTGGCCCGGCAACATCCGCGAGCTGACCAACGCGATGGAGCGGGTCGCCCTGCTGGTGGAGGCGCCGATAGTGACGACGGGGGTGCTCGGCCTGCCCGAATCGGCGCCCGGCGAGGCCCGGCACCGTCTGCGGGTTGCCGAGCCGATCGCCGACGAGGACGTCGTCGCGCGGCTCACGCGGGAGCGCGAGCAGCTCCTCGAGACCTTGCGGGACACCGACTGGAACATCTCGCAGGCCGCGGCCCGCCTGGGCCTACCGCGCAACACGCTCCGCTACCGGATGGAAAAGCACGGGTTGCGGACGGGGACCCCGACGCCGACGCGCCCGCGCTCCCCGCGCGCCCCGGCGACCCCGGCCTCGGCCGTCCCCGCTGTGCCACCGGCCTCGGCCATGCCGGGCGTCCCCCGAACAGCACCGAGCGCGATCCGGTGGGAGCCGCGGCGGCTGACACTCCTGCGGGGCGTGCTCGTCCTCCCCCCGGGCGCGAGTGAGCCGCCACCCGACGCCCCCCGCGCCCTGGAGGCGCTCGTCGAAAAGGTCCAGAGCTTCGGCGGGCGCATCGAGGAGCTGGGTCGCACCGGCATCGTGGCCGCCTTCGGGCTCGAGCCGGGTGAGGACGCGCCGCGGCGAGCCGCGCACGCCGCGATGGCGATGCAGAAGACCAGCGAGCGCGCGCGCCGGCTGGCCCCCGAGCGGCCGCCGGTCCGCCTCGGCCTCCACACCGGGCAGTTCCCGGTGGGCCAGGTCGGCGGCGTGGCGGCCATCGATCCCGACGCCAAGCGCGAGGCGTGGACGGTGCTGGACGGGCTGACCGCCGAGGCCGAGGCCGACAGCATCCTGGTCAGCGGGAGCGCGGCGGCGCTCCTCGAGCGGCGCTTCGAGCTGGCGCCGGCGGCGGTGGGCGCGACGGCCCCCGGCCCGATGTACCGGCTGGCCGGGCTCGGTCGCCCCGGGATCGGCCGACGGCTGTCCCGGTTCGTCGGGCGGCAGGACGAGCTGGACATGCTGCGGAGCCGGCTCGCCGCGGCGCGCCGGGGCCACGGGCAAGTGGTGGGCATCGGCGGCGAAACCGGGATCGGCAAGTCGCGGCTGCTCGTCGAGTTCCGGGCGCGGCTGGCCGACGAGCCGGTCAGCTACCTGGAGGGTCATTGCTTCTCGTACGGAAGCGCGACCCCCTACCTGCCCCTGATCGAGATCCTCCGGCAGAGCTGCCGGATCAGCGAGGCGGACGGTCCGGAAGCGAGCGCGGAAAAGGTCCGGGCCGCGCTCGCCGCGGTCGGGATGGACGCGACCGCCGCCGCCCCCTACCTGCTCCACCTCCTCGGCCTGGACGACGGCAGCGAGCCGCCGGTGGCCGGTCTCAGCCCGGAGGCCGTCCAAACCCGGATGTTCGAGATCATGCGGCAGCTCAGTCTCCGGGCCAGCCAGCGGCGGCCGCTGATCCTCGCCATCGAGGACCTCCACTGGATCGACACCGCCTCCCTGGCCTACCTCGACGCGCTGGTGGAGAGCCTGACCGGCGCCGCGATCCTGCTGCTGGTGACCCACCGGCCCGGCACCCAGCCGCGCTGGCTCGAGAAGTCGTACGCGACCCAGATCGCGCTGTTGCCGCTGTCCTCCGAGGAAAGCTTGAGCGTCCTCGGCTCGGTTCTCACGGCGCCGCTGGCCGCTGACGACGTCGCCAAGCGGATCGTGGAGAAGGCCGACGGCAACCCCTTCTTCGTCGAGGAGCTGGGGCGGACGCTCGAGCAGCAGGGTCCGGCTGCCACGGCGACGGTGCCCGACACGATCCAGGAGGTGATCGAGACCCGCATCGACCGGCTCTCCGACGAGCCCCGGCGGGTCCTCCAGGCGGCGGCGATCCTCGGCCGCGA
>DASYUM010000329.1:0-12435 GCA_036001225.1 Candidatus Methylomirabilota bacterium | reverse complement strand
GAACGCGGCGCGCTCTTTTCCTACGCCGAGAACATCAGGGAGATCGGGCGCCTGGCGGCCGGGCGTTACGTGGACAAGATCCTCAAGGGAGCGAAACCTGCCGACCTCCCGATCGAGGCGTACGAGCGCCCGGAGCTGGTCATCAACCTCAAGGTGGCGAAGACGCTCGGGTTAACGATTCCCCCGTCGGTACTGCTGCGCGTGGATTCAGTCATTGAGTAGTGAACGGCTGCCCAACAACGCATTCCACCTGACGGCCGCGCTCGTGTTCGCTCGCCCGCCCGCAGGTGAATGCGGCCGTTCGCTTGCTGAGCTACGAGCTTGCGTATCGAAGCGGGCCGTAGCTACGATGTAGGCACATGACCACCAAAACACGCATCGTCCGGATCGGCAACTCGCGGGGCATCCGGGTTCCCAAGATTCTCCTGGATCAGGCGCAGTTGCCCGACGAGGTGGAGTTGCACGCTGAGCCCGGGCGCCTCGTTGTCCAGGGGGCGCGCCGACCCCGGATGGGCTGGGCAGAGGCGGCGCGGGCCATGTCCAAGCAGCGGCATGATGACCTGCTCGATGAACCGACCGCCACCCGTTTCGATCGGGAGGAATGGAAGTGGTAGTGACGCGGGCCGGGCGGGCCCGCGGCGAAGTCCATCTGGTTCGTTTGGATCCGACCCTTGGCAGCGAGATTCACAAGACTCGTCCCTGCCTCGTCGTGTCACCTGATGAGCTCAACCAACACCTTCGTACCGTGATCATCGCGCCGATGACAACGGCCGGGGCGCGGTACCCCTGGCGGTGCCGTGTCGCTTTCAGCGCCGATCTGGCTTTGTCGCCTTGGACCAAATCCGCACGGTCGACGCCGAACGACTGCTCCGCCGGCTCGGTCGGCTCACACCGGAGACGGTTGCGGCGGTCCCTCAGCGCCTACAAGAGATGTTCGCGGAATGATGCGCAAGCGAACAAACCGCTTCAGCGGACCGGCTACGCCGGCCGCTGAGCGCTGACGTTCGCCCGCGAGCTGACCATGCACGGCAGCCGTCTCTACGCCCGCGAGGACTGGGAGGAGGCGATCCGCCTGGCCGCGAGCGGCGCCGTCCCCCTGGCCCCGCTGGTGAGCCGGCGGATCCCGCTCGAGGCGCTCCAGGAAGGCATGGAGCAGGCGCTCGGCGGCGGCCCGGTGCTGCCCGCTGGATCGGGGCCGATCAGACCAGGACCGCGTCGACCGGCACGAGTCGGTGGTTCACCGGGTCGACGACGAACCCGAGGCCCTGTAACGTGATGGCGCCCAGCAGCGTCGCGCTGCCCGCGGGTCCCATGAGCGTGGTGGTCGTCGCGCGACGGTCCTCGTACCCGACCTCGATCTCAGTCAGGGGCCAATCCTCGGCCCGCCCGTCCGCGAAGACCACCCGCTGCATCCGCCGTGGCCAGCATCCCCACGCTTCGAGGAGCACGCGCGGCATGACCGAGTACGCCGCGCCCGAGTGCACGAGTATCCCGAGACTTTGCGGCCCCTCGCCGGTCCGCGGATACACGATGAGTACGACGCGGAATTGTCCCATGGCCGGCTCCCGGCCGGGAGTCTACTCCCGGGCCGCCTCCAGGTACATCTCGTTGTAGACGCGGAATCGGCGCTCGTACCCCGCCTCGCACGCCTGGACCTGCCGGGGGTCGCGGAAGCGCTCGCGGCAGCGGAGCCGTTCGTTGGCCATTTCGTCCATGCGGGCCTGGGCCCAGCGCTGGCGGGTCACCTTGCCGGCCGGCGGCGTCTCCCGCGGACCGCAGTCGCCGACGACGCCCCGCCGCGCCGGCTCCGCGGCCGGCGCGGCCACGGCGATCGCGAGGAACAGAAACGCCCACCACCCTCGAACCATGGCGCCCTCCCTTCGGTGTATTCGATCGGCGACGCAGTGTCTGGTCCGCGAGCCGGCGAGCGCGCCGAGTTCCCCGTCCAGCCGCGATTTCCGTCCCCCGCTCCTCGATACGAGCAACTCCCGTGCCCGGCCCGCGGTCGCTTGACGGTATCCCCGGCGCCTGCTAAGAACCGCCCATGCGCTTCGAGGGGCAGGTCGTGATCGTGACCGGGGGCGCCACCGGGATCGGCCGGGCGACGTGCCTCGGCTTCGCCCGTGA
The DNA here is from genome assembly GCA_036001225.1 of Candidatus Methylomirabilota bacterium. Classification (GTDB taxonomy): domain Bacteria; phylum Methylomirabilota; class Methylomirabilia; order Rokubacteriales; family DASRDR01; genus DASYUM01. Next base: position 10,308 of record DASYUM010000329.1, on the reverse strand, counting down.
GGGCGCCGCCGTCGCCATCGTCGATCTGAAGGGCCCCGACCGCGTGGCCGAGGAGATCGCCGGGCCCGGGGGCGCGGCCGCCGCGTTCACCACCGACGTGGCCCGGGCCACCGACGTCGAGACGATGGTGCGGAGCGTGGTGGAGCGGTTCGGCCGGATCGACGTCCTGGTGAACAACGCCGGCATCGGGCGGCCCGGCAGGATCGAGGACGTCAGCGAGGAGGAGTGGGACCGGACCCTCGCCGTCGATCTGAAGGCCCACTTCCTGACCTGCCGGGCCGTCCTCCCGATCATGCGCCGTCAGCGGCGCGGCCACATCGTCAACGTCGCCTCGATCGCCGGTCGCCACGTGAGCCTGGTGAACTCGATCCCCTACACGGCGGCCAAGGCCGGTGTCATCGGCTTCACCCGCCACCTGGCCCAGGAGGTCGGCCGCGACGGGATCCGCGTCAACGCGGTCGCGCCCGGGGCCACCCGGACGCCCCTCTTCCACGGTACGCTGCCGACCGAGCGCCAGGCCGCTCTGGCCGAGCGCATCCCGCTCGGCTACATCGCCGATGCCGAGGAGCAGGCGGCGGTCATCCTCTTCCTCGCCTCCGACAACGCCCGCTACATCCACGGCGCCATCGTGGACGTCAATGGTGGCCTGCTCTGAGGCCGGCCGCCCCCCTGCCGCGCACGTTCTACGAGCGACCCGCGCCGGACGTGGCCCGGGATCTGCTCGGCTGTCTCCTCGTCTCCCGCCTCGGCGGCGCGCTGACGGCCGGGCGGATCGTGGAGGCCGAGGCCTACCTGGGGCCCGAGGACGCGGCCTCGCACGCGGCCTTCCGGCCGTCGTCCCACGGGCTGTTCTACGGCCGGGGCGGCGTGGCCTACGTCTTCCTGGCCTACGGGATGCACGCCTGCCTCAACGCCATCGCGGGGTCGCCGGGGACCCCGGGCTGCGTCCTCGTCCGCGCGCTGGAGCCGGTGGACGGCGCGGCGGTCATGGCCCGCCGGCGAGGCCTGCCCCCCGTTGCCGTCGGGCTCACCAACGGGCCGGCCAAGCTCACCGAGGCGCTCGGGATCACGCTGCGGCAGAACGGCGCCGACCTGACGCGGGGCCGCCTCACGATCGAGCGAGGCCCGGGCGGGGCCGGCGGCATCGCGACCGGCCGGCGCGTCGGGATCACCCGCGCGGCCGATCTGGCGCTGCGGTTCTGGATCCGCGGCAACCGCTACGTCTCGCGCGCTGCGAGCCGATAGCCTTCGCATTCCGGCGTCGTCGGTCGTCCGAGGGCGGCTCGGCTCTCGGCCCGCCGCAGTTGACAGCATCCGGGCACCGTGCGATGGTGCCCGGCGTCGGCCCCGGGACGCTCTCTCACCAAGGAGGACCGCCATGAAGCGCCGCGACGTGTTGAAGCTCGGAGTCGGGGCGGCCGCCACCGGCACCCTCGGGTTCCCCGCCATCCTCCGCGCCCAGGACGCCATCAAGGTCGGGCACCTCACTCCCCGCACGGGCTTTCTCGGCGTCACCGGGGCCTACGCCTACATGGCGGCCCAGCTGGCGGTCGACGAGGCCAACGCGGCCGGCGGCGTGCTCGGCCGCAAGGTGGAGCTGATCAGCGAGGACACGCCGAATCCCGGCGTCGCGGTGACCAAGGCCCAGAAGCTCATCGAGCGCGACCGGGCGACGTTCCTGATCGGCGAGATCTCGAGCGCGTCGGGCCTGGCCATCAGCGAGGTCGCCCAGCGGGCGAAGATCATGTACCTGAACACCGGCTGGAACTCCGACGAGGGGCGGGGCGCGCGCTGCCAGCGCTACCTCTTCCACGTCGAGGGCTGCAACACGATGTACACCAAGACCATCGGGGTGTGGCTGGCCCGGACGGGGAAGATCAAAGGGCACAAATGGTACTTCCTGACCGCCGACTACGCCTTCGGCCACGATCTCTACCGGGTCTCCTCCCGCTTCCTGGCCGAGAACGGCGGCGTGAACCTCGGCACCGACATGATCCCGACCGGGACCCTCGACTACTCCGCCTACATCGTGAAGCTCCGCACCATCAAGCCCGATCTCGTCTACCTGAACCTGGCCGGGACCGACCAGACGACGTTCCTGAAGCAGTACAAGGAGTTCGGCGCGCCCTTCGAGCTGTCGGGCGGCGTGATGGACACCAGCAACTTCTGGCCGGCCGGGCTGGACGCGCTCTCCGGCTACTGGCAGAGCCTCTGGTACCACGACCTCAAGGAGAAGGGGTCGCCCGAGTTCACCGAGCGCTTCGGCAAGCGCTTCGGCAAGCCGCCCGAGAACCAGGCGTGGGGCGACTACGTCGGGATCCGGATCGTGCTGCAGGCGATCGCCGAGACCAAGAGCACCGCGAGCGCCGACCTGGTCCGTCACCTCGAGAAGGGCGCCAAGTTCGACCTCCTCAAGGGCCGCGAGGGGTGGTTCCGCGACTGGGACCACCAGCTCCTCCAGACCATGTACGTGGTCAAGGTCAAGGACAAGGCCAAGTCCCGCGACCAGTGGGACATCTTCGAGATCGTGGAGCCGGTGCCCGCCGCCGGCCAGTCGCTCGAGATGATCCAGCCGACCAAGGCGGAGAACGCCTGCAACATGCCGGCAATCTAGCCGCGGGTCCCACCCTCACCCCGACCCTCTCCCTCCCCGCCGCGGGAGGGAGAGGGCGTCTCATGCCGATCTCGCCTGTCATCCTCGTCGAGCACCTCGCCAACGGCCTCGTCGTCGGCGCCTACTACACGACGCTGGCCCTCGGCCTGTCGCTGATCTTCGGGCTGGGCGGCGTGGTGAATCTGGCCCACGGGGCGTTCTACGCGCTCGGCGCCTACCTGGCCCTGGAGGTCCAGCGATCGGCCGGATTCGGCGGCGCCCTGGTGGTCTCGCCCCTCGTGGTCGCGCTGATCGGCATGGGGATCGAGATCGCGTTCCTTCGCCGGCTCTACCGGGGCGATCCCCTACTCGGTCTCCTCTTCACGTTCGGCCTCGCCATGGTCGGGGAGCAGGCGGTGCGGATCGTGTGGGGCGCCTCCGGCCAGCCATTCGTGATCCCCCCCGCCCTCCGGGGCTTCGTGACCGTCGGCGACTTCGTCTACTCGCGCTACCGCCTGGTCGTGATCGGCATCACCGGGCTGGCGATCGCCGGGCTCTGGCTGGCCCTGGAGAAGACCCCGTGGGGCATGGTGGTGCGGGCCGGCACCCGCGACCCCGAGATGGTGCGCGCGCTCGGGATCGGGCTGGGGCCGTACCTGACGGCGGTCTTCGGCGTGGGGGTGGCGCTGGCCGGGCTGGCCGGCGTCCTGTCGGCCCCGCTCGCCGGCATCTACCCGGCGATGGGCAACGAGATCGGGACGGCGGCGTTCGTGGTGGTCGTGATCGGTGGGCTCGGCAGCTTCTGGGGCCCGGTGGTGGCCGGGCTCCTGGTCGGGCTGATCCGCGCCCTCACGGTCCTCTTCTGGCCGCCGGCGGCCGAGGCCTCCATGTACGCACTGATGGCCCTCGTGCTCCTCCTGCGTCCCCGCGGGCTGATGGGGGAGCGCTGGGAACGCTTCGAGTGATCGGCCCGCGTCGAGTGAAAGACCTCGCCCGGCATCCCTTGCTGTGGCTCGCCGGGGGCCTGCTCGTGCTGCCCAGCGTCGTCGGCTGGGCCGGCACCACGGTGTCGGTCGCGAGCGAGATCGCGCTCTTCGCCCTGGTCGGGTTCGGCTTCAACCTGCTGCTCGGCTACTCGGGCCTGACCTCGTTCGGCCACGGGGCGTACTTCGGGCTGGCGGCCTACGCGATGGCGCTGACCCAGCTCCACCTGGTCAAGGGGATCGTGGCCCCGATCGCCGCCGGGGTCGTGGGGGCGACCGCGCTCGGCGCGGTCCTCGGCTTCCTCGTCCTCCGCCGGCGCGGCGTGTACTTCTCGCTGCTGACGCTGGCCTTCACGCAGATGTTCTTCTACATCGTGTACCGCTGGACGGCGGTCACCGGCGGCGAGAGCGGGCTGGGCGGGATCGCCCGCCCGCCCGTGCTCGGCCTCGACCTGGCCGACCAGCGGACGTTCTACTGGGTGACCGCCGCCATCGTCTTCGTGGGCGCCGTCGTCGTCTGGCGGGTCGTGCACTCGCCGTTCGGCACCGTGCTCCAGGCGATCCGGGAGAACGAGCGGCGGGCCAGCTTCGTCGGCTACGACGTCCGGCGCTACGCCTGGCTCGCCTTCGTCCTCTCGACCACGATCGCCGGGCTGGCGGGGGCGCTCCACGGACTCCTCAAGCAGTTCGTCTACGCCGACCTCGTCCACGTCACGATGTCCGGCGAGATCCTGGCCATGACGCTGGTGGGCGGCCTGCGGCACTTCCTGGGCCCGGCGGTGGGCGCGGCGTTCTTCGTCCTCTTCCGCGAGGTCCTCACCAGCTACACCGAGAACTGGCTCCTCTACTTCGGGCTCTTGTTCATGGCCTTCATCCTCTTCTCGCCCGACGGCATCCTGGGCGTGGCCCGCCGGCTGGCGGCGCCGCTCCGGCGGGAGGCGGAGGCCCTGGCCGCGATGGCGGCCCGGGTCGCGCCCGCGCCCCGCGCCGACGGTCCTGCCGCCGGCGCGGCCGCGCCGGGCGAGGTGCTGCTGGAAGCCTTCGGCCTGGTCAAGCGCTTCGGCGGCCTGGCCGCCGTGGACGGCGTGGACCTCCAGGTGCGGGCGGGTGAGCTGCGGGGTCTGATCGGCCCCAACGGCGCCGGCAAGACCACCCTGTTCAACGTGCTCTCCGGCCTCTTTCCGCCCGATGCCGGCGCCGTCCACTTCCGCGGCGCGCCGATCACCGGCCTGGCGCCCCACCGCATCGTGGCCCGCGGCGTCTCCCGCTCGTTCCAGATCCTGACGATCTTCCGCGAGCTGTCGGTCTTCGAGAACGTGCGGCTGGCCGTGCAGGCCCGCAGCCCCCACCGCTTCCACCTCTGGCGCCCGGCCCGGGCCTTCGCCGCGATCACCCGCGAGACCGAGGAGATCATCCGCCGGGTGGGGCTGGTGGGGCTGGAGGCGGCGCCCGCCTCCAGCCTCTCCTACGGCGGCCAGCGGCTGCTCGAGATCGGGATCGCCCTCGCCACCCGCCCGGTGGTCCTCCTCCTCGACGAGCCGCTGGCCGGACTGTCCCCCGCCGAACGGGAGCGGGTCGCCGCCTTCATCAAGGGGCTGGCGCGCGCGGTCACCGTCGTCCTCATCGAGCACGACATCGACCGCGTCCTCGCCCTCTGCGACCGCATCACCGTGCTCCATCTTGGCCGGGTCATCGCCGACGGCCCGCCCCCGATGATCCAGGGGCACCCGGAGGTGCGGGCGGCCTACCTCGGCGGCCGCGAACGACCGCGGGGCCCGGCGGCCGCGACGCCGGGCGCGCGGCCCGACGCCGAACCGCTCCTCGCGCTGGAAGGCGTGGACACCTACTACGGCAAGAGTCACATCCTCCACGGGGTCTCGCTGGTGGTCGGGCCCGGCGAGGTCGTCGCCCTGCTCGGCCGGAACGGGGCCGGCAAGACGGCGACGCTCAACACGATCACCGGCCTCCGGCCGCCGCGCCGGGGCCGGATCCGCTTCCAGGGCCGGGAGATCGCAGGCCAGGCGCCCGAGCGGATCGCGCGCCTCGGCATCGGCCTGGCCCCCCAGGGACGGCGGATCTTCCCCAACCTGACCGTGGCCGACAATCTCCGCATCGCCCGCCTCTCGCGGGGCAACGGCGCCGGCGCCGCCGCCGCCGAGGCGCGGCTCCTCGAGCGCTTTCCCAAGCTCCGCGCCCGCTGGCGGGTCCGGGCCGACGCGCTCTCCGGCGGCGAGCTGCAGATGCTGGCGATCGCCCGCGCGCTGGTCGGCGACGTCCGACTCCTCATCCTCGACGAGCCCTTCGAGGGGCTGGCGCCGGTGGTGGTGGAGGAAGTCTACGCCACCGTGGCCGGCCTCCGCGGGAGCACGGCCATCCTGCTGGTCGAGCACAACCTCGACCTCGCCCTCGCCCTGGCCGATCGCGTCTACGTCCTCGACCGCGGCGCCGTCACCCACACGGGCCCGGCCTCGGAGCTCCTGGCCGACTTCGGCCTCCGCGCCCGTGTGCTTTGGTTCTAGCCCACCGGCACGGAGAGTGGTGATTTCGCGATGCGCTGTCTAAATTAGATGGACCCATACCGGAGGTCGGCTGACAACGGGCATTTCTCGGAGCTACGACCCGAGCTATGCTGAGGCGTCGCAAGACCGAGGCGGAAGGAGGCGCATGACGGCTTCACGGCTCGTCCTCGGAGTTGCCCTGATGCTCGGTCTCCTGGCCGCGCCGTACGTCGCCGGGGGCCAGACACCCGGGAACGTCCCCCGCGTGGGGATCATCCACTTCCGCGGCCACCACCACGTGGTGGTCGACGGACTGCGGCAGGGGCTCCGGGACCTCGGGCTCGAAGAGGGCAAACACTTCGTCCTGGACATCCGGGAGACAACGCACGATCTGAAGGCGGCCGAGAAGGCGGCGAGGGATCTCGAACGGCGGAAAGTCGACCTCATCTACGCCGTCACCGCGGGCGTCGCAATCGAGGTGAAACGGGGGGCCGCGCAGACCCCCATCGTCTTCTACGCCGGGGCCGATCCGGTCGCGTCCGGGCTGGTGGAGAGCCTTGCGAAGCCGGGCGGGCGGCTGACCGGCGTCCACGGCCTCTCGCGCGACCTGACCGCCAAGCGCCTGGAGATCTTGAAGGAGATGATCCCGAGGCTCCGTCAGGTGGTGACCTTCTACAACCCCGGCGAGGCGGTGACGACGGAGAACGCCCGGCTGGGTCGCGAGGCCGCGCGGCAGCTGGGGGTGCAGCTCGTCGAGCGACGCGTGGGCTCGGTCGAGGAGCTCCGTCTGGGCCTCCAGGGACTCAGGTCGGGGGAAGTGCAGGCCTACTTCCACACCCCGGGCGCGATGGTGACGAGCCAGGCGCTGCTGATCATCGACGCCACCCGGGTCAAGAGGCTGCCGACGATGTTCCACGAGACCAGCCTGGTCGTCGACGGGGCCCTGGCCAGCTACGGTCACAACTACCGCGAGGTCGGCCGGCTGTCGGCGAAGCATGTCCAGCGGATCCTGGCTGGGGCCCACCCGAAGGACCTGCCGGTCGAGAACTACGACAAGGTCGAGCTCGCCCTCAATCTCCGCACCGCCCGGGAGATCGGCGTCATGATCCCGCCGTCTGTCCGCATCCGGGCGGACAAGGTGATCGAGTGACCTGGTCGAGTCCGCCTTGGGCTCAGACCCCTCCGCGGCCGAGATGTCGGCGATAGCCCCGCCGACCCGCGTCATCATCGACACCGATCCCAGCGCCGGGATCCCCGGGGCCGACATCGACGACGTGCTGGCGATCGCGTTCGCTCTCGGCAGCCCCGAGCTGCTCGTCGAGGGGCTCACGGTGGTCGCCGGCAACGTCGAGCTGGAAGACGCCGTCGCCTCCGCGCTGGCGTCGCTGGAGGCGTTGGGGCGTCCCGACATCCCGGTCTACCCGGGCGCGGCCCGGGCGCTCGTCCGCGAGCGGGCCGAGATCACGGCCTTTCTCCGCGCGCGGCGCGACGACCCGCTGGCCCACGAACTGTGGGCGGGGGTGCCGCGGCCGACCCCGGGGCTCCGCCCGCAGTCGATCCGGGCGGCCGAGTTCATCGTGGAGACCGTCCTCGGGGCCCCCGGCGCGATCACCCTGGTGCCGATCGGGCCGCTCACCAACGTCGCCCTCGCGCTGCTGCTCGACCCGGCCGTCGTCTCGGCCGTGCGCGAGATCGTCTTCATGGGGGGCAACCTCCACGGCAACCACCCCGGCATCGCGCCGGTCGAGTTCAACCTCGCGAACGATCCCGAGGCGGCTCACGTCGTCTTCCGGTCGGGGGCTCCGCTCACCATGGTCGGGCTCGACGTGACCACCCGGACCTGCCTGACCCTCGAGGACCTCGAGGCGGTCACCGCGGCCGACACGGCGGCGGCGGCCTTTCTGCGGCGGATCTGTACCCCCTGGCTCCACTTCGTCCGGGCCCGGCGCGGGCTCGACGGGTGCTGGCTCCACGATCCGCTGGCGGTGGCGGTGGCCGTCGACCGCGACGTGGTCGTCACCGAGCGGCGGGAGATCGGGGTCGAGCTGCGGGGGGAGGCGACCTATGGCCAGACGCTCGGCGTCGGCCGCGGGATGGGGGCCGGCCTCCGCCAGCCGCGGGGCGGGCCGGTCGACGTCTGCGTGGGGATCGACGATGCGCGGTTCATGGCTCGATTCCTCCCCGCGCTGCGGGGAGCCCTCAAAGGGTAGAGGAGGCGTACCCATGCGCAGGCTCGCGCTCACCCTGCTCGTCCTGCTCGGCCTCGCGGCCGCCGCCAGCCTGGTGGCGGAGGCCCAGGACAAGGTCACCCTGAAGTTCCTCAGCGTGGCGCGGGGCGATCCGCGCCGGCAGGCCGCCCTCCTCACCATCGAGCGCTTCGAGAAGGCCAATCCCACCGTGAAGGTCGAGTTCGTCGAGGTGCCCTTCGACCAGTATTTTCAGAAGCTGTCGGTCGCCCTGGCGTCGGGGACCGGGGTGGACGTCTTCGACGTGGACAGCCCGCTGGTCGCCTCCTACGGCTACCAGGACGTGCTGCTCCCGCTCGACGAGTACGTGGACAAGCGGGACTGGGAGGACTTCCTCGACCAGGAGCGGCAGATCGCGACCTACGGGGGAAAGATCCTGTCGCTCCCGTGGTCGTCGTCGAGCCAGGCCGTCTTCTACAACCTCGACATGCTGAAGGAGGCCGGGATCACGCCGCCGTCGAGCCCCGACAAGCGCTGGACGTGGGCCCAGCTCCTCGACGCGGCGAAGAAGCTGACCAAGAAGGCGCCCGACGGGACCACCGCGGTGTGGGGGTTCGTGGTCGAGCAGGTGGACCGGCCCTACCAGATCCTGCCGCTCCTCCAGTCCAACGGCGCCCAGGCTCTCAGCCCCGACGGGGCCAAGACCGCGGGCTTCCTCAACAGCCCGGAGGCGGTGGAAGCGCTCCAGTTCTACGGCGACCTCTACGGCAAGCACGCGGTGTCCCCGAAGAAGCCGATCCCCGACGCCTTCGGGCGCGGTCAGGCGGCGCTGTTCCTCGCCAACTCGCCGCACGTCAACGTGCTCAAGCGCCTCTTCCCCCAGACCAAGTGGGCGGTCACGCCCCATCCTGTCTTCAAGAAGCCGGTCACGCCCACCGGCGCCTGGCACGCCGGCGTCTACAAGAAGACCCGCCATCCGAGAGAAGCGGCCGCCTTCGCCCTCGCCTACTCGAACGTCCAGCAGGCGAAGGACAACTTCAAGATCATGAACTACATGCCGGTGCGGAAATCCACCTTCGACGCCTTCCCCGAGGAGTTCCAGCAGTTGCCCAACAGCCTCTTCTACTACGAGATCACCCACACCGCCATCCGGCGGCCCGGCACGCCGGCCTGGCGGGAATACGAAGACCTCCTGCGAGCGGCGATCCGCAACGTGATCGACGGCGGTGACGCCAAGCGCGAGCTGGACACCGCGGTGGCCCGGATCGACGCCGTCCTGGCCCGCTACAAGAAGTAGCGCTCGCGATGCGACGGAGGCGGGGCGCGGCGGCGGCCCTGGCCGCGCCCTATCTCTTCGTCGCCCCCGCCCTGGCCGGCCTCCTCCTCTTCAAGCTCTACCCGATCCTGGTCGGCCTCGGGGCCAGCCTCTTCGACTACGAGGCGATCTCGGGCCGGCGGACCTGGATCGGCCTCGGCAACTACCGGGAGCTGCTGGCCGACCCGCTCTTCTGGCGGGCGTGCTGGAACACCTTCCTGTTCAACGCGGTCGTCACGCCGGTCCAGGTCGTGCTCGCCCTCGGGCTGGCCGTCCTCGTCAACCGCCGGCTCCCCGGGATGGTGGTCTTCCGCTCGATCTTCTTCGTCCCCGCCGTCGTCTCGCTGGTGGTGGCCAGCATCATCTGGGACCTCATGTACAACCCCGACAATGGCCTGGTGAACAGCCTGCTGGCGGTCGTCGGCGTCCCGCCCCAGCCGTTCCTGGTCAGCGCCCGGCAGGCGATGGGCGCGGTGATCGCGATGGTGACCTGGAAAGGGGTCGGGTACTGGATGGTCATCTTCCTGGCCGGGCTGCAGGCGATCCCGGTCGTGTTCCGGGAAGCGGCCATCCTCGACGGCGCCTCGGCCTGGCAGTTCTTCCGGCGGGTCACGCTCCCCTTGCTCATGCGGACCATCCTCTTCGTGGTGATCGCCGACACGACGATCAACTTCCTCCTCTTCGCGCCGGTCTACGTCATGACCCAGGGCGGGCCGTCCGACGCGACCACCGT